>NZ_CP125377.1:300000-600000 GCF_034008315.1 Pseudomonas sp. P8_241 | reverse complement strand
ACTGGCCGCTCGCCGAACTGCTGCCACACGCCGGCGACATGATCTTCATCGAGCAGATCCTGGCGTTCGATGAAGAGCAGATTCATACCCGCCTCACCGTCAGACCCGATGGACTGTTCAGCCGTCCCGACGGTAGCCTGCCGGCCTGGGTCGGCATTGAATTGATGGCCCAGAGCGTCGCCGCCTTCGCCGGTTGCCATGCGCGCCAGCGCGGGGATGACGTGGAATTGGGCTTCCTGCTCGGCAGCCGCAAATTCGAGAGCAACGTCGAAAGCTTCCCGGCGGGCACCGAGCTGACCATCCATGGCATCCGTTCCCTGGAAGACGACAACGGCATGGGCGTGTTCGAATGCCATATCAACGGTACGGGCATTCACGTGACGGCGCGTCTGAACGTATACCGCCCGCCCCACGCGGCTCAATATCTTCATGAATCCCAGGAATCCAGTGATGACTGAATCCGTATTGGTCACCGGTTCCAGCCGTGGTATCGGCCGCGCCATCGCATTGCGCCTGGCCCAGGCCGGGCATGACATCGTGCTGCATTGCCGTAGCGGCCTGGCCGATGCGCAAGCCGTCAAAGTCGAAATCGAAGCCCTGGGGCGCAATGCGCGCATCCTGCAATTCGACGTGTCCGACCGCGCCAGCTGCAAAGCCATCCTTGAAGCCGATGTGGAAACCCACGGTGCTTATTACGGCGTGGTGCTCAACGCCGGCCTGACCCGCGACGGTGCTTTTGCGGCGCTGAGCGAGGATGATTGGGACGTGGTGATGCGCACCAACCTCGATGGTTTCTACAACGTGCTGCACCCGGTGATGATGCCGATGATTCGCCGTCGTGCGCCGGGGCGGATCGTCTGCATCACCTCGGTGTCCGGCTTGATCGGCAACCGTGGCCAGGTCAACTACAGCGCCTCCAAGGCCGGACTGATCGGCGCCGCGAAAGCATTGGCGATCGAGCTGGGCAAGCGCAAAATCACCGTTAACTGTGTCGCACCCGGCCTGATCGACACAGCCATGCTCGATGAAAACGTGCCGGTGGAAGAGCTGATGAAAATGATCCCCGCACAACGCATGGGCACCTCTGAGGAGGTAGCCGGTGCGGTGAATTTCCTGATGTCGGCGGAAGCTTCGTACATTACCCGGCAGGTTCTGGCCGTCAACGGAGGCCTGTGCTGATGAAGCGCGTCGTCGTCACCGGCATGGCCGGCATCACCTCACTGGGCAGCGATTGGGAGACCATCGCCGGCAACTTCGTGGCCAACCGCAGCGGTATCCGCCGGATGGACGAGTGGGACCGCTTCACCGAACTCAACACACGCCTGGCCGGCCCCATCGATGACTTCAAGGTCCCGAGTCACTGGACCCGTAAACAACTGCGCAGCATGGGCCGGGTATCACGGCTGGCCGTTGGCGCGTCGGAACTGGCACTGGCCGACGCCGGATTATTGGGTGACGAATCAATCAAGGACGGACGCATGGGCGTCGCCTGCGGCTCCTCCACCGGCAGCACCGACGAGATCAAGGCCTTCGGCAACATGCTGCTCAACTCGGTGGCCGAGGGGCTGAACGCCAATTCCTATGTGCGGATGATGCCGCACACCACGGCGGCGAACATCAGCATCTTCTTCGGCCTCACCGGGCGCCTGATTCCGACGTCCAGCGCCTGTACCAGCGGCAGCCAGGGCATCGGCTATGCCTACGAGGCGATCAAGTTCGGCCGCTTGCCGCTGATGCTCGCCGGCGGTGCCGAGGAGCTGTGCCCGACCGAGGCCATGGTCTTCGACGCGCTCTACGCCACCAGCCTGAAAAACGACACCCCGCAACGCAGCCCCCGCCCATACGACACCGCACGCGATGGCCTGGTGATAGGTGAAGGCGGCGGCATGCTGGTGCTCGAAGAACTGGAACACGCCTTGGCCCGTGGCGCGCGCATCCATGCCGAGATCGTTGGTTTCGGCAGCAACGCCGACGGCCAGCACACCACCCGCCCCGAACAGATCACCATGCGTCGGGCCATGGAACTGGCCCTGGAAGATGCCGGACTTGCACCTTCCGACATCGGCTACGTCAACGGCCACGGCACTGCCACCGAGCAGGGCGACATCGCCGAAACCCTGGCCACCAGCAGCCTGTTCGGCGAACACATGCCGATCAGCTCGCAGAAAAGCTTCCTCGGCCACACCCTCGGCGCCTGCGGTGCGCTGGAGTCGTGGTTCAGCATCGAAATGATGAACCGCGACCTCTACGCCCACACCTTCAACCTCGACAATGTCGACCCGCACTGCGGCAAACTCGACTACCTGCGCGGCGAGTTTCGGCAGATGAGCAACCAGTACGTGATGAACAATAATTTTGCGTTTGGCGGGGTGAATACTTCGCTGATATTCAAGCGCTGGTCGTAATTTAAGCCAAAAGATCGCAGCCTTCGGCAGCTCCTACAGTGATTGGTGTAGGAGCTGACGAAGGCTGCGATCTTTTGTTTTTGCGGTACGGTGATCAGGGCGGATCAAGATTATCCAGCACCCGATTCACTGCCAGCTCCCCCAGCATGATCGACTGCTGGATGCCCAGCAGTGTGTGGCCCTGTGAGCCCTTCAGGTCTCTGGCGAAGTCACTTGCCATGACGTTTGCCGAGGCTAGCGACACGCAGGCGTATTCCAGCAGGGTGTGGTTGTCGACGTCGGGGGCGATGAGGAATAGGGGGCTGGGTTGGTGTGGCACGTCCGGATCGGTATCCGGTGGGTTTGGCGCATGGGTCATGATTCAGCGTCCTGAAAATGGCGGCCACACCAAATTGCTACTGATCAATAGGGTGGCAGCTGTACGCAGGTTAGCAGACCGGACGAAGCGAAACCGGCGCGCCCGAAGGCGCCCTGCGCACAGCTACCGTCAAGGGCAGGTATGGACATACCTGCCTATCAGGAGCGCAAATGCGCTTTACTTCGATACAGGCTGCTAAACCCGATCACTGACAATCAGTGACGCGAATCAAGCTACCGACAGCCCCAAAAGCGCACAAGCCGGCGGATTCTGGAGTAGCTGTAGGCAGCGCCGCAAGACGCTGTAGCTTTTGGGAAGGATTTCGGAAATGTCCCACAGGAGGGGGTGAAGTTTCCCGCCAGGTTGGCATGCAGAGGGTCTTTTGGGAGTACTTGCGGACGCCTTCGCTGGCAAGCCAGCTCCTACAGGGTTCCGTGGTGTGGCAAGCAGGGTGTGCACAGCGCTGAACACTGTAGGAGCGAGCATGCTCGCGATTGACTGCGCAGCAGTCACGCCTGTAACGGTTCCACCTTCCTCGTCAACAACTCCACAAACGCCCTCGCCATCGCTGACTTCTGGTCCTTGCGCTGCACCAGCCACACCGCCGATACCGCTGCCGGATCGAGCAGCGGCCGATAGACCACGCCGTCGATACGCATCCGCTGATATGACGCCGGCATTACCGAAACCCCGAGCCCCGCCGCGACCAAGCCAATGATGGTCATGGCCTCACCGGCCTCTTGGGCAAAGTGCGGGCTGAAGCCGGCGTCCCGCGCCAGGCTGAGCAACTGCGCATACAGACCGCTGCCGTAACTGCGTGGGAAAAAGACGAAAGGTTCGAGGGCCAGGGCTGACAGAAACAGGCCCTCTTCACTGCCGTTGACCAGCGGATGTTTGGAGCTGAGGACCGCGACCAGCGGCTCGCGCATCAATTCGACCACGCTGAGACTGTCCGGCAACCCGAGCGGGCGCATGATGCCGACTTCAATCGACTCGTCCACCAGCGCATCGGCCACCTGGGTGCTGCTCATTTCCCGCAGATTCAGGTGCACGGCCGGGAAGCGCTGGCGGAAAGAGAAAATCGCCTGGGGAATGGTCGAGTTGAAGGGTGCCGACGAGGTGAAGCCGATTTTCAGTTCGCCCAACTCGCCCAACTGTGCCCGCCTCGCGACATCCGCCGCTTTGGCGACCTGCGCCAGCGCCAATCGCGCCTCTTCGAGGAACAGCCGACCGGCTTCGCTCAGTTCGACCCGACGATTGGTACGTTCAAAAAGCCGTGCGCCGACTTCCTGTTCCAGCGCTTGAATTTGCTGGCTCAGCGGCGGCTGCGAGATGCCCAGCACCTGTGCAGCGCGGCCGAAGTGCAGTTCTTCGGCGACGGCGATGAAGTAGCGCAGATGACGCAATTCCATGGAAACCTCATTAGGTCGTAAAAGCTATCAAACAGGTCGAACAATATATTGGATTGAATCATTAGCCAGCTATATGCTTTTTTTCATTGCCTGACCGGCTGCGTCCTCCGAGGTCCCTGTGAAAACTGTTGTTGCCCCACTCGCCCATGAAGTTCCACCCGCCGCGCCGGGTGCTATCGCTGTTGAGTTGGCGGAAATCTACATCGAAAAAGGTACGCCGGCGTTCATGCGCACGGTGCTGGCGTTGTTCTGCGGCGGCTTCGCGACTTTTGCCCTGCTCTACTGCGTGCAGCCGATGATGCCGCTGCTGTCCCACGAGTATTCCATCAACGCGGCACAGAGCAGCCTGATCCTGTCGATCGCCACCGGCATGCTCGCCATTGGCCTGCTGATCACTGGCCCGATTTCCGACCGTATCGGGCGTAAGCCGGTGATGGTGGCGGCCCTGTTCGCCGCCGCGCTGTGCACCATGGCCAGTGCGATGATGCCGAGCTGGCACGGTGTGCTGCTGATGCGTGCGCTGATCGGGTTGTCGCTGAGCGGCCTGGCAGCAGTTGCAATGACTTATTTGAGCGAAGAGATTCACCCACAGCACATCGGCCTCGCCATGGGTTTGTACATCGGTGGCAACGCAATTGGCGGAATGAGCGGACGCTTGATCACCGGGGTGTTGATCGACTTCGTCAGCTGGCACACGGCGATGCTGGTGATCGGTGGCCTGGCGTTGATTGCCGCGGCGGTGTTTTGGAAAATTCTCCCCGAGTCGCGCAACTTCCGCGCCCGCTCGCTGCACCCGCGCAGCTTGCTCGACGGTTTCACCATGCACTTTCGCGACGCCGGGTTGCCGCTGTTGTTCCTCGAAGCCTTTGTGTTGATGGGCGCGTTCGTCACGCTGTTCAACTACATCGGCTATCGCCTGCTGGCCGCGCCGTACCATATGGAACAGGCGTTCGTCGGGTTGCTGTCGGTGGTGTACCTGTCGGGCATCTACAGCTCGGCGAAAATCGGCTCGCTGGCCGACAAACTCGGCCGCCGTAAAGTGCTCTGGAGCACCATCGCGCTGATGATTGGTGGCCTCGCCCTGACGATGTTCACGCCATTGCCGCTGGTGATCATCGGCATGTTGGTGTTCACCTTCGGTTTTTTCGGCGCCCATTCGGTGGCCAGCAGCTGGATCGGTCGCCGCGCCACCCGGGCCAAGGGGCAGGCATCGTCCTTGTACCTGTTCAGCTATTACGCCGGGGGGAGCATCGCCGGTACGATGGGTGGCGTGTTCTGGCATTTGGGTGGATGGAACGGGATCGGGCTGTTCATCGGCACGCTGCTGGTGATTGCGTTGCTGGTGGCGTTGAAGCTGGCGAAGCTGCCGCTGCTGGGTGGCGTCAAAGTCTGACCCAAACCAATGTGGGAGCAAGCCTGCTCGCGATTGCGGAGTGTCAGCCAAACATTTGCTGACTGTTCCACCGCTTTCGCGAGCAGGCTCGCTCCCACATTTTTTACCGGGCGTTTTTTATTGGGCAGCTATCACTCGTGATACTGCGCCGACAACTCATGCACGGCACGCAAGAAGGCGCCAGCATGCTCCGGATCGACTTCCGGGGTGATGCCATGGCCAAGGTTGAACACGTGGCCACTGCCTTTGCCATAGCTGGCAAGGATGCGCCCGACTTCGGTACGGATGGCTTCCGGTTTTGCGTAGAGCACGGTCGGGTCCATGTTGCCTTGCAACGCGACTTTGTCACCCACGCGGGCGCGGGCACTGCCGATGTCGCAGGTCCAGTCCAGGCCCAGTGCGTCGGCGCCGGCATCGGCGATGCTCTCCAGCCACAGACCACCGTTCTTGGTGAACAGGATGACCGGCACCTTGCGACCTTCGTGTTCGCGGATCAGGCCGCTGACAATTTTCTTCATGTAGGCCAGGGAGAATTCCTGGTAAGCCGCCGCCGAGAGGGCACCGCCCCAACTGTCGAAGATCTGTACCGCTTGCGCACCGGCCATGATCTGGCCGTTGAGGTAGCTGGTGACCGTCTGCGCGAGCTTGTCCAGCAGCAGGTGCAAGGCTTGCGGGTTGTCGTAGAGCATGGTTTTGGTCTTGCGGTAGTCTTTCGACGAGCCGCCTTCGACCATGTAGGTGGCCAGGGTCCATGGGCTGCCGGCAAAGCCGATCAGCGGCACGCGGCCGTTCAGTTCGCGGCGGATGGTGCTGACCGCGTCCATGACGTAGCCGAGGTCTTTGTGCGGATCGGGAATCGGCAAGGCTTCGATGTCGGCCAGGGTGCTGACGACTTTCTTGAAACGCGGACCTTCGCCGGTTTCGAAGTACAGGCCTTGGCCCATGGCATCGGGGATGGTCAGGATATCGGAGAAGAGGATCGCCGCATCCAGTTGCGGGTAGCGGTCGAGCGGTTGCATCGTGACTTCGCAGGCGAACGCCGGATTCATGCACAAGCTCATGAAGTCGCCGGCCTTGGCACGGCTGGCGCGGTATTCAGGCAGGTAGCGACCGGCCTGACGCATCATCCACACAGGGGTGACGTCTACGGGTTGCTTGAGCAGGGCGCGAAGGAAACGGTCGTTCTTCAGGGCAGTCATGTCGGCATCCGGAAAAAAAGTGCGGGCATTTTCTCAGAGCGCGACGCAAAAGGCACGGTTGCAGGTCAGCCTTTTGTCTATCGGGTCAATTTGTCGCGGGGGAATATTTCTTTGCAACACCGAAAACACTGTAGGAGCCGGCTTGCTGGCGATGCAGACGACGCGGTGATCAGGTACACCGCGTTAACGTTCATCGCCAGCAAGCCGGTTCCTACAGGGTGAGGCGTCGATCAGACGCCCAGGTAATCCAGGATCCCTTCAGCCGCATTACGGCCTTCGAAGATCGCCGTCACTACCAGGTCGGAACCGCGCACCATGTCGCCACCGGCAAAGATTTTCGGATTGCTGGTCTGGTGCTTGTACTGACCTTGCTCAGGCGCAACAACGCGGCCCTGGCTGTCGGTCTGGATTTCGAACTGTTCGAACCACGGCGCCGGGCTCGGACGGAAACCGAACGCGATGACCACGGCGTCGGCCGGGATGATCTCTTCGGAACCCGGGATCGGCTCAGGGCTGCGACGGCCACGGGCGTCCGGCTCGCCGAGACGGGTCTCGACCACCTTCACGCCTTCGACCTTGTCTTCACCGACAATGGCGATCGGCTGGCGGTTGTAGAGGAACTTCACGCCTTCTTCCTTGGCGTTCTTCACCTCTTTGCGCGAGCCCGGCATGTTCGCTTCGTCACGACGATAAGCGCAGGTCACCGACTTGGCGCCCTGGCGGATCGACGTACGATTGCAGTCCATCGCCGTGTCACCACCGCCGAGTACCACAACCTTCTTGCCTTTCATGTCGACGAAATCTTCCGGCGACTTTTCAAAGCCCAGGTTGCGGTTGACGTTGGCGATCAGGAAGTCCAGCGCGTCGTACACGCCCGGCAGGTCTTCCCCGGCAAAGCCGCCCTTCATGTAGGTGTAGGTGCCCATGCCCATGAATACCGCATCGTATTCTTCGAGCAGTTGCTCCATGGTCACGTCCTTGCCCACCTCGGTGTTGAGGCGGAACTCGATGCCCATGCCAGTGAAGACTTCGCGACGATTGCTCAGCACAGTCTTTTCCAGCTTGAACTCGGGAATGCCGAAGGTCAGCAGACCGCCGATTTCCGGGTTCTTGTCGAACACCACCGGAGTCACGCCGCCACGCACCAGCACGTCGGCACAGCCCAGGCCCGCAGGCCCGGCACCGATGATCGCGACACGCTTGCCGGTCGGTTTGACCTTGGACATGTCCGGGCGCCAGCCCATGGCGAACGCGGTGTCGGTGATGTACTTCTCCACCGAACCGATGGTCACCGCGCCGAAGCCATCGTTGAGGGTGCAGGCACCCTCGCACAGACGGTCCTGCGGGCACACCCGGCCGCAGACTTCCGGCAGGGTGTTGGTCTGGTGCGACAGTTCGGCGGCCTGGAGGATGTTGCCCTCGGCCACCAGCTTCAGCCAGTTGGGAATGAAGTTGTGCACCGGGCACTTCCATTCGCAATACGGGTTACCGCAACCCAGGCAGCGGTGGGCCTGGTCGGCCGACTGCTGGGGTTTGAAGGGTTCGTAGATTTCCACGAACTCTTTCTTGCGTTGACGCAACAGTTTCTTCTTCGGATCCTTGCGCCCGACCTCGATGAACTGGAAGTCATTATTCAGACGTTCAGCCATTTTAAAACCTCATCAAACTCTTCAGGCGCATATCACTGCGGGTTGGCACGGGTGCTGGAAAGCAACGATTTCAAGCTGGCAGCCTTGGGCTTGACCAACCAGAAACGGCGCACGTAATCATCGAGGTTCTCGGCGAGTTCACGACCCCACTCGCTGTCCGTTTCCTCGACGTACTCGTTCAGCACGCGTTGCAAATGGCTGCGGTAGGCTTCCATCGCCTCGCCGCTGATCCGCTGGATTTCCACCAGTTCGTGGTTGACCCGGTCAACGAAGGTGTTGTCCTGGTCGAGCACGTAGGCGAAACCGCCGGTCATGCCAGAGCCGAAGTTGTATCCGGTCTTGCCCAATACGCAGACGAAACCACCGGTCATGTACTCGCAGCAGTGATCGCCAGTGCCTTCCACAACGGTGTGGGCACCGGAGTTACGCACGGCAAAACGCTCGCCCGCGGTGCCGGCAGCGAACAGTTTGCCGCCGGTGGCGCCGTACAGGCAGGTGTTACCGATGATGGCACTGTCCTGGGTGCGGTAGACGCTGCCCTTCGGCGGAACGATGACAAGCTTGCCGCCGGTCATGCCCTTGCCGACATAGTCGTTGGCATCGCCTTCCAGGTACATGTTCAGGCCACCAGCGTTCCACACGCCGAAGCTCTGACCGGCAGTGCCCTTGAAGCGGAACGTGACCGGCGCGTGGGCCATGCCCTGGTTGCCGTGCTTGCGCGCGATTTCGCCGGAGATCCGTGCGCCGATGGAACGGTCGCAGTTGCAGATATCCAGGGCGAATTCAGCGCCGCTCAGGTCGTTGATCGCCGAGGTGGCCATGTCGACCATTTTCTCGGCCAGCAGGCCTTTGTCGAACGGCGGGTTGCGTTCAACGCCACAGAACTGCGGCTTGTCCGCCGGCACGTGGTCGCTGCCCAACAACGGGGTCAGGTCCAGGTGTTGCTGCTTGGCGGTCTGGCCTTCGAGGACTTCCAGCAGATCGGTACGACCGATCAGCTCTTCGAGGGAGCGCACGCCCAGCTTGGCCAGCCACTCACGGGTTTCTTCGGCGACGTAGGTGAAGAAATTCACCACCATGTCGACGGTCCCGATGTAGTGATCCTTGCGCAGTTTCTCGTTCTGAGTCGCGACGCCGGTGGCGCAGTTGTTCAGGTGGCAGATACGCAGGTATTTGCAGCCCAGCGCGATCATTGGCGCGGTGCCGAAGCCGAAGCTTTCTGCGCCGAGGATCGCAGCCTTGATCACGTCGAGGCCGGTTTTCAGGCCGCCGTCGGTTTGAACCCGCACTTTGCCGCGCAGGTCGTTACCGCGCAGGGTCTGGTGGGTTTCGGCCAGGCCGAGCTCCCACGGAGCGCCCGCGTATTTGATCGAGGTCAGCGGCGATGCGCCGGTGCCGCCGTCGTAGCCGGAGATGGTGATCAAGTCTGCATAGGCTTTGGCCACACCGGCGGCGATGGTGCCGACGCCCGCTTCTGCTACGAGTTTCACCGAGACCAGCGCCTTCGGGTTGACTTGTTTCAGGTCGAAGATCAGCTGCGACAAGTCTTCGATCGAGTAGATGTCGTGGTGCGGCGGTGGCGAAATCAGCGTCACGCCCGGCACTGCGTAACGCAGCTTGGCGATCAGACCGTTGACCTTGCCGCCTGGCAGTTGACCGCCTTCGCCCGGCTTGGCGCCTTGAGCGACCTTGATCTGCAGCACTTCAGCGTTGACCAGGTATTCCGGGGTCACACCGAAACGGCCGGTCGCCACTTGCTTGATTTTCGAGCTCTTGATGGTGCCGTAGCGCGCCGGGTCTTCACCACCTTCGCCGGAGTTGGAACGCGCACCGAGTCGGTTCATGGCTTCGGCCAGGGCTTCGTGAGCTTCCGGCGACAGGGCGCCCAGCGAGATACCGGCGGAGTCGAAGCGCTTGAGCACCGATTCCAGCGGTTCGATTTCGCTGATGTCCAATGGCGTGTCGAGGGTTTTGACTTTCAGCAGGTCGCGGATCATCGACACCGGGCGGTTGTCCACCAGCGACGTGTATTCCTTGAACTTGCTGTAGTCGCCCTGCTGCACAGCGGCTTGCAGGGTGTTGACCACGTCAGGGTTGTACGCGTGATATTCGCCACCGTGGACGAACTTCAGCAGACCACCCTGCTGGATCGGCTTGCGCGGGCTCCAGGCTTCGGTGGCCAGGGCTTTCTGCTCGGCTTCGATGTCGACGAAACGCGCACCCTTGATACGGCTTGGCACGCCACGGAAGCTCAGGTTGCAGACTTCCTCGGACAGGCCGATGGCTTCGAACAACTGCGCACCACGGTACGAAGTGATGGTCGAGATACCCATCTTCGACAGGATCTTGAGCAGGCCTTTGGTGATGCCTTTACGGTAGTTCTTGAACACCTCGTAGAGGTCGCCCAGCACTTCACCGGTGCGGATCAGATCGCCCAGCACTTCGTAGGCCAGGAACGGGTAAACGGCAGAGGCGCCGAAACCGATCAACACGGCGAAGTGATGCGGGTCACGTGCAGTCGCGGTTTCAACAAGGATGTTGGAGTCGCAACGCAGGCCTTTTTCGGTCAGGCGGTGGTGCACCGCGCCGGTGGCCAGGGATGCGTGGATCGGCAACTTGCCCGGGGCAATGTGACGATCGCTCAGCACAACCTGGGTACGACCGGCGCGCACAGCTTCTTCAGCCTGATCGGCAACATTGCGGATCGCCGCTTCAAGGCCGACGCTTTCGTCGTAGTTCAGATCGATGATCGCGCGCTCGAAGCCCGGACGATCGAGGTTCATCAGCGAGCGCCACTTGGCCGGGGAAATGACCGGCGAGCTGAGGATCACACGCGAAGCGTGTTCCGGCGACTCCTGGAAGATGTTGCGCTCGGCACCGAGGCAGATCTCCAGCGACATGACGATGGCTTCACGCAGCGGATCGATTGGCGGGTTGGTAACCTGCGCGAACTGCTGGCGGAAATAGTCGTACGGTGTACGCACGCGCTGGGACAGCACGGCCATCGGCGTATCGTCGCCCATCGAGCCAACGGCTTCGTAGCCCTGCTCACCGAGCGGACGCAGCACCTGGTCGCGCTCTTCGAACGTGACCTGATACATCTTCATGTATTGCTTGAGCTGATCGACGTCGTAGAACGCCGAACCGTGGTCGTTGTCTTCCATGGTCGCCTGGATGCGCAGGGCATTCTTGCGCAGCCATTGCTTGTACGGATGACGGGACTTCAGGCGGTTGTCGATGGCATCGGTGTCGAGGATCTGACCGGTTTCGGTGTCCACGGCAAAAATCTGGCCCGGGCCAACGCGGCCCTTGGCGATCACGTCTTCAGGCTGGTAGTTCCAGACACCGATTTCCGAAGCCAGGGTGATGAAGCCGTTGGTGGTGGTGACCCAACGCGCCGGGCGCAGACCGTTACGGTCGAGCAGGCACACCGCATAACGACCGTCGGTCATTACTACACCAGCCGGGCCGTCCCACGGCTCCATGTGCATCGAGTTGTACTCGTAGAATGCACGCAGATCCGGGTCCATGGTCTCGACGTTCTGCCACGCAGGCGGAATGATCATCCGCACGCCACGGAACAGGTCGATGCCGCCGGTGACCATCAACTCCAGCATGTTGTCCATGCTCGAGGAGTCGGAACCCACGCGGTTGACCAGCGGGCCGAGTTCTTCCAGGTCCATCAGATCGTTGCTGAACTTGGTGCGACGGGCCACGGCCCAGTTGCGGTTACCGGTGATGGTGTTGATCTCGCCGTTGTGCGCCAGGAAGCGGAACGGTTGAGCCAGCGGCCATTTCGGCAGGGTGTTGGTGGAGAAGCGCTGGTGGAACACGCAAATCGAAGTTTGCAGGCGCTCATCGCTCAGGTCTGGATAGAAGGCGGTCAAGTCCGCCGGCATCATCAGGCCTTTGTAAATGATGGTCTTGTGGGAAAAGCTGCACACGTAGTGGTCGGTGTCGGCGGCGTTGGCCACGGACGAGCGACGACGGGAGGTGAACAACTTGACGGCCATGTCCTGATCGCTCAGGCCTTCACCGCCGATGTACACCTGCTCGATTTGCGGCAGGCGCTCAAGGGCCAGGCGGCCGAGCACGCTGGTGTCGATTGGCACTTTGCGCCATCCGATCAATTGCAGGCCGGCGGCCAGGATCTCGCGGTTCATGTTCTCGCGAGCGGCCTGGGCTTTGACCGGGTCCTGGTTGAAGAAGACCATGCCCACAGCATATTGCTTGGGCATTTCGACGCCGAAAGTTTCCTGGGCGATGGCTCGCAGGAATACGTCCGGCTTTTGAATCAGCAGACCGCAACCGTCACCGGTCTTGCCGTCGGCATTAATCCCACCGCGGTGGGTCATGCAGGTCAGGGCCTCGATGGCCGTTTGCAAAAGGGTATGACTGGGCTCGCCCTGCATATGGGCTATCAGGCCGAAACCGCAGTTATCCTTGAATTCATCTGGTTGGTACAGACCTGCTTTCATAGACACTTTCTCACCAGGCTGCCTCTGATCGAGGCAAATTTCTTTTCAATTCAACCACTTGCCATCCGCGCCGAACGTACGCCAGCTTTGCGGGGGCAAAAGGGAGGTCATTGTACACACCGACACAGAGGCTCACAAATTTGACGACGAAATGTCGTAAATCTATGTCGCATTTGTGAAAGGTTTAAAACGATACGCTGTGCTAGTCAAAACCTTTTTGATTCTGACCGCAACGACTCAAAGACTACTCTGACGCAGACACCACAAGGCACGCAGCCTGGAAGGCGGCGCGCACTTGCAGAAATTTTGAGGTGCCTGGAGAGGCGGCCTGGGTAAGGCCGCCGAATCTTCAGCGAGTTGTTGCCAGTTCCTGTTGGACGCTGGCGACAGTGCGAGGCCAAGGTTTACCAGCCTGAACCTTCGCTGGCAAGGCCTTGATGGCGGAAACGGCTGCATCACGATTGGCGAAGCTGCCATAAGTGATGACGTAAAGCGGCTTGCCATTGAGGACTTTCTTGAAATAACGGTAATCGCCGCCCTGCTCTTTCACGAAGCTTTGCGCACTCGCTTCAGAGCTGGTGCCGAGGATCTGCACCACGTAATTGCCCGGCGCCTGACCGGAATACCAGGTACCGCCAGCGGCCTTGGCAGCAGGCGCTGGCTTCTCGGCTGGCTTGGTTGCGGCAACGGCCGGTTTGGCTGGCGCCGGGGCAGGCTTGGCGGCAGGCGCAGGGATCGTTGCAGGTTTGGCCGTAGCGACTTGAGTCGGTGCAGGGGTCGGTTTGACCGCAGGTGCAGGCGCTGGACCGGCCGGGACGCCCGCAGGCGGCGCAGTCGTAGTCACTGTCGGTGGCGTCTGGCTCGAACCTTCAAGCGGCACGCCGTCATCACCTTCGGTAATACCACCCGCGGCTTCCGCCAATGGGCCACGCATGACCGGTTGCGAATTACCGACCAACGGCAAAGGCATCGGCTGCGTGTTACCAGCGAATTCAACGGCTGGCGCACCGCCGTTCGGCTGAGGCGCGCCCTGGCCGAGCGGCAATTGCGCCTGTTCGTTGGTCGGTGCACCGGTGGTCGGTGTCTTGCTGCGACCCGGCATCAACCAGGCGGCGGCTACCGCGACCACGACAACGGCGGAAATCGCCAATACGTGTTTCTTCGGCATATTGAACCCCATTTTTGGACGCTTCACCGCTGAGCGGCTGGCAATCATGGCTTCGATCATTGCATCGCGGGCAACCTGGTTGATGTTGCCAGGCCAACCGTCGGAGCTTTCGTGAATATCAGAGATCTGATCTGCGGTGAAAAGTTCTATACCCCGACCCGCCCCCTCGAGCCGCTGGTCCAGATATTCGCGGGTTTCTTCTTCGGTGTAGGGTTGCAACTCGATAACGTGGAAGCGCTCTTCCTCTAGATGCAAAGCGTCAAGCTGAGCGATCAGCGACGACTCACCAAACAGGAACACATGTGGACGACCTTCCGGCGCACCGGCAGCCAGTGCCATCAAGGCTTCGAGCGCGGACTCGTCGAGCTGCTCGGCATCATCCACCAGCAGATACACTTCCTGCCCGGTGAGCGCCAGCTGAACCACTTGAGCCAGAATGGCGTCGATTTCGGCGCGAGCGACGTCCAGCGCCTGCGCTACCTGACGCAGAACACCCGCAGCATCCCCGGCACCGCGAGCCGAAACCACCACGCTCTGCACCGATTGCTTATTGGTGCTGGCCACGAGGGCCTGGCGCAGCAGGGTCTTGCCACTACCCTGAGGGCCAGTGACCACCAACAGCAGCTGGCTATAACGCGCCAGGTGATGCAGTTGCCCCAGGACCGGCTTGCGCTGGGCCGGGAAAAATTTGAAGCCAGGAACCCGTGGAGCAAAAGGGTCATGATTCAACTGGTAATGGCCGAGGAAAGCCTCGTCGGCATGCAGACTAGTCATCGCGTTCTTATTAACCTTTAAGCTGAGCCAGGGCGCGGTAGTCCGCTCCCAGCGTGGCCTGTAAAACCTCTTTCGGATAATCGTCGGTCACCACTGCTTCGCCCATATGGCGCAGCAGCACCAGGCGCAAACGACCGTCGATCACTTTCTTATCAATTGCCATGTGTTCCAGGAAATCGGCTTCGGCCATCTCTTCAGGCGGGACAACCGGGAGCCCGGCGCGCTGGAACAGACGGATACCTCGATCGCGCTCCTGCTCACTGATCCAGCCAAGGCGCGTGGACATTTCCAGAGCCATTACGGTGCCAGCAGCGACCGCTTCTCCGTGGAGCCAGACACCATAGCCCATGTGGGTTTCAATGGCGTGGCCGAAAGTGTGCCCCAGGTTCAATGTCGCACGAACGCCGGTCTCTTTTTCATCGGCGCCGACCACCGCAGCCTTGGCCGCGCAGGAGCGCTCGATGGCATAGGTCAGGGCTTGCTGATCCAGATTACGCAGGCGGTCGACGTTGTCTTCGAGCCAGGTCAGGAACGGCTCATCGCAGATCAAACCGTATTTGATGACTTCAGCCAGGCCGGCGGACAGTTCGCGGGCGGGCAGGGTATTGAGGCTGGCGGTATCGATCAGCACCACGTTCGGCTGATAGAAGGCCCCGACCATGTTCTTGCCCAGCGGATGATTGATCCCGGTCTTGCCGCCCACCGAGGAGTCGACCTGCGACAGCAGCGTGGTCGGAACCTGGATGAAGTCGACGCCGCGCTGGTAGCAGGCGGCCGCAAAACCGGCCATATCGCCGATCACACCGCCGCCGAGGGCGATCACCGTGGTACGACGGTCATGGCGCGCAGTCAGCAGGCCATCAAAAATAAGCTGCAGGGTTTCCCAGGTCTTGAAGGCTTCACCATCCGGGAGCACAACGGAAATCACCGAGAACTGCGCCAGGCTGCGGGTCAGACGTTCAAGATAGAGCGGCGCAACGGTTTCGTTGGAGATGATCGCGACTTGCCGTCCGCGAATGTGCGGGGCCAGCAGCTCAGGCTGGTCCAACAAACCTTCGCCAATGTGAATCGGGTAGCTGCGCTCGCCTAGATCGACCTTGAGTGTCTGCATGTGTCCCCACAGTGAAGATTGTTATCAGGCATCTTGCCTTGAATTAACCAATGTCCGCGGCCTCGGCTGATGTGACGCCGTTCGATAGCCATCTGCCACAACCTTGCACGGTCATGGCAGGACGCCGAGGATAGCGCATTTCGTGCGGCGCTTTAACGGGGCGGCAGCTGCTGCAATCGTTCGAGAATATCGAGCACGACCATTCGCGGCGGCCGCTCATCGGTTTCCACCACCAGATCGGCGATTTCCCGATAAAGCGGATCGCGGATCGCCAGCAGATCCCGAAGCGTCTTGGCCGGATCGGCGGTACGCAAAAGCGGTCGATTGCGATCACGGGCCGTGCGGCCGACCTGCTGCTCGACAGAGGCATGCAGATAAACCACTCGCCCACCGGCGTGCAGTGCCCGCCGATTGGCTTCGCGCATGACTGCACCGCCGCCGGTCGCCAGCACCACGCCGTCGTAATCACACAATTCGGCAATCATTGCCTCCTCGCGATCACGAAAGCCCGGTTCGCCTTCTTTATCGAAGATCCATGGGATATTGGCGCCCGTGCGTAATTCAATTTCCTTATCGGAATCTTTGAATGGCAAGCGCAGCTCTTTGGCCAGCAATCGGCCGATGGTGCTTTTTCCAGCACCCATCGGACCTACAAGAATCAAATTTCGCACAGAATCAACGACTCACAGCAATCGCCTGGTTATTCATGATACGCGGTGTGAGAAACACCAACAGCTCGGATTTTTTCTCCGAAACCACGTCACGCCGGAAAAGGCGGCCAAGATACGGCACATCGCCAAGAAATGGCACCTTATCTACAACCTTGGCCTGAGTATTTGAAAAAACCCCTCCGATGACGATGGTCTCGCCGTCATTGACCAAGACCTTGGCGTTGACCTCGTTTTTCTTGATTGGCGGAACCTCCTGGACCTTGTTCAGGTAGTCCGGCTCGTCCTTGGTGACCTTGACCTCCATGATGATCCGGTTGTCCGGCGTGATCTGCGGCGTGACCTCCAGTGACAGCGAAGCCTCCTTGAATGAGACCGAGGTAGCGCCGCTGGAGCTGGCTTCCTGATAGGGAATCTCGGTGCCTTTAAGGATCTTTGCGGTTTCCTTATCGGACGTGACTACCTTAGGCTGCGAGACGATTTCCCCATTGCCGGTTTTTTCCATCGCCGTCAGTTCCAGATCCAGCAAGACGTTGTCGGTGATGAATGCCAACCCGATTCCCGACGTTTTGTCCGCCACCCCCAGGTCGACGAACGGTGAACTGCTGCTCGTACCCCCGAGCGCACCGACGGCATCTTTGCTAACGCCCGAGGCGTTCCAGTTGCCCTTGTGGATGGAACCGCCCCAACGTACGCCCAGACTCTTGTCATAGTCGACGTTGGCTTCGACGATCCGCGCCTCGATCATCACCTGGCGTACCGGAATATCCAGTTGTGCGACGATTCTGCGCAGCTCGTCGAGACGATCCTGGGTCTGGTAGGCAATGATGTTGTTGGTCCGCTCATCGACGGTGATCGAGCCCCGCTCGTCAGCTTTTGCCTCGGCATTGGTCACCGACTGGAACAACTTGGCAATATCGGCCGCCTTGGCGTAATTGACCTGCAACAGCTCCCGCCGAAGCGGCGCGAGATCGGCGATCTGCTTTTGTGATTCGAGCTCCTGACGTTCGCGGGCAGCAATTTCGTCGGCCGGCGCGACGAGCAAGACATTACCGACCTTGCGCTTGTCCAGCCCCTTGGTTTTCAGCACCAGATCCAGCGCCTGATCCCACGGTACGTTCTGCAGGCGCAAAGTAATACCACCCTGTACCGTGTCGCTGGCCACCAGATTGAGGTGGGTGAAGTCGGCGATCAGTTGCAGGACCGAACGCACATCGATGTCCTGAAAATTAAGCGAAAGCTTCTCCCCGCTGTAAGCTCGAACGGCATCGCGCTTTTGCAAATCGTCGACGCTCATCGGACGGACGCTGACCGTGAGCTTGTTATCGGTTTGATAGGTGGAGTATTCGAAGGCACCGCCCGGCTCGATGCTGACGATGGCCCGATCACCGGTCGCGCTGGCCTTGACGAACTGCACCGGCGTAGCGAAATCCTTTACATCCAGCCGCACGCGCAGAGACTCAGGCAGTCGGGTCCTGGCAAAACCGAGAACAATCTTGCCTTCTCGCTCTTGAATCTCGGGAGCCATCGTCGGATCCGACAGATCGATCACGACATTGCCTTCACCCTGACTTCCGCGCTGAAAATCCACGCCACGAATAGCTCTGCCCGCCGGCACAGTATTTCGCGCAGGACGTGAGACAGCAGAAGCTGCCCGGCTTGCCACTGGGCTCTTGGCCTCTTGTCCGACCACGACAAACAGATCATTGCCTTCAATGCGCGACTCGTACGCAGACAGCTGGTTCAGGTTGATGATCAACCGCGTACGATCTTTGACTTGGACTACCGTGGCGCTGCGAGCATTGCCGCGCCCCAGATCCTGAGTCTTGGTCGCGAGCAGACTGACAACGCCAGGCATGTCCAGCGCAATTCGGGCGGGTGCTTGTGTGGTGTAGCCATGAGGTTCAGGGGGAGGCTTGTCGAATGACAACTTCAACTCAACACGATCCCCCGGTAACGTTTCGACATCCAGCGCTTTGAGATTGGCCGCTTGTACCATCGGCGACAACATCGCTATCCATAGCGAAAGACCGATGGTGGAGAAAATCCTGTTCATCATTTTTGTTCCACTATGAGTGCTCTTTCAATGAGATGGTCCGGGGTCGCTCCAGCCAAGCGCCGTCCCCATCCGGGACGATTTCGACCACTTCGACTTGCGAGCTGCTGATGGAGACTATTCGTCCGTCGTTGCGCCCCAGGTAATCGCCGACGCTCAGTCGGTGCACACCTCCCGCCCCGCGCAGCAAAGCAAATGAGCCAGTCGCATTGGAGAGGGTGCCGACCATTTCGAATTGCTCGATGTTGAAACCTTCGAGGTATTGCCTGACCCGATCGGGGTCCGGGCCGACATTGCGAGAACCAGGCTTGTGACCCTCCCGATCGATTCGGATCTGCTTCGAAAACGGACTGCGCAGGTTCGCTGCGCTGTAAGTGAATGTCGGGTAAGACCGGAATGCCGGCGTTGGTTCAATCTTGTCCGGCGCACGCAAGCGCATCCGGCTCATGTACGCATCCAGGTCACCCACGTCATCGCCGGCACCACAGCCGCCGAGCACACCCATCAACAGGACAACCGTCAGGTTTCGCCGGCTCATTGCGCCAGCCCTTTGTCGTTGTAGCGATAAGTCTTGGCCAGGATACTCATGCGCAATTTTGCCCCGAGCTCGGAATTGACCGGCGCGAGATCGAAATCGTGCAACGTGACGATTCGAGGCAACCCTGCGACGCCACTGACGAACGTCGCGAGGTCGTGATAGCCGCCCGTGACGGTGATCTGGATAGGCAATTCGATGTAGAACGGCCGAGAGACTTCTGGCAACAGCTTGATCTCCTCAAACACCAGGCCACTGCCAAGCCCCGTGCGGGTGATGTCTTCAAGCAAACCCGGCACTTCGGTGTCGCTGGGCAACTGTTGCAACAACACGCTGAAGGCGTTCTCCATTTCATCCATCTGCTGCGTGTAGGCCTCCAGATTCGCGGCCATTCGCATCTTGGTCGCAAACTGCTCCTTGAGCGCCGACTCTTCCTTACGCTTGAGATCGAGCTGGCCTTCCCGCTCGCTGATGGAAACGCTGTAGCCCAGAGCAAGCACCGCAACCATCAACAGGCAAGCCACTGCAGCTTTGACGGCAGATGGCCAGGAGCCAATATTGCGGGTGTCCAGGTCGTGAATGTCGATCTTGCGCAAGCCGTCGTACCATTCGGAGGGGCTCATTCATCCATCTCCGGCACCGGGGGGCGAACCTGACGCACTGTCAGCTGGAAAATGTTGGCCTGATTCACCTGATCGACAGCGCTTGCCTTGACCTCGGTAAGACTCGGCTTATCGAACCAGTCCGAAGCCTCCAGATTGCGCATCAGGTCTGAAACCCGATTGTTGGACTCCGCCGCGCCTGTCACGGACAGGACTTTGTCCGTCATTTTGACTTCGGTGAAAAAAACACCATCTGGCAAGGTACGGGCCAATTGGTCGAATATTCGTCCACTGATTGGACGGTTACTCTGCAGATCCTGGATGATTCTCATGCGGTCCAGCAGTTGCTGGCGACGCTCCTTGAGATCGCTGATCTGCTTGATTCGCCCATCCACCACTGCTATCTGCTTGCCGAGGTAATCGTTGCGGGCGACTTGTCGATCAATGGCACCACCAATCACCTGATTCGCAATCATTACCGCACCCATCGCCCCGACCAGCACAGCCGCCAGAACCACAAAAAAGTGTTTGCGACGCAGTTCACGCTGCTCTTCGCGCCAGGGCAAAAGATTGATTCGCGCCATCAGTCAAAGCTCCTGAGGGCCAGGCCACAAGCAATCATCAACGCTGGCGCATCATTCGCCAGGGCAACGCCATTGACCTTGCTGCCCAGAATCATGTCGGAGAAAGGATCGGCAACCTGGGTCGGCGTCTTCAACTGTTGTTCGATCAACCCCTCCAGCCCGGGGATCGATGCGGTGCCACCCGCCAGCAATATGTGATCGACCGAGCTGTACCGACCGGAGCTGAAGAACAATTGCAAGGAACGGAAAACCTGCTGCGCCAATGACTCACGGAAGGGCTGCAGCACTTCATTGACGTAGCCATCCGGCAGCCCGCCGTGCTTTTTCGCCTGACCTGCCTGCTCCATGGTCAGGCCGTAGCGGCGCTGGATTTGCTCCGTCAATTGGCGACCGCCGAACAGTTGCTCACGGGTGTAGATGATCCTCCCGTTGTGCAGCACGCTCAGGGTCGTCATGGTGGCACCGATATCTATCACCGCTACCGTCATGCGCTCCGGGGACGCCGACAACCCGCTGACGAGCAGGTCATAGGAACGCTCCAGGGCATACGCCTCGACATCGACCACTCGCGCTCTCAGACCTGCCAGGGACAGGGCCGCTTCGCGCACTTCGACATTCTCCTTGCGGCAGGCGGCGAGCAGCACATTCACACGCGCGGGATTGCGGGCTGCAGCGCCCTGAACCTGGAAGTCGATGGCGGCTTCCTCCAAAGGGTAGGGAACGTATTGGTCGGCTTCGATCTTCAGTTGGCTTTCCATTTCATCATCCGAAAGACCGGCGTCCATTTCGATGGTTTTGGTGAGCACCGCTGAACCGGCCACCGCCACGGCGACATTCTTCAAACCGCTTTTGGATTTGACCCGTGCACGAGCGAGTGCAAGCCCGACCTCCTCGAGTTCGGTGATGTTCTTTTCGGTCACGGCACCGACCGGCAGCGGCTCGATCGCGTAAGATTCGACCTTGTAGCGCTCGCCCAGGCGGCTCAATTCCAGCAGCTTCACCGAGGTGGAGCCGATGTCGATCCCTAGCAGCGTTTTGGCTTTTTTGTTGAAGAGTCCTGGCACTACAAATTCCCTATGACTATCCGTGAGTTACGGACTGTGCAATGTCCATTGCGTTCAACCCGCCCGTCTTGACAGCAGCGCAAATGACGCTACCCAGCAGAAAAATGCTTATAATGCCCAGCGTTTTTTTCCGCATTTGCTCAAGCGCGGGTCGTTTCCTTTTGCCTGACCCTGATGCCTAATTCATTTTTTGCCCTGGATATCCCAAAGCCTTGATTCGTCTGCTGAAGTTTTTCGGTTGGTCCATCGTCGCGGTTTTCTGCGGACTCCTTCTGGGTCTGAGCGGGGCGTACCTCTACCTTAGCCCCGGATTACCGTCCGTTGAGGCCCTGCGAAGCATCCAGTTGCAGATTCCCTTGCGGGTTTACAGCAGCGACAACAAGTTGATTGCAGAGTTTGGCGAAATGCGCCGTACTCCGATCCGTTTCGCCGACATTCCCCCCAATTTCATTAATGCGTTACTAAGTGCTGAAGACGATAACTTCGCCAACCACTACGGCGTCGATCCGAGCAGCCTGATGCGTGCCGCCACGCAACTGGTCAAAAGCGGGCACATTCAGTCCGGCGGCAGCACCATCACCATGCAGGTCGCGAAGAACTTCTTCCTGACCAGCGAACGCAGCTTTTCGCGCAAAACCACTGAAATCCTTCTGGCACTGCAGATCGAACGACAGCTCACCAAGGACGAGATCCTTGAGCTGTACGTCAACAAGATCTATCTGGGTAACCGCGCTTATGGCATCGAGGCAGCGGCGCAGGTCTATTACGGCAAGTCGATCCGCGACGTCAGCCTGGCACAGATGGCGATGATCGCCGGCTTGCCCAAGGCACCGTCACGCTTCAACCCGCTGGCCAACCCCGCACGCAGCAAGGAGCGTCGCGACTGGATCCTGGGACGCATGTACAAGCTCGGCAAAATTACCGAGGCCGACTACACCACTGCGGTCAACGAGCCACTCAACGCCAGTTATCACGTGCCGACACCAGAGGTTAACGCGCCATACATCGCTGAAATGGCCCGTGCCGAAATGGTCGGTCGCTACGGCAGCGATGCATACACTGAAGGATTTCGTGTCACCACCACAGTGCCAAGCAATCTTCAGGAACTGGCCAATACTGCCCTCCACGAAGGCTTGATGACCTACGACCAGCGCCATGGCTATCGCGGTCCGGAATCGCGTTTGCCGGGCAAGACCCGCGAGGCATGGGTAACGGAGTTGACCAAGCAGCGCACCATCAGCAGCCTCGAGCCAGCCATCGTTACCCAGGTCGACAAGAACGGTTTGCAAGTCCTGACCCGCACCGGCCAGGAGCATGTCAGCTGGGACACCATGAAATGGGCTCGTCCGTTCCTGAACACCAACAGCATGGGGCCAAATCCGAAGCAGCCTTCGGACGTGGCACAGGTCGGCGACCTGATTCGTGTACAGCGCCAACCGGACAACTCACTGAAGTTCAGCCAGATTCCTCAAGCCCAGGGTGCACTGGTTTCCCTTGACCCGCAGAACGGTGCAATCCGCTCGCTGGTCGGTGGCTTCGCCTTCGAGCAGAGCAACTACAACCGCGCCCTTCAGGCCAAGCGCCAGCCCGGATCGAGCTTCAAGCCGTTTGTCTACAGCGCAGCACTGGATAGTGGCTACACCGCCTCCAGCCTGGTCAACGACGCACCGATCGTGTTCGTCGACGAGTACATGGACAAGGTCTGGCGCCCGAAAAACGACACCAACACGTTCCTTGGCCCGATCCGTCTGCGTGAAGCGCTCTACAAGTCGCGCAATCTGGTGTCGATCCGCTTGCTGCAAGCAATGGGCGTCGGCAAGACCATCGACTACATCACCCGCTTCGGCTTCAACAAGCAGGATCTGCCGCCCAACCTGTCCCTGGCCCTGGGCACTGCGACCCTGACGCCGATGGAAATCGCCACTGGCTGGAGCACCTTCGCCAACGGCGGTTACAAAATCACTCCATACATCATCGACAAGATCGAAAGCCGCAACGGCGACACCCTGTTCGTCGCCAACCCGGCGAGCGTGCCTCAGGGTGGCGTCGCCAGCGACGGCATTGCCGCACCTTCCGCTGAAGCCTTCACAGTCAATGCGACCCCGGGCGAAGTCCCTGGCGCGACACCCGCACCACAAGCACCGGCGGTGGCCGAACGCATTGTCGATGGGCGCACGACCTACATCCTCAACAGCATGCTCCAGGACGTCATCAAGCTCGGCACCGGGCGTCGCGCCCTGGCACTGGGTCGCTCCGACATCGCTGGTAAAACGGGTACGACCAACGAATCCAAGGACGCCTGGTTCTCCGGCTACAACGCCGACTACGTGACCACGGTCTGGACCGGCTTCGACCAGCCTGAAAGTCTGGGCCGCAAGGAGTTCGGTGGCACAGTCGCGCTGCCGATCTGGATGAACTATATGGGAGCCGCCCTCAAGGACAAGCCGCCACACACGCAAGCGGAGCCGGAAGGCCTTCTCAGTCTGCGGGTCGATCCGATCAGCGGGCGCGCAGCCAGCCCGGGTACGCCAGGCGCCTACTTCGAGCTGTTCAAGGCCGAGGACACGCCGCCATCCGCAAACGAACTGAGCAACGGCACAGCGCCGGGCAGCCCGCTACCGGCAGATGAAGCGGCGCCGATCGATTTGTTCTGATTCCGACCTGCCAAAAAGCCCCGCCTTCGAGAGAAGCGCGGGGCTTTTTTTACCTGAAAGATCGCAGCCTTCGCCAGCTTCTAAGGGGCGTAAGCCGCTCCATGCAGGAGCTGGCGCAGGCTGCGATCTTTTGAATAGGCACAAAAAAGCCCCGAGTCTCACGAGCCGGGGCTTTTGGTTGAAGCGCTACAACGACTTAGCCGTTGAACACGTCATCCACGCTTTTGAGCGGGTAGTTCTTCGGATACGGCAGGGTTGCCACACCGGTCTCGATGGCGGCTTTGGCCACGGCATCGGAGATCAGGGTAATCAAACGAGCATCCATTGGTTTCGGAATGATGTACTCACGACCGAATTCCAGCTTGATGCCGCCATAGGCGTCACACACTTCCTGAGGCACTGGCAGCTTGGCCAGTTCACGCAGGGCATTGGCTGCAGCCACTTTCATTTCTTCGTTGATGCGCTTGGCGCGAACGTCCAGGGCACCACGGAAGATGAACGGGAAGCCCAGTACGTTGTTGACCTGGTTCGGGTAGTCGGAACGACCGGTGGCCATGATCACGTCGTTACGGGTGGCGTGCGCCAGTTCCGGGGAGATTTCCGGATCAGGGTTTGAGCACGCGAACACGATCGGGTTAGGCGCCATCGACAGCAGGCCTTCAGCGCTCAGCAGGTTCGGACCGGACAGGCCCACGAACACGTCAGCGCCTTGCAGGGCGTCAGCCAGGGTGCGCTTGTCGGTCGCGTGAGCGAACACAGCCTTGTACTGGTTCAGGTCGTCACGGCCGGAGTGGATCACGCCAGTACGGTCGACCATGTAGATGTTTTCGATGTTGGCGCCCATGCTCACCAGCAATTTCATGCAGGAGATGGCGGCAGCACCGGCGCCCAGGCAGACGATCTTGGCGTCGGCCAGGGTTTTGCCAGCGATTTCCAGGGCGTTGATCATGCCAGCCGCGGTCACGATAGCGGTGCCGTGCTGGTCATCGTGGAACACTGGAATGTCGCACTGCTCGATCAGAGCGCGTTCGATCTCAAAGCACTCAGGTGCCTTGATGTCTTCCAGGTTGATGCCACCGAAGGTGATGGAGATGCGCTTGACGGTGTCGATGAAGGCTTGCGGGCTTTCGGAGTCAACTTCGATGTCGAAAACGTCGATGCCGGCAAAGCGCTTGAACAGCACGCCCTTACCTTCCATCACTGGCTTGGAAGCCAATGGGCCGAGGTTACCCAGGCCGAGAATCGCGGTGCCATCGGAAATGACTGCAACCAGGTTGCCTTTGCCGGTGTACTTGTAGGCCAGTTCAGGATCGCGAGCGATCTCACGCACTGGTTCGGCTACGCCCGGGCTGTACGCCAGCGACAGGTCGCGGGCGGTAGCAGTGGCCTTGGTGAGCTCGACACTCAGCTTCCCTGGACGAGGATTGGCATGATATTCGAGAGCGGCAGTTTTCAGATCAGACATTTTGGCATTCCGCTTTTTACTGTTGGACAGACTGGTCAGCGAGGATACGCGCCTCGCAAAGTCCCCACAAGACTGGCTGGTCACCCCTGTCAAGCGCCCTGCCCTACGACTTTGGGCCAAGAGCCGCGGAACACAAGGGATAGACTGTTCACAATCAGCAGAAAAAATGTCTACAATTTTTTATCACTGCAACGCTTGCAACATCGCCGGATCAGTCAATGGCAACATCCAGCGCGCCTGGCCAGCCTGAAGTCCGCCGCGACGCAAACGATCGAGTACCCAGCCGCGCGCCTCGACCTGCTTGCCTTTCAAGCGCTCCAGCGAAGCGATATCGAATCGCGCCAATTGATTGGGTGCAACACGCAATACAACCGAATCCTGCAACTCGATCCAAACCCCGCCGCGATTGCGCTGAACCTTGCTTACACGACCACTGAGCACGGCAAACCCGGACGCATTGATCTGTTCTGCTTTCAGCACAGGTGACTGGCGCCACACGCCGAGCCCGGCCTCACGAGCGCGGCGCTCTGCAATTTGCTGACAAGCAACCAAATCGACATTCGGTGCGACGGCCACCTGAAAACCCAGGCCCTCGGCAAGCATTTGCGCTTCAAAATTAGCGCCGTCGGCGCCGTAGACATGGGCCAGAGTGCGGCCGTAGTGATCTTTGCTTTCTTTACCGGACAGCAAACCGACTTGCCCGTCGCTTGCCGCCACCAACGCTTCGAGACGCTTGCGCGCCGTCACTGCGAAGGGTTCGTCGGAACGGCCCTTCTTGCCCAACTCCGGCGTATTCAGGCCGATCATGCGCACACTGCGACCATCCCTCAGGCGAAGGGTGTCGCCGTCCACCACGCGCTCTACCGTGGCGGATGTCAGCCCATGGGGAGCCGGACAGAAGGCTTGAGCAGTTGAAAGCCAAATCGCAGACATAAAAAAGGCGCCCGCAAGGGACGCCTTTTTCAACAGCAAGGAAAAGCCCATCGGGCTCCTTAACCTTACTCTGCAGCAGCTGGAGCTTTCTTGCCGAAAGCACCGAAACGGTCTGCGAAGCGCTGAACGCGGCCGCCAGTGTCCAGAGTCTTCTGCTTACCGGTGTAGAACGGGTGGCATTCGTTGCAAACGTCGATCGCCAGGGCTTTGCCGAAGGTCGAACGGGTTTCGAACTTGTTGCCGCAGCTGCAGGTAACAGCAACTGCTGGGTATTCTGGATGGATATCAGCTTTCATGGTGTCTTCCTCGGGCTAGCGTGCCGCCACCCAACACTATTGTTGAATACCGCACGTAATTAGGCCGCGGATTCTACCAGACAATGCCAATCACGCAAGCTGTCCCTGAGACCGACCGTCTGCTAGGCTCCCGGACCAATACGCGATCCCCTGCAGGAGCAAGCTTGCTCGCGATGAGGGCCTGTCAGTCAGCATATGTGTTGCCTGACACGACGCTATCGCGAGCAAGCTTGCTCCTACAGGGGGACAGGCAACCCCGCTTTTATCTTTCGCTAATCGAGATCCCCCCGCGTGCCCGACGCCATTTTGCGCCTCGCCCTGCCCTCGCCTCTGCGCCGCCTGTTCGACTACCGCGCGCCGGCTGGCGTGCTGCGCACGCAGTTGCACCCCGGTATGCGCTTGCGGGTGCCGTTCGGGCGACGGGAAATGATCGGGATTCTGGTCGAAGTCACCGATACCAGCGAAGTCCCGGCCGAAAAGCTCAAGCCGGCGCTGGCGCTGCTCGACGCCACGCCGCCGCTACCGCCCGCGCTGTTCAAGCTGTGCCTGTGGACCTCCCAGTATTACCAGCACAGCCTTGGGGATACGCTGAGCTGGGCCTTGCCGGTGCTGCTGCGCCAAGGCGAACTGGCCGAAGCGCGCCAGGAACGATTCTGGTCTGCCGCCCCCGGCGCCAGTCTCGACGACCCGCGCATCGCCCGCGCCCCGCGCCAGCGAGAAGCCCTGGCGACGCTTGCCCAGCACCCCCACGGCGTCGCCCATCAATTGCTGAGCAAACTGATGCTGAGCAAAGACAGCCTGGACCTATTGCTGGCCAAGGACCTGGTGCAAGTCGAGATCCGTCGGCACGCTCCCGGCGCACGCCATGAGCACTGGCTGGCGCAACCCGAGTTGCCGCTCAACCCGGAACAGTGCGCCGCTTATGAGGCGATTCGCGCCGGGTTCGACAGTTATCACGCATTTTTGCTGGCCGGCGTCACGGGCAGCGGCAAGACCGAAGTGTATTTACAGCTGATCCGCGAAACCCTGGAGGCCGGCAAACAAGCGCTGGTGCTGATCCCGGAAATCAACCTCGGCCCGCAAACCCTGGCGCGTTTCGAGCAGCGCTTCAATGCGCGCATCGCGTTGATTCATTCGGCGGTCAACGATCGTGAACGCCTCGACGCCTGGCTCGCGGCACGTGACGGTGAGGCCGACATTATTATCGGCACCCGCTCGGCTCTGTTCACCCCGATGAAAAACCCCGGACTGATCATCATCGATGAAGAGCACGACGGCTCTTATAAACAACAGGAAGGTTTGCGCTACCACGCCCGCGATCTGGCCCTGGTACGGGCACGCCAGGAAAACATCCCGATCGTCCTCGGCTCCGCGACGCCGTCGCTGGAAAGCCTGCATAACGCCTACACCGGTCGTTATGGCCTCCTGCGGCTGAACGAGCGTGCCGGTGGCGCCAAGCAGCCACGCTTCTTGCGTCTGGATGTGAAAAGTCGTCCGCTGGACAGCGGAATTTCCGGGCCGATGCAGCAAGCCATCGGCCAGACACTTGCTGCCGGCCAGCAGGTTCTGGTGTTTCTCAATCGTCGCGGCTTCGCCCCGACCTTGCTCTGTCACGACTGCGGCTGGATGTCCGAATGCCAGCGCTGCGATGCGCGCATGACCGTGCACCAGCGCTATGGCGAACTGCGTTGCCATCATTGCGGCTACGTTGAACGCGTGCCACGCCAATGCCCGAAGTGCAACAAGGTCGATTTGCGTCCGGTGGGGGCCGGTACCGAACGAGCCGAGGAACGCCTGCAGATTCTGTTCCCGGACTACCCGGTCCTGCGGGTCGACCGTGACAGCACCTCACGCAAAGATGCGATGAACCAGTTGTTCGCAACCATTCAAAAAGGCCAGCCGTGCATTCTGATCGGCACGCAGATGCTTGCCAAAGGGCACCACTTTCCACGAGTGACGCTGGTATCGATCCTTGATGCTGACGGCGGACTGTTTTCCGGTGATTTCCGCGCCAGCGAGCGCATGGCGCAGTTGATCGTCCAGGTGGCGGGCCGCGCAGGTCGCGCCGAGGAACCCGGCAAGGTGATCATCCAGACACACCTCGCCGACCACCCGCTGCTCATCCAGCTGACCGAGCAGGGTTACTTCGCTTTTGCCGAGCAGGCCTTGAGCGAGCGTCGCGCTGCCGGCCTGCCGCCGTTTGCGCATCTGGCATTGCTGCGGGCCGAAGCGCACAAACCGGGGCAAGCCGAGGGCTTTCTTGATGAAGCCTGTAGCGAAGCCGAGCGGTTGCTGGCGGAACAGAACCTGACCGGCATCGAGCTGCTGGGGCCGGTGCCAGCACCGATGGAGCGCAGAGCCGGGCGTTATCGCGCGCAATTGTTGTTGCAAGCGACAGCCCGAGCCCCCCTGCACCGCTTGCTGACCAGTTGGTTGTTGGTGCTGGAGCAGATGCCGAGCGGACGGGCGGTGCGCTGGTCGCTGGATGTTGACCCGGTGGACTTGTATTAGAAAGATCAAAAGATCGCAGCCTTCGGCAGCTCCTACAGGGGTTTTGTGGTGATACCTGCCTGGGTGAACACCAGCGATAGCGGCCCAATTTTCACCACACATCCACATCCTGCCTGCTAAGGTTGGCAAGCCCGCCCTGGCAACGGATAATGCCCAGTTTTTCCACCAGCGCATGATGCGCCGCCGCACCTGCGGTCGAAAGAGAAGACCATGAAAGACACCATTCGCCAGCTGATCCAACAAGCCATCACCCAACTCGTCAACGAAGGTGTGTTGCCTGAAGGCCTGTCGCCGGCGATCCAGGTGGAAAACTCCCGCGACAAGAAGAACGGCGACTTCGCCAGCAACATCGCCATGATGCTGGCCAAGCCTGCAGGCATGAAGCCCCGCGACCTGGCGGAGAAAATCATCGCCGCACTGCCGGCTGATGAAAACATCACCAAGACCGAAATCGCAGGTCCCGGCTTCCTGAACTTCTTCCAGAACACCGATGCCCTGGCCTCGCGCCTGGACGCCGCCCTGGCCGACGCCCACATCGGCGTGCGCAAGGCCGGCCCGGTACAGCGTACCGTCGTCGACCTGTCGGCACCGAACCTGGCCAAAGAGATGCACGTCGGCCACCTGCGCTCGACCATCATTGGCGACGGCGTGGCCCGCGTGTTGGAATTCCTCGGTGACGAAGTCATCCGTCAGAACCACGTCGGCGACTGGGGCACCCAGTTCGGTATGCTGATGGCTTACCTGCAGGAAAACCCGATCACCAGCGACGAGCTGTCGGACCTGGAAAACTTCTACCGTGCAGCCAAGCAACGCTTCGACGAATCCGAAGAATTCGCCGACCGCGCCCGCGGCCTGGTCGTCAAGCTGCAAGCCGGCGATGCCGACTGCCTGGCGCTGTGGACCAAGTTCAAGGACATCTCGCTGTCCCACTGCCAGAAGATCTACGAACTGCTCAACGTCAAACTGACCATGGCCGACGTGATGGGCGAAAGCGCCTACAACGACGACCTGATCAACGTGGTCAACGATCTGAAAGCGGCGGGCATGCTGGTCGAGAGCAACGGCGCCCAATGCGTATTCCTGGACGAATTCAAGAACGCCGACGGCGACCCGCTGCCGGTGATCATCGTCAAGGCTGACGGCGGCTACCTCTACGCCACCACCGACCTGGCGGCCGTGCGCTACCGCAGCGGCAAACTCAAGGCTGATCGCGCGCTGTACTTCGTCGACCAGCGCCAGGCCCTGCACTTCCAGCAAGTGTTCGCCGTGGCGCGCAAGGCCGGCTTCGTGACCCATCCGATGGAAATGGAACACATGGGCTTCGGCACCATGAACGGCGCCGATGGCCGTCCATTCAAGACCCGTGATGGCGGCACCGTGAAGCTGATCGACCTGCTGACCGAAGCCCAGGAACGCGCCTACACCCTGGTGAAAGACAAGAACCCCGAGCTGGCCGAAGCCGAGCTGCGCAACATCGCCAAGGTCGTGGGCATTGGCGCAGTGAAATACGCCGACCTGTCCAAGCACCGCACCAGCGACTACAGCTTCAACTTCGATCTGATGCTCAATTTCGAAGGCAACACCGCGCCGTATCTGCTGTACGCCTACACCCGCGTGGCCGGAGTATTCCGCAAACTCGGCAAGGACTTCAGCGAAGTCGAAGGCCAGATCGTGCTCGAAGCGGCGCACGAGCATGAGCTGGCGGCGAAACTCGCACAGTTCGGTGAAATCCTGAACAACGTGTCCGAAAAAGGCACGCCGCACATCCTTTGCACTTACCTGTACGACGTCGCCGGCCTGTTCTCCAGCTTCTACGAGAACTGCCCGATCCTCGCCGCCGAAACCCCGGAACAAATGCAAAGCCGTCTGCGCCTCGCCGCACTGACCGGACGCACCCTCAAGCAAGGCCTGGAACTCTTGGGCCTGGAAACTCTGGAGCGTATGTAAGTTGGCCGCCAAGAAAAAACCTGCACCCAAGCGTGGCGCCAGCCGTTACCAAGCTCCTGCAAAGCAACCGATTCCGGGTTGGTTGTGGATGGCGATCGGCCTGACGGTCGGCGCGTTCATCGTGTTCCTGATGAAACTGGAGCCGGGCAAAGGCAGCGACACGGTCAAACGCGAGAAGGTGGAGCAGCAACAGAAAGCCACCAAGATCGCCGAGGCCAACAAGACCCCGCCGAGCCCGACGCAACCGGTGAAGCCGAAGTACGATTTCTACACCTTGCTGCCAGAATCGGAGGTCATCGTGCCGCCAGATGCCGTGCCGGAGAAGACCCTGCCGACGCCGCAAGTGCCGGCCATTCCAACAACGCCGGTCACCCCGGCTGAAGCGGCGAAGATCGACACCGCACGCGCTCAGGCTGCCCTGGCAGGGATCACGCCGCCACCTGCACCGCCGGTCAAGGCTGCGCCGGTGACGAAGTTCTTCCTGCAGGCAGGCTCGTTCCGCAAAGAGGCTGATGCGGACAAGGTGCGCGCGCAGATCATTCTGTTAGGCCAGGCTGTGGCGGTCGAGTCCGGCACTGTGAAGGATGAAACCTGGTATCGGGTTTTGGTCGGGCCGTTCAGCAATCGCGAACAACTGACCACCGCCCAGAAACAACTGGCTGGTGCCGGCTTCAGCAACTTGTTGTTACAACAACGCCAGAACCGCTGAGCCCTTAAGGAACACCGCGTCATCGTTCATCGCCAGCAGGCTGGCTCCCACAGGTTATGTATCGTTCGCGGTATCGCGAACGCCGTGAAGTCCACGGTTCACCGTATCCGTGAAAGTCACACAACCTGTAGGAGCCGGCTTGCTGGCGATGGCGTCAGACCACACAACACAACCTTGTGCACGAAACACCGCTCGTCCCTTCTCCCGCCTCGCAGTTGAAAAACGCCCCACCACCCCCATATGAATGGGCATAAGGCATTTTCGCCCCGCTGCGTGGAGACTCTTCCCTTGACCACCATCGTTTCAGTTCGCCGCCACGGCAAAGTCGTCATGGGCGGCGACGGCCAGGTTTCCCTTGGTAATACCGTGATGAAAGGCAATGCGAAAAAAGTTCGCCGCCTGTACCACGGTCAGGTCATTGCCGGGTTTGCCGGCGCTACCGCCGACGCCTTTACCCTCTTCGAACGTTTCGAAGGCCAGCTTGAAAAGCATCAGGGCCATCTGGTCCGTGCCGCCGTCGAACTCGCCAAAGAATGGCGCACCGACCGCACCCTGAGCCGCCTCGAAGCCATGCTCGCCGTCGCCAACAAAGACGCCTCGCTGATCATCACCGGTAACGGCGATGTGGTGGAGCCTGAAGACGGCTTGATCGCCATGGGTTCCGGCGGCGCTTACGCTCAAGCAGCTGCCAGCGCACTGCTGAAGAAAACTGATCTGTCGGCCCGCGAAATCGTCGAAACCGCCCTCGGCATCGCCGGCGACATCTGTGTATTCACCAATCACACCCAGACCATTGAGGAGCAGGACTGCGCCGAGTAAGTCTGTTTCGGCCCAGCGCCACGGCTCATTCTTGCTTGAGGTCCTTTAAATATTATGTCCATGACTCCCCGTGAAATCGTCCACGAACTCAATCGCCACATCATCGGCCAGGACGATGCCAAGCGCGCCGTCGCCATTGCTCTGCGTAACCGTTGGCGCCGGATGCAGCTGCCTGAAGAGCTGCGTGTTGAAGTAACACCCAAGAACATCCTGATGATCGGCCCGACCGGTGTTGGTAAAACCGAGATCGCCCGTCGCCTGGCGAAACTGGCCAATGCGCCGTTCATCAAAGTCGAAGCCACCAAATTCACCGAGGTCGGCTATGTAGGTCGCGACGTCGAATCGATCATTCGCGACCTCGCCGATGCCGCCATCAAACTGCTGCGCGAACAGGAAATGGTCAAGGTTCGCCACCGCGCCGAAGACGCCGCTGAGGAGCGTATCCTCGACGCCCTGCTGCCTCCGGCGCGTATGGGTTTCAGCAACGACGACGCCCCGACTGCCGACTCCAACACCCGCCAGCTGTTCCGCAAGCGCCTGCGCGAAGGTCAGCTGGATGACAAGGAGATCGAAATCGAAGTCGCCGAGATGGCCGGCGTCGATATCTCCGCGCCACCGGGCATGGAAGAAATGACCAACCAGCTGCAAAGCCTGTTCGCCAACATGGGCAAGGGCAAGAAGAAAGCCCGCAAGCTCAAGGTCAAGGAAGCGCTGAAACTGGTGCGTGACGAAGAAGCCGGTCGCCTGGTCAACGATGAAGAGTTGAAGGCCAAGGCGCTGGAAGCAGTCGAGCAGCACGGCATCGTGTTCATCGACGAAATCGACAAGGTCGCCAAGCGCGGCAACTCCGGTGGAGTCGATGTGTCCCGCGAAGGCGTACAGCGCGACTTGCTGCCGCTTATCGAAGGTTGCACCGTCAACACCAAACTGGGCATGGTCAAGACCGACCACATCCTGTTCATCGCCTCCGGTGCTTTCCACTTGAGCAAGCCGAGCGACCTGGTGCCCGAGCTGCAAGGCCGTCTGCCGATCCGCGTGGAACTCAAGGCCCTGAGCCCGGAAGACTTCGAGCGCATTCTCAGCGAACCGCATGCGTCGCTTACCGAGCAATATTGCGCGCTGTTGAAAACCGAAGGCCTGGGCATCGAGTTCCTGCCGAGCGGGATCAAGCGCATCGCCGAGATCGCCTGGCAGGTCAACGAGAAAACCGAAAACATCGGTGCCCGCCGTTTGCACACATTGCTCGAACGCCTGCTCGAAGAGGTGTCGTTCAGTGCCGGCGACCTGGCCAGCGCACATGATGACAAGGTGATCCAGATCGACGCCGACTACGTCAACAGTCACCTGGGCGAATTGGCACAGAACGAAGACCTGTCCCGTTATATCCTGTAGGTAATGTGATTCCTTGTAGGAGCCCGGCTTGCCGGCGATGACGCACCCAAGATCGCCATCGCCAGCAAGCCGGCTCCTACAAGGGTCAGATCACGCATACCAACGGATATCCGGCCATGACCCAGCTCCCCACCGACATCAAACTGCACAAAGCCTCAAAAACCCTGTCGCTCAAATACGCGACCGGAGAGGAATACACCCTGCCCGCCGAGTTTCTACGCGTGCACTCCCCCTCCGCCGAGGTCCAGGGCCACGGCAAACCTGTCTTGCAATTTGGCAAGATCAACGTAGGACTGACCAAGGTAGAACCGGCCGGTCAGTATGCAATCAAACTGACGTTCGATGATGGCCACGACAGCGGTCTGTTCACCTGGGAATACCTCTACGAACTGGCGCGGCGTTATGACGCACTCTGGGAAGACTACCTTGCCGAGCTCAAAGCGGCCGGAAAAACCCGCGATCCGAACGAGTCTGTCGTCAAACTGATGCTCTAGTCCGAGCCTCTTGTTCATTAGAAGGCATTTTCTAATTTCATCTGCTTGAATGCTCCGCTCCAGGACCACTGATTGGCCTGCTTGCGAAAAAAATTAAACTCGGGTAACCAATGGAACTGGCAAGTTCCCTGCAGTGCTCTCTGCATTAAAAAAGCAGCGATGCAGTATTAACGGTCACCCCGAGCAGCAGTACCTGGCGTTAGTTGTGAGACTGCACAGCACGACCCGGTACTCGTCTCAGGACAATGGAGCGTCGTAGATGAGTAACAAGAATAACGATGACTTGAAGTATCAAGCCTCCGAAAACACCTTGGGGCTCAATCCTGTCGTTGGACTGCGTGGCAAAGATCTACTGGCTTCAGCTCGTATGGTGCTCAGGCAAGCCGTCAGGCAACCGATTCACAGCGCCAAGCATGTCGCTCATTTCGGCCTTGAACTCAAGAACGTTTTGCTCGGCAAATCCGCGCTGCAACCGACCAACGAAGATCGTCGTTTCGCCGATCCGGCCTGGAGCCAAAACCCGCTCTACAAACGTTATTTGCAGACTTACCTGGCGTGGCGCAAGGAGCTCCACACCTGGATCGACGAAAGCAATCTGCCGGCACAGGATGTCGGTCGCGGGCATTTCGTCATCAACCTCATGACCGAAGCGCTCGCACCGTCCAATACGGCGGCCAACCCTGCAGCAGTCAAACGCTTCTTCGAAACCGGCGGTAAAAGCCTGCTTGACGGCCTTTCCCATCTGGCCAAGGACATCGTGCACAACGGCGGTATGCCGAGCCAGGTCAACATGGGTGCATTTGAGGTCGGCAAGACCCTGGGCGTGACCGAAGGCGCGGTGGTGTTCCGCAACGATGTGCTGGAACTGATCCAGTACAAGCCGAGCACCGAGCAAGTCTATGAGCGCCCACTGCTGGTAGTACCGCCACAGATCAACAAGTTCTACGTTTTCGACCTGAGCCCGGAGAAGAGCCTGGCGCGGTTCTGCCTGCGCAGCAACGTTCAGACATTCATCGTCAGTTGGCGCAACCCGACCAAGGCGCAACGCGAGTGGGGTCTGTCGACTTACATCGAAGCGCTCAAGGAAGCCGTCGACGTGATCACCGCGATCACTGGCAGCAAAGATGTGAACATGCTCGGCGCCTGCTCCGGCGGGATCACCTGCACCGCACTGCTGGGCCACTACGCGGCAATCGGCGAGAAAAAGGTGAACTCCCTGACACTGTTGGTCAGCGTGCTCGACACCACACTGGACAGCGACGTTGCCCTGTTCGTCAACGAGCAGACCCTCGAATCCGCCAAGCGCCATTCCTATCAGGCCGGTGTACTGGAAGGCCGCGACATGGCGAAAGTCTTCGCCTGGATGCGCCCCAACGACCTGATCTGGAACTACTGGGTCAACAACTACCTGTTGGGCAACGAGCCGCCGGTGTTCGACATTCTCTTCTGGAACAACGACACCACTCGCCTGCCTGCCGCGTTCCACGGCGACCTGATCGAAATGTTCAAAAACAATCCATTGATCCGCCCGAACGCACTGGAAGTGTGCGGCACGCCGATCGATCTCAAGCAGGTCACCGCCGACATCTTTGCCTTGGCCGGCACCAGCGACCACATCACTCCGTGGCGCTCCTGCTACAAATCGGCGCAGCTGTTTGGCGGCAAGGTTGAATTCGTGCTGTCCAGCAGCGGGCACATCCAGAGCATCCTGAACCCGCCGGGCAATCCGAAATCGCGCTACATGACCAGCACCGAAATGCCCGTCAACGCTGATGACTGGCAGCTGGAGTCGACCAAACACACCGACTCCTGGTGGCTGCACTGGCAGACCTGGCAGGCCGAGCGTTCGGGCAACCTGAAGAAGGCGCCTTTGAAACTGGGCAACAAGGCCTATCCGGCGGCTGAAGCTGCACCCGGCACCTATGTACATGAGCGGTAACTGACACACCTCGCCCCTTGTAGGAGCGAGCTCGCGATGGACGTCAACGATAACGCGCGCTGTCTGGATGAATGCGTTGCCTTTGCGTTTTTCGCGAGCAAGCTCGCTCCTACAGGGGATCGGGGAAGAATTTAAAAACGCGACCCACAGGGCCCCGAAGCATGCCGCAACCCTTTATATTCCGTACCGTCGAGCTGGATGGCCAGACGCTCCGCACGGCGGTACGCCCCGGCAAGCCTCACTTGACGCCCTTGCTGATATTCAACGGCATCGGCGCCAACCTGGAGCTGGTGTTTCCGTTCATCGCGGCGCTCGACCCGGACCTGGAAGTCATCGCTTTCGACGTACCCGGTGTCGGCGGCTCGTCGACACCGCGCCGGCCTTATCGCTTTCCCGGCCTGGCAAAACTCACGGCGCGAATGCTCGACTATCTCGATTACGGGCAAGTCAACGTGATCGGAGTGTCTTGGGGTGGTGCCCTCGCTCAGCAGTTTGCCTTTGACTATCCAGAGCGCTGCAAGAAGCTGGTACTGGCTGCCACGGCGGCCGGTGCGGTGATGGTGCCGGGCAAGCCGAAGGTGCTGTGGCTGATGGCCAGCCCGCGGCGCTACATTCAGCCGTCCCACGTGATCCGGATTGCGCCGTTGATTTACGGTGGTTCGTTCCGTCGCGATCCGACCCTGGCAGCCAGCCACGCCGCCAAAGTGCGCTCGGCAGGCAAACTCGGTTACTACTGGCAACTGTTCGCCGGCGTCGGCTGGACCAGTATCCACTGGCTGCACAAGATCAATCAGCCGACCCTGGTGCTGGCGGGCGATGATGACCCACTGATCCCGCTGATCAACATGCGCGTTTTGGCCTGGCGGATTCCCAATGCCCAGCTGCACATTATCGACGACGGGCATTTGTTCCTGATTACCCGGGCCGAAGCGGTCGCCCCGATCATCATGAAATTCCTGGAAGAGGAGCGACAGCGCGCGGTGATGCATCCGCATCCAGCGCCATTGGGCGGCTAAACCTTGCAGTAAGGGAACGGCAGGACGCCGCGCCGCGCAACAACCCATTACAGCGTCTATGGTGTTCTGGTTCGGTATTTGTATTTGGCCTGAAGACGAAGGAGTGTTGAGTCATGCGCGATAAACCAGCGAGGGAGTCTCTACCCCCTCCCGCCACGTTCATCAACGCACAAAGTGCGATCACCGGTCTGCGCGGCCGGGATCTGCTGTCGACTCTGCGCAGTGTGGCCGCTCATGGTTTGCGCAACCCGGTGCACACCGCGCGACATGCCTTGAAACTGAGCGGACAACTGGGTCGTGTGCTGCTGGGCGATACCCTGCACCCGACCAACCCGCAGGATGCGCGCTTCGCTGACCCGGCATGGAGCCTGAACCCGTTTTACCGTCGCAGCCTGCAGGCGTATCTGAGCTGGCAGAAACAAGTCAAACAGTGGATCGACGAGAGCAATATGAGCCCGGACGACCGCGCCCGCGCTCACTTCGCCTTTGCCTTGCTCAACGATGCCGTGTCGCCCTCCAACACCCTGCTCAATCCGCTGGCGATCAAGGAAATCTTCAACTCCGGCGGCAATAGCCTGGTGCGCGGCATCAGCCACCTGGTAGACGACTTTCTGCACAACGACGGCCTGCCACGACAAGTCACCAAGCACTCGTTCGAGGTCGGCAAAACAGTCGCCACCACCGCCGGCGCGGTGGTGTTTCGCAATGAACTGCTGGAGCTGATCCAATACAAGCCCATGAGCGAAAAGCAGTACTCCAAGCCCCTGTTGGTGGTGCCACCGCAGATCAACAAGTACTACATTTTTGATCTGAGCCCGCACAACAGTTTCGTCCAGTACGCACTCAAGAACAGCCTGCAGACATTCGTGATCAGTTGGCGCAACCCTGATGTGCGCCACCGTGAATGGGGTCTGTCGACTTACGTCGAGGCCGTGGAAGAAGCCATGAACGTCTGCCGGGCCATCACCGGCGCCCGTGAGGTCAACCTGATGGGCGCCTGTGCCGGCGGGCTGACCATTGCCGCGCTGCAGGGGCACTTGCAGGCCAAGCGGCAACTGCGCCGGGTCTCCAGCGCGACGTATCTGGTGAGCTTGCTCGACAGCCAAATGGATTCGCCTGCCACACTGTTCGCCGACGAACAAACCCTGGAAGCCGCCAAGCGCCGCTCCTACCAGAAAGGTGTGCTGGACGGGCGGGACATGGCCAAGGTGTTCGCCTGGATGCGCCCCAACGATTTGATCTGGAGCTACTTCGTCAACAATTACCTGTTGGGAAAAGAGCCGCCAGCATTCGACATCCTCTACTGGAACAACGACAACACACGCCTGCCCGCCGCCCTGCACGGCGATTTGCTGGACTTCTTCAAGCACAACCCGCTGGGCCATCCGGGCGGTCTCGAAGTCTGTGGCACACCGATAGATTTACAGAAGGTGACCGTCGACAGCTTCAGCGTTGCCGGCATCAACGATCACATTACGCCGTGGGATGCGGTGTATCGTTCAACGCTGCTACTCGGTGGCGACCGTCGTTTTGTGCTGTCCAACAGCGGCCACATACAAAGCATTCTAAACCCGCCGAACAATCCGAAAGCCAACTATGTCGAGGGCGCAAAGCTGAGCAGCGACCCACGGGCCTGGTTCTACGACGCCAAGCAAGTCGAGGGCAGCTGGTGGGGCCAATGGCTCGGCTGGATCCAGGAGCGCTCCGGCGCGCAAAAAGAAACGCACACGGCGCTGGGCAACCAGAATTATCCACCGATGGAGGCGGCACCTGGCACTTACGTGCGCGTGCGCTGACGTTAAACGAGCCACGGCGGCTGCCTGCCGTGGCATGACCCGATCAATAAGAAGACTGGATGAAAACCCGCGACCGGATCCTCGAATGTGCCCTGAGTTTGTTCAACGAGAAGGGCGAACCGAATGTCTCCACCATGGAAGTTGCCAACGAAATGGGCATCAGCCCGGGCAACCTCTACTACCACTTCCACGGTAAGGAACCGCTGATTCTCGGGCTTTTCGAGCGCTTTCAAAACGAACTCGCGCCACTGCTCGATCCACCGGCCGATGTCGAATTGGCACCTGAGGACTACTGGCTGTTCTTGCACCTGATCGTCGAACGCCTGTCCCACTACCGGTTTCTGTTCCAGGACCTGTCGAACCTCGCAGGACGTCTGCCGAAACTGGCCAAGGGCATTCGCAACCTGCTCAATTCCCTCAAGCGCACACTGGCGTCGTTGCTGGCGCGCTTACAGGCGCAAGGGTTGCTGGTCAGTGAGACCCAGGCGCTGGGGCAACTGGTGGAGCAAATCACCCTGACGTTGCTGTTTTCACTGGACTATCAGCGAATCCTCGGCCGCGAAGGTGAAGTGCGACTGGTGATTTACCAGATCATGATGCTGGTGGCGCCGCACCTGCTTGCGTCGATGAAAGTGGCGACCGAACAGATGGCGATGGAGTACCTTGAAGACCAATGAGATCTGTAGGAGCTGCCGAAGGCTGCGATCTTTTTCTGCACAAACAAAAACGCCCGACCTTTACAGGCCGGGCGTTTTCTTGAGCCCTGAGAATCAGGACTGACTGGTTGGCGTCGATGGAGCTGGCGCGGCAGTCGGGGTTACAGCAGGGGTCGGCGCGGACGCAGAGTTCGACGAACTGGCTGCAGGTGCCGGGGCTGCCGGTTTGGCGGCAGCCACTGCTGGTTTTGGCGCAGCAGCTTTCGGTGCAGCCGGCTTTTTCACAGCTGGTTTTTTCGCCGCAGCAGGTTTGGCCGCAGCAGGTTTGGCCGCTGCAGTTTTGGCCGCAGGTTTAGCTGCTGGCTTGGCAGCCGGTTTAGCGGCGGCTTTCGCGGCAGCTGGTTTGGCCGCTGGCTTGGCTGCAGCAGGTTTTGCTGCCGCTGTCTTGGCCGCTGGTTTTGCAGCTGCTTTAGCCAGTGGTTTTGCCGCGGTTTTGGCGGCTGGTTTGGCTGCTGCAGTTTTCGCCGCAACAGGCGCAACCTTGGCGCCGGTCAGTTTTTCGATTTGCTTGGTCAGGGTATCGACCTTGCTGTGCAGAGCCTTGACTTCGTTGCGGCTCGGCACGCCCAGGCGCGAAATGGCGCTGTTCAGGCGCTTGTCGAAAGCCCCTTCCAGCTCATCCCACTTGCCCAGTGCGCGATCTTTCACGCCGCTGATGCGCGACTTGGCGGAAGAAGCGGAATCCTTGACGTCGTCGACCTTGTTGCCAACAGCGCTCTTGGCGAGCTTCTCGGCTTTCTCGCCGTCTTTAACGAGTGTATCGAAGAGCTTGCTGCCGTCAGTGTCGATCTTCGAGTACACGCCCAAGCCAGCCAGCCAGATTTTGCGGGAGTAGTCTTCGACTTTCCCGATCCACGAGCTGCCTTCTTTGTCAGTATTCTTTTTGCCAGCCATCCCGTTCTCCTTAAGATTTACGCGCGACACGTTCGAGCAATGCCGTCAGCTCATCGAGCTTAGCAGAGAGTGTCTCAACGTCATGTTTAGACGGAATACCGATACGATTCAAGGCACTTGCGACACGCGTGTCGAACGCCTTCTCGACTTTGTCGAGTTGAACTTCGACGCGACCTTTGAAAGTGCTCACTTCGGTCTTGGCTTCATCGATCTCGGCATTCGCCGCTTCGAGTTTTTCAGCGACTACTTTTTTGCCATTTTTTTCAACAACTTGACCAGCCTTGATCAGCTCTTGAAAGTACTCGCTACCCTCTTGGCCGACCTTGGTGTAGGCACCCAGGCCTGCCAGCCAGATCTTGCGGGCATAGGATTTGACGTCGCCCAGAGCAGTGGTCGATGCGTCGATTTTTTTCTTCAGAATAACTTTGGCCATGGTGCACCTCACGCGCAGAAGGTTTGAGGAACTGCCCGCAAGAAGTGTCGGGCTTGGGCACAAAGGTAGGGAGAAAAATTAGAAACGGCACCCTAACAACTGACATGGACAGAGGGTTGCCTCTGACTGTAGGAGCAAGCTTGCTCGCGATGGCATCACCTCGGTGCAACTGAAATACCGAGTTGCCTGCATCGCGAGCAAGCTTGCTCCTACAAGAGCGCGTTTATGCGAGGGCTTTATCCAGCGCCTTTTCGATTTCCGCTTTGATCATGCCGCTCATGGCCGACATCATCAGGCCCAACTCCACATCGACCTTGATCGAATCTTCGCTGACATGTACCGCACCTTTCACGCCCGAACGCTTGAGGTTCAGGGTGTCGCCGGACCATTGCGGCTCCAGGCCATACTGGTCGGAAAGTTTCTGCGCCAACTGGTCGGCCTTCTCGCGGGCCGCTTCCTTGCCCAGGCCGTGGGCACGCTCAACACTAATACGGGCCATTGAATGACTCCTGCTTTATGAATGCCTGTTCGGTAAATCTTGACCGCCGCTGCGGCAAAACGTCCCGAGGTTGATCCATCTTACCTTCAGCCTTGCCAAGACAAAGCATCCCTTGGGGATTAGAATGTCGCGCATTCTCTTTTGGTGACAGCGATATGACTGATCAGCGCAAAGGCAGCGATGCCGAACCCACCACTCACTTCGGCTTCAAAAACGTTCCGGAAAGCCAGAAAGCGGAAAAAGTCGCTGAGGTTTTTCATTCGGTAGCCGCCAAGTACGACCTGATGAACGACCTTCTGTCGGGCGGCATGCACCGTCTGTGGAAGCGCTTTGCGATCGAATTGTCGGGCGTTCGTGCCGGCAACCGAGTGCTCGACATCGCGGGCGGCACCGGTGACCTGACCAAAAAATTCTCGCACCTGGTAGGCCCGACCGGCCAGGTCGTGTTGGCCGACATCAACGAATCCATGCTCAAGGTCGGTCGCGACCGCCTGCTGGATCTGGGTGTGGCCGGCAATGTCGAGTTCGTTCAGGCCGACGCTGAAAAGCTGCCGTTCCCGGACAACCATTTCGACTGCGTGACCATCGCTTTCGGCCTGCGCAACGTCACGCACAAGGAAGACGCCCTGCGCTCCATGCTGCGTGTACTCAAGCCGGGCGGGCGCTTGCTGGTGCTGGAATTCTCCAAGCCGACCAACGCACTGATGTCCAAGGCATACGACGCTTACTCGTTCGCCTTCATGCCATTGATGGGCAAGCTGATCACCAACGACTCGGAAAGTTATCGCTACCTGGCCGAATCGATCCGCATGCATCCGAATCAGGAAACCCTGAAGTCGATGATGGTGGAAGCCGGTTTCGACCGCGTCACTTATCACAACATGACTGCAGGCATCGTCGCCCTGCACCGCGGCATCAAGCCCTGATGTTGCTCGCCGGCCTGCTCGCCAGCGTTGAACTCGGCCTGAACCGGGTGTTGCGCCTTGACAGCACGGCGTTGCCGCGGCTCGCGCATTTGACCGGCAAAGTGATTGCCGTCGACTGCCGGGGCCCGGCGCTGCAATTGTTCATCCTGCCCAGCGACGAAGGTCTGATGCTCGCCTCCCAGTGGGAAACCGGCGCCGACTGCACATTGCGCGCACCGGCTTCGAGCCTGTTGAAACTGGCGATGAGCAAGGACAAGACTTCCGTTTTGCATGGCCCGCAAGTCGAACTCGACGGCGACAGCGGCGTGCTGCTGGAGCTGGCGGCAATCCTTCAGGACCTGGAGCTGGACTGGGAGTACGAACTCTCGCGCTGGCTCGGCCCGGTGGCCACGCAACTGGTCGGCGGTCATTTGCGCAGTCGCGCCCGCTGGTATCAGCAAGGATTTGCCAGTCTGGGCCAGAACCTGGGCGAATACCTGGCCGAAGAATCGCGCACCCTTGTCGGTCAGCGCGAAGCCGAAGCCCGATTCAGTGAACTGGACCAGATCAAGCTCGATCTGGAACGTCTCGAGGCGCGTTTCGAGCGCCTTTCCCGATCCCTCGACCCAAGCGATAACGCATGAAGCTGCTTGCCGTCCGCCGTTTGTTGCGCATCCAGCGCGTCGTGATCCGCTACCGCCTCGATGACCTGCTGTTCGCCCTGCCATTGCCCTGGTTCCTGCGGGCGCTGCGTTATGCCTTGCCGTGGCGCTGGTTCCCGCGCAAGACCCTGGACCTGAGCCGTGGCGCGCGCTTGCGTCTGGCGTTGCAGGACCTGGGGCCGATCTTCATCAAGTTCGGACAGATCCTGTCCACCCGCCGCGACCTGCTGCCGGAAGACATCGCCGATGAGCTGATGAAACTCCAGGACCGCGTGCCGCCGTTCGATTCGCAGGTGTCGGTCAAGTTGATCGAAGAACAACTCGGCAAGAAGATCAGCGAAGTGTTCAGCCGTTTCGACGTCGAACCACTGGCCTCGGCTTCGGTGGCTCAGGTACACGCCGCGCAACTGAAAACCGGCGAAGAAGTCGTCGTCAAAGTGATTCGTCCGGGCCTCAAACCGATCATCGCCCAGGATCTGGCGTGGCTGTTCATCCTCGCCCGCGCCGCCGAAAAACTCTCGGCCGATGCGCGCCTGCTGCACCCGGTGGACGTGGTCAGCGACTACGAAAAAACCATCTACGACGAACTCGACCTGCTGCGCGAAGCGGCCAACGCCAGCCAGTTGAAGCGTAACTTCGAAGGCTCACCGCTGCTGTACGTGCCACAGGTCTACTGGGACTGGTGCCGGCCGAAAGTGCTGGTGATGGAGCGAATCTACGGCATCCAGGTCACCGATCTGACGACCCTGGCCGACCAGCGCACCGACATGAAGATGCTCGCTGAACGCGGCGTGGAGATCTTCTTCACCCAGGTGTTCCGCGACAGCTTCTTCCATGCCGATATGCACCCCGGCAATATCTTCGTCAGCACCGTGAGCCCGTGGAGCCCGCAATACATTGCGATCGACTGCGGTATCGTCGGCAGCCTGACGCCGGAAGACCAGGACTACCTGGCGCGCAACCTGTTTGCCTTCTTCAAGCGCGATTACCGTCGTGTAGCGCAGCTGCACATCGATTCGGGCTGGGTGCCGGCGGAAACCAAGCTCAACGAATTCGAAGCGGCAATCCGCACCGTGTGCGAGCCGATCTTCGAAAAACCGTTAAAAGATATTTCCTTCGGCCAGGTGCTAATGCGCCTGTTCCAGACGGCGCGCCGCTTCAACATGGAAGTGCAGCCGCAGCTTGTTCTCTTGCAGAAAACCCTGTTGAACATCGAAGGTCTGGGCCGTCAGTTGTATCCGGAGCTTGACCTGTGGAACACCGCGCAACCGTTCCTGGAGCGCTGGATGCGCGAGCGCGTCAGCCCCAAAGCCCTGCTCGGCAACGTGCAGAGCCAGTTTGAACAACTGCCGCATCTGGCCAACATGGCCCGCGACCTGCTCGAACGCATGTCCCAGCCCCACGCCTACGACCCGCCACCACCGTGGCACCGACGCCGCGACGACTGGTTCCTGCGCCTGCTCGGCACCGCGCACCTGGCCGGTGGCGCCATCCTAGCCGCTGGTGGGCCATTGAACCAGTTGGCCTATTGGCCCGCCGGCATCATGATGGCCGTGGGTTTGTATCTGGTCGTTCGCCGATAGCCAGTTGTGTGAACGACTGGCACACTGTTTCAACGCCTGAGCTCGACTATTGAAGTGTGGGGCTCACTGTCGGAGTCAAAGATGAAAAACTGGCTGGACGAGATCAAGTGGGATGCCGACGGCCTGGTGCCGGCGATTGCCCAGGATTACAAGACCGGGCGCGTCCTCATGATGGCCTGGATGAACCGCGAAGCACTGGAACTGACCGCTACCGAGAACCGTGCCATTTACTGGTCGCGTTCCCGTGGCAAGCTGTGGCGCAAGGGCGAAGAGTCCGGTCATGTGCAAACCCTGCACGAGATGCGCCTGGACTGCGACGCCGACGTCATCATCCTGATGGTCGAGCAGATCGGCGACATCGCCTGCCATACCGGCCGTCAGAGCTGCTTCTACCGCGTCTATGAGAACGGCGACTGGACAACAGTCGACCCGGTCCTGAAAGATCCGCACGCCATCTATTCCGCAGGACACAAACATGAGTGACACTCTGACCCGTCTGGCCGAGGTACTGGAGGAGCGCAAAGGCGCCGCCGCCGACAGCTCGTATGTCGCCAGCCTGTACCACAAGGGCTTGAACAAGATTCTGGAAAAAGTCGGCGAAGAGTCGGTCGAAACCATCATTGCCGCCAAGGACGCCGCCGTCAGCGGTGACTGCAGTGATGTGATCTACGAAACCGCCGATTTGTGGTTCCACAGCATGGTCATGCTCGCCCAACTGGGGCAGCATCCTCAGGCTGTACTCGATGAACTGGACCGTCGCTTCGGTCTGTCCGGGCACGCCGAGAAAGCCTCGCGACCGTCCGCCTGAATAACTATTAGAGAGGAGCAGCAACATGGGCATTTTTGACTGGAAACACTGGATCGTCATCCTGGTTGTTGTCGTACTGGTGTTCGGCACCAAGAAACTGAAAAACCTCGGCACTGATGTCGGCGAGTCGATCAAAGGCTTTCGCAAGGCCATGAACGATGACGAAAAGCCGGCCGACCCGAACGCGACCCCGGCGCAACCGGTTCCGCCTGTTCAGCCACAAGCCTCTGTGAACCAGCCGCACACCATTGACGTGCAGGCGCAGAAAGTCGAAGAGCCGATCCGCAAAGACGTGTGAGCACTGACTAATGTTTGGTATCAGCTTCTCTGAACTGCTGCTTGTCGGCCTCGTCGCCCTGCTGGTGCTGGGTCCCGAGCGCCTGCCGGGCGCAGCGCGCACCGCCGGCCTGTGGGTCGGGCGCCTGAAGCGCAGCTTCAACGCGATCAAACAGGAAGTTGAACGGGAAATCGGTGCTGACGAAATTCGTCGGCAACTGCACAACGAACACATCCTGTCGCTTGAGCAGGAAGCGCGGAAGATCTTCACGCCGACCCAGCAAGAACCGACGCCTGTCGAGCACGTGGGCGAGCAGACGATTCAAACGCCTGCCGCAGCAGTCCCACCGACACCTGCTCCGATAGCGGAACCTGCGCCGGCAGTGGCAGCGATGCCGGTTGAACCCGTTGCTCCAGCCGCCGCGCCGACAACGCCAGCGCCTACTGACACCACTTTGCCGCCGCGAGCCCCATGAGCGATCTCCCTGAAAACGACCAGCACATGCCGCTGGTTTCGCATCTCACCGAGTTGCGTACCCGTCTGCTGCGTTGCGTAGCGGCGATCTTTATCATCTTTGCCGGGCTGTTTGCTTTCACCCAGCAGATCTACACCTTTGTCTCGACGCCGCTGCGTGCCTATCTGCCCGCCGGCGCGACGATGATTGCCACCGATGTGTCGTCACCATTCCTGACGCCACTGAAGCTGACCATGATGGTTTCGCTGTTCCTGGCGATCCCGGTGATCCTGCATCAGATCTGGGGCTTCATCGCTCCAGGCCTGTACAAGCATGAAAAACGCATCGCCGTGCCCTTGCTGGTCTCCAGCATCTTTTTGTTCTACGCCGGCATGGCCTTCGCCTATTTCCTGGTGTTCCCGCTGATCTTCAAGTTCTTCGCCGCCGCCACCCCGGCCGGCGTGGAAATGATGACCGACATCACCAGCTACCTCGACTTCGTCATGACGCTGTTCTTCGCCTTCGGCGTGGCGTTCGAAATCCCGGTGGCCGTGGTGCTGCTGGTGTGGATCGGCGTGGTCGACGTTAAGTACCTGAAGAAAATCCGCCCATACGTGATCATCGGCTGCTTCGTGGTCGGCATGATCCTGACTCCGCCGGACATCTTCTCGCAGACCCTGCTGGCCATACCGATGTGGATGCTGTTCGAAGTCGGCATCCTGTTTGGCAGCCTGATCAGTAAGCGTGGCGAGCATCCGGACGATCAAACGGCTGACGATCACAACGACCAGCCACCAGCGACCCAAGCGTGAACCTGCTGCTCCTCGAAGAGGCCGATTTCATTGCGGCCGACCGGGCGATCCTGCGTGATCGCCGGTTGACGCACATGCAGGAAGTTCACCGCTGTGAAGTCGGCGACAGCATGCGCGTCGGGCGAATCGGCGGGCTGATGGGCTCGGCCGAAGTGCTGCGTCTGGACGCCGATGAAGCCGAACTGCGCGTCACCCTCGATCAACCGCCTCCGGCCAAGCTGCCGCTGACACTGGTGCTGGCCCTGCCGCGGCCCAAAATGCTGCGCAGGGTGTTTCAGACCGTGGCGGCCATGGGTGTGCCGCGGATCATGCTGGTCAACAGCTATCGCGTCGAGAAGAGCTTCTGGCAGACACCGTTCCTTGAGCCTGAAGCGATTCGCGAACAGCTGATTCTTGGCCTCGAACAGGCCCGGGACACCGTGCTGCCGGAAGTCATGATCGAGAAACGCTTCAAACCATTCGTTGAAGACCGCCTGCCCGCAATCGCCGAAGGCACGCTCGGTCTGGTTGGCCACCCCGGCAACTACCCACCCTGCCCCCGCGCCCTCAGCGAACCGGTAACCCTCGCCATCGGCCCGGAAGGTGGCTGGATTCCTTACGAGATCGACTTGCTGGGCAAATCCGGCCTGCAAGCGGTGCAACTGGGCGATCGAATCCTGCGCGTCGAAACCGCCGTGACCGCCCTGCTGGCACGGCTGTTCTAACCAACACCACCCCCGTAGGAGCAGCCGCAGGCTGCGATCTCTTGATCTTGAACAATCAAAGTCGAAAGATCGCAGCCTTCGGCAGCTCCTATCTCGCCTTCCCGTCTATCCGACGACCCCTATAGATTGGCCGACAACGGCCGATATACCCCCCGTGATACCAAATTAAGGTCCGGGGGAGTTTCAGCATGTATCAATGGTTAGCCGAGAATCTGGGAAACGTCAGCGTCAAACGCAAACTGGGGATCGGCTTTGGTCTGGTGCTGTTACTGACCCTGTTGATTACCTTCACTGGCTGGACCGGCCTGACCGGCGTGACCAGTCGCGGCGATAAACTGGGTTTCATTTCCGAGATCAACGGGCTGACCAAAGACCTGCGCATCGCGCGCCTGGACTACGAAATGCGCCGCGGCGAACAAGGCCCGGGCGTCGTCAACGACTTGCTCAGCAAGCTCGAAACCAGCCTGCAGACCGCTCGCACCCTGATTGAGCAACCCGCTGACGCCGCCAAGGTCGATCAGCAATTGGCGGCCGTCGCCGAGTACCGTCGCGCGTTCAGCGATATGACCCAGGCCGGCGCCCACCGCGAAGAGGCTCGTGGCAAACTCGGCGTCACCGCCGACAACGCCATAGCCCGCGTGGCCGACGTGGAAAAATCCATGCTGCAAGGCGACAGCGTGAGCGCCTTCAACAGCGTGATCGATCTGACCAAGCTGATCCAGCAGGCTCGTTTCCAGGTTCGCGGCTACACCTACAGCGGCAAGAGCGAAGCCGAACAACCCGCGTTGAACGCTATCGATGATGCCCTGAAAAATCTCGAGAGCCTGCCGGCCAAACTGCCTGAGGAGCATCTCGCCAACCTGCAACAGGCAACCGACTCGCTCAAGGCCTATCGCGCCGCTGTCAGCCAGTTCCGCGATGCCCAATCGGCCAGCGCCAAGGCCTTGGTGACCATGGCTGCCCAGGGCAACATCCTGCTGGATGTGAGCGAAAAACTCACTGCCTCGCAAACCGTAGTGCGCGACACCGATGCTGCACACGCCAAGGACATGCTGGCCCTCGCCACCGTGCTGGCCATCGCTTTCGGCCTGCTGGCCGCCTGGGCGATCACCCGCCAGATCATCATTCCGCTGAACCAGACCCTGGCCGTGGCCCAGCGCGTGGCCAGCGGTGACCTGACCCACAACCTCGTCTCCAAGCGTCGCGATGAACTCGGCCAGCTGCAGCGTGCCATGCAGAGCATGACCCAGGGCTTGCGTGAACTGATTGGCGGCATCAGCGATGGCGTGACTCAAATCGCTAGCGCCGCCGAAGAGCTGTCCGCCGTCACCGAGCAGACCAGTGCCGGGGTCAACAATCAGAAAATAGAAACCGATCAGGTCGCGACCGCCATGAACGAAATGGCCGCCACCGTGCAGGAAGTCGCGCGCAACGCCGAGGAAGCCTCCGAGGCCGCCGTCGCCGCAGACCAGCAAGCGCGTGAGGGCGACAAAGTGGTTGGCGAAGCCATCGCCCAAATCGAGCGCCTGGCCCTGGAAGTCGGCCACTCCACCGAAGCGATGGGCGAGCTCAAACGCGAAAGCGACAAGATCGGCAGTGTCCTGGACGTCATCAAGTCCGTGGCCCAGCAAACCAACCTGCTGGCGCTGAACGCGGCGATTGAAGCCGCACGGGCCGGCGAAGCGGGTCGCGGTTTTGCCGTGGTGGCTGACGAGGTCCGCAGCCTGGCCCAGCGTACCCAGAAATCCACCGAGGAAATCGAAGAGCTGATCGTCGGCCTGCAAAACGGCACGCAGCAAGTTGCGAGCATCATGGACAACAGCCGCAACCTGACCGACAGCAGCGTCGAACTGACCCGTCGTGCGGGGGGTTCGCTCGAGAGCATCACCCGCACTGTCTCCGCAATTCAGGCGATGAACCAGCAGATCGCCGCTGCCGCTGAACAGCAAAGTGCAGTGGCGGAAGAGATCAACCGTAGCGTGCTGAATGTACGGGATGTGTCGGATCAGACCTCGGCGGCCAGTGAAGAGACCGCGGCGTCCAGCGTTGAGCTGGCGCGGCTGGGGACGCATTTGCAGATGCTGGTGGGCAGATTCAAGGTTTGAGGTGATTCATCTGCCTCGGTTCGCTATGGACCGAAGTGATGCAATCGCCAGCAGGCAGGCTCCCACAGGGTTTGGCATCAACACTACAAACTCTCTGTGGGAGCCAGCCTGCTGGCGATTAGCGACCCCAAGGCCGCGGCCTTTAGAGAACCTGCCGCAAAAACGCCTGCGCCCGCGGATCCTTCGGCGAATCGAAGAACTGCGCTGGCGACGCATCTTCCAGCAACTTCCCGTGATCGAAGAACAACACCCGGTCCGCCACTTCCCGGGCGAAGCCCATTTCGTGTGTGACACACACCATGGTCATGCCTTCCACAGCCAGGTTCTTCATGACGTCCAGCACTTCGCCGACCATTTCCGGATCGAGCGCCGAGGTCGGCTCATCGAACAGCATGACCTTGGGCTCCATCGCCAGCGCCCGGGCAATCGCCACGCGCTGCTGCTGTCCGCCGGACAGGCGTGATGGGAATTCGTTGGCCTTCTGTGCAATCCCGACCTTTTCCAGCAATGCCATGGCTTTGGCCTCGCGCTCTTTCTTGCCGCGCTTGCGCACGACTTTCTGGGCCAGGCAGAGGTTTTCCAGCACGGTCATATGCGGGAACAGGTTGAAATGCTGGAACACCATGCCGACTTCGCGGCGATAGGCGTTGACGTCGGTTTTCGGGTCGGCCAGTTGCAGGCCGTCGATGCTTACCGAACCCGAGTCGAACTCCTCCAGTCCATTGAGGCAACGCAGGAAGGTCGATTTGCCGGAGCCGGAGGGGCCGATCACCACCAGCACTTCGCCTTTGGCGACGTTGGTGCTGACGTTATCCACCGCACGCACCACCAGCCCGCGGGTGTCATACACTTTTACCAGATCACGGACTTCAATCACTTTGCGCGAGCCTCCGCTCAAGACGGCTGGCGATTTTCGACAGCGGCAGGTTGATCAACAGGTACAGGCCGGCGACGCAGAACAGGATTTCGAACGGTGAAAACGAAGTGGTGATGACTTCACGGCCGCTTTTCAGCAGTTCGGTAATCGCGATCACCGACACCAGAGACGTGTCCTTGACCAGGCTGATGAACTGCCCGGCCAGCGGTGGCAATACGCGCTTGAAGGCTTGCGGCAACACCACGTGGCGCATCGACTGCCCGGCGCTCAAGCCCAGCGAACGCGCGGCTTCATTTTGGCCACGAGCAATCGACTGCACGCCGGAACGGATGATTTCCGCCACGTAGGCACCGGTAAACAGCGACAACGCGGCGATCCCGGCGAATTCCCGGGACAGGTTCATCACCGTGCCGATGAAGAAGTAGAAAATGAAAATCTGCACCAGCAGCGGCGTACCGCGCACCAGTTCGACGTAAATCGTCGAGAGGTCGCGCAGGGTCGGGTTGTTCGACAGACGGCAAAGGCCGGTCGCCAAGCCAATCAGCAGACCCAGAACGCCCGACACGACAGACAACCAAAGCGTCGTCCACAGCCCCCACAACAGCGGTCCGGCGGCCCAGTGCCGGGTCACGCCAATCACGTCACCTTCAGCCACGTCATCGCCCTGAGCGACTTGCAGGCTGTTGTCGTCAACAATCAGGTGTTGTTCTTCACCCGCGTCATTGCGCAGGGTGACCTCAGCCTTGTCGCCCTTGCGCACCAGTTCGCTGACAGTGGAAATGTCGGCAGCGCGCTGGGACTCTTCGGCGTGATAGGCGAAATATTGCGGCACGCGGTTCCAGCGCCATTCGTAGGACATCAGCGAGGTGGCGTAATACAACGCGCCGGCCAGGCCGATCAGCACCAGCACGGTCAGCACGTGCCAGGGCCATTGGGCTTTTTTCAGTGTCATTGCAAGTTCCGGGTTTGTGTTGCCTTGAAGGCCATCATCGCCAGCAGGCTGGCTCCCACAGGGGAATGCATTTCATTGTGGGAGCCCGCCTGCTGGCGATGGGAGCGACTCGGTCTTTCTGACCGGCCTTATTCCATGTCCTTGAGCCACTCGGTGCTCTTGAACCACTTGTCATGGATGCGATCGTAGGTGCCGTCTTCGTGGATCTGGTGCAGGAAGTTGTTGATGAAGTTGATGCTGTCGTAGTCACCCTTCTTCAGGCCGAAAGCCAGTGGTTCGTAGGTGAACGGCTTGTCGAGGAACACCAGCTTGCCGGCGCCGACCTTGTTCACCGCAACGACGTTGTACGGTGCGTCGTAGATGAAGGCATCGGCCTTGCCGTTGACCACGTCGAGCACGGCTTCCTGCTCGTTGTCATAGCCGTGGTACTTGGCTTTTGAGATCAGCTTCCTGGCGACCATCTCGCCGGTGGTACCCAGCTTGGAAGTGATGCGGTAGTCGGCAGTGTTCAGATCTTTGTAGGACTTGATGGTGCCCTCCAGCTCTTTGCGGATCAGCAGGGTCTGGCCGACCACGATGAACGGTTCGCTGAAGTTCAGGCGCAGGTTGCGTTCCTGAGTCAGGGTCATGCCGCTACCGATCATGTCGAATTTGTCGGTCAGCAAGGCCGGGATGATGCCGTCGTAGCCGGTAGACACCAGCTCCAGCTTGACGCCCATGGCCTTGGCCATGGCTTTGAGAAGGTCGACTTCGAAACCGATGATCTCGCCGCGCTTGTTGGTCATTTCGAAGGGCATGTAGGTCGGATCCATGCCGACTTTCAATGTGCCGCGCTTGACCGCGTCATCGATGGCACCCGCTTGCGCCGTGCTGACTGCGACCAATGCCGTGACGCCGACCAGCAGCATCGACAGATACTTCTTCATCTTAAAGTCCCCAAAAACATTGCGTTGTGAGGCGCGCAAAAAGGCAGCTCCCCTGAAGGAAACGCACCCCTACGGACAAAAATTATCCGGGCACACCAATTCGGGGACGGATCCTAACGCACTCGTCTGTTTGCACAAGGGTTTGGGGACGATCAGGCAAAAAAAACCCCGCTGGATAGCGGGGTTTTTTCATCAGGCCGGTTGTGCCTGCACGCTCAAGGGCTTGAGCGGCAGCAGCGGCGCATGGGGATCGGCCTTGACCGATTTGCGCCACGCACCGAGCCACTCAGGGTGACCTTCGCTCCAGACCTGCTCATGCAGGCGCGCCAGAGCCACCGGGTCGCTGAGCAGTTGCACACGCTCATTGTTGGTCAACCCTTCAGGGCCGACTTTCATGGCGTGACGAACCCGCTCGATCCGCAGCCACTCGATCGGCTCGGCCTGACCGTGACGAGAAGTCGCCAGCGAGCACGCCAGGGCGTTCTGCTGTGGATCGACCACTGCCCGGACGAAGCCGTCGTTCAGCGCATGCCAACGGTTTTCGTGGGTGTACTGGTCAGTCGCCAGCAACGCCTGTGGCGGATTGTATTCCTCAGGGATCAGGAACAGGCTTTCGTCACGGGACTTGAGGCCCAGGCCAACTCGACTGGAGATCACCGACACCGGGATCGACAGCATCAACGAACCGACGATCGGTACCAGCCACCAGAGAAAGCTCGGGTTCAGCCAGATCACCAGCAAGGCCCAGAAGAAGCCCAGCAAGGTTTGCGGACCGTGGCGTTTGACCGCTTCGCTCCACGGCGTGGAGTCGTCGTCACGTTGCGGCGAGTTCCAGGTCGCGGCCCAGCCCAGGAACGCGGCGAGGACGAAACGGGTGTGGAAAATCATCCGCACCGGCGCCAGCAGCATGGAGAACAGCATCTCCAGCAGCATCGACAGGGTCACCTTGAACTTGCCGCCGAACTCTTTCGCACCCTTGGCCCAAATCAGGATGATGCTCAACAGCTTCGGCAGGAACAGCAGCACGACAGTGGTCGAGAACAGCGCGATCGCTTTGTCCGGATGCCATTGTGGCCACAGCGGATAGAGCTGACGCGGCTCAAGGAAGTATTGCGGCTCCATCAACGTATTGACCGCCAGCAGCGCCGTCGACAATACCAGGAAGAAGAACCACAACGGCGCCGACAGATAAGACATCACGCCGGTCAGGAACACTGCACGGTGCACCGGGTGCATGCCCTTGACCAGGAACAGGCGGAAGTTCATCAGGTTGCCGTGGCACCAGCGACGGTCACGCTTGAGTTCGTCCAGCAGGTTCGGCGGCAGCTCTTCGTAGCTGCCCGGCAAATCGTAGGCAATCCATACGCCCCAACCGGCACGACGCATCAGCGCGGCTTCAACGAAGTCGTGGGACAAGATCGCACCGGCAAACGCACCCTTGCCCGGCAACGGCGCCAGGGCGCAGTGCTCGATAAACGGCTTCATGCGGATGATCGCGTTATGGCCCCAGTAATGCGACTCGCCCAGCTGCCAGAAGTGCAGACCGGCGGTGAACAGCGGACCGTACACACGGGTCGCAAACTGCTGCATGCGCGCATACAGGGTGTCCATGCCCGACGCACGCGGCGCGGTCTGGATGATCCCGGCGTCCGGCGTGGCTTCCATCAAACGCACCAGACTGGTCAGGCACTCACCGCTCATCACCGAGTCGGCGTCGAGTACGACCATGTACTTGTAGTCACCGCCCCAGCGACGGCAGAAGTCGTCGAGGTTGCCGCTTTTACGTTTTACGCGACGACGACGGCGGCGATAGAAGATCTTGCCGAAGCCCCCGGCTTCGCGGCAAACATCCAGCCAGGCCTGTTGCTCGGCGACACAGATATCGGCGTCGTTACTGTCGCTGAGGACGAAGAAATCGAAACGGTCCAGGTCACCCGTGGCCGCAACCGACTCGAAGGTCGCCCGCAGGCCGGCGAATACCCGCGGCACGTCTTCGTTACAGATCGGCATTACGAGTGCGGTGCGCGCATCTTTCGCAATCGGCTCGTTACCGGCACTTTTACCGGAGATACGGTACTTATCGTGACCGGTGAGCAACTCAAGGAACCCCATCAGCGCGGTCCAGAAACCGGCCGAGACCCAGCAGAACAAAATCCCGAACAGAATCAGGATGCTGGTCTGCAAGGCATACGGCAGCACTTGCGTGGCGGTTTGCAGCAGCGGTTGATGCAGCACTTCGTTGAGGTCGACGAACGACCAGCCCTGGTAAGGCATGATGCCTTTCATGTACCAACCGGCGACGATGGTCTGGCCGAGCATCAGCACCAACAGAATGTAGCGACGGATCGAACCTACGGTGCGCCAGCGTGCGGCCGGCAGGACACGTTCGTCCTTGGGCGGCTTCGGCGGGTTGGTACGACCGGTCATCCGGCGCCAGCCTCGCACCAGGATGTTGGTGCGCCACGGCTCCGGCACGACCTTGGTGCGGCGAATCGGCGGGGTCGCCTTGAGGCAGATCCGACCGCTGGCGTCGAGCGCCAGCATTTCCGCGTCCTGCAATTCTTCGGCAGTGCTCAGCGTCAGGCGCTTGCCCACCGAAGCCTGAGCGGCCTCGGTCGGGGCGTCGAACGTCGATGACGACAGGCGTTCATGCAGTTCGCTGAAGGACTGGCAACCGGCGAGTTCCGCACGTTGCTGGTCGCTCATCGGCAGATGCGCCAGATACTCGGCAAGAGTTTCTGGCTGTACTTGGGAATTACTCATCGGCAGGCAACTGATAGCTCCAGGTTTCGGTCAGGACTTCTTCAGTCGGTGCCGATTCCGGTGTGACTGGGGCCGCGCCGGCAGCGGCAGGCTGCTGGGCGTCTTTGTTGTTGGCCTTGTCCTTGGCATCTGCAACCGGCTTGACGTCGGCCTGCTTGGCCTCGGCGGCCTTGGCTTCCTTGTCGGCTTTTTCCTGCTGCTTGGCGGCGACTTTGTCAGCCTTGGCAACGGAGGAGTTGGACGCTGGAATCGAAGTCTTGGCCAGGTCCGCAGGCACGATGTTCTGCACCAGCGCGGCACGCATTTCAGTAGCCTTGCCCGGATCCTTGATCTTCATACGCAGCGTCAAGCGCCAGCCCTTGGTTTCAGGGTTGTAACGCACACTGTTCTCGACCAGTTCGGCGTTATCACCAACGCTGACCTGACTGCGAACCTCCGCATCGGCTGGCAAAGCAGCCAGGGACGGACCTTCGAAATCCACCAGGTAAGCAACGCTGCCGTCCGGCTGACGAATCAGGTTGGACTGTTTGACGTCACCGGTAGAACGCAGGGTCTGCTTGACCCAGGCGCTGTCCGGGGCGTGGATCGAAGCCTCGTCCATGGTCCAGTGCATACGATAAGCGACATCGAGCGGCTGACCAGGTTCCGGCAATTTTTCCGGGTTCCAGAAGGCTACGATATTGTCGTTGGTTTCGTCGGCGGTCGGAATTTCGACCAGATCGACGGTGCCCTTGCCCCAATCACCCTTGGGCTCGATCCAGGCGCTCGGGCGCTTGTCGTAACGGTCGTCGAGGTCTTCATAGTGGCTGAAGTCGCGGCCGCGTTGCAGCAGACCGAAACCACGCGGGTTCTCGACCGAGAAGTTGCTGACAGCCAGGTGTTTGGGATTGTTCAGCGGACGCCAGATCCACTCGCCGTTACCGGCATGGATTGCCAGACCGCTGGAGTCGTGCAGTTCACGACGGTAGTTCAGCACTTTCGACGGCTGATTGGCGCCGAACAGGTACATGCTGGTCAGCGGTGCGATACCCAGTTTGCCGACCTTGTCACGCAGATACATCTGCGCCTTGACGTCGACAATGGTGTCACTGCCCGGACGCAAGGTCAGGCGATAGGCGCCGGTGGCACGCGGCGAATCCAGCAGTGCAAAGATCACCAGGTGCTTGTCGCCCGGTTTTGGCTGTTGAATCCAGAATTCGCGAAAACGCGGAAACTCTTCTCCGGACGGCAAGGCGGTATCGAGTGCCATGCCGCGGGCGGACAAGCCGTAGACGTGACCCTTGCCCACGACGCGGAAGTAGCTCGCGCCGAGCATGGTCATGATTTCGTCTTGCTTGTCGGCCTTGTTGATCGGGTACAGCACACGGAAACCGGCATAGCCCAGTTGTTCGGTGGCCTTAGGATCAAAGTTCAGGTCGCCAAAGTCGAAACGACTTGGGTCGTATTTGATTTCTTCGACGGTGTTCGCGGTGATTTCATTGATTTTCACCGGCGTATCGAAATGCATGCCCTGGTGATAAAAGGACAGCTTGAACGGCGTCTTTTGATCAGCCCATTCGGCTTTTTCGGTCAGAAAACGGATTTTCTGATAGTCCGCGAATTTCATTTCACGAAATTCGTTCGGCAGGTTACTGCGCGGCGCTTCGTACTTCTGCCCGGCCAGCTCTTTTGCCTTGACCGACACATCATCCAGATTGAATGCCCAAAGTTGGCCGGCGCTGAGCAGGCAGAGCAGTGCAGAGCCCGCTACCAGTGCGCTACGTAACCGTTTGGCAGACAATTTTGGTGCATTACAGGGACTAACAATCACGAGCAACCCTCGCCGAAAACAGATCAAAAAACCAACGGCCAGTTGAAGGGTTTGTGCGGATCCCGGCGTAAAAAAACCGGCCTTACAAACCACTCTTGCCAAGTTGGCGAGCATTGTTCCGACTCCGCTGGGGCAAAATGATTCCCCAATCGGATCAGGACAAGTCTCTACCTAAGTCAAAATGGACCAACGAACGCCGATCCCCGTAGCGCGCGATTATCTAGTAGGCCGCGTTACAACGCATCAGGCGTAACAAAGTATTTATCGGGGAAAACGCCTGTTTTCAGCCGAAAAGCGCTTAAAAAGATGTTTCAAGGGCTTTCAGGTCTGTAACAGGAAGGTAACCGGGCCATCGTTGACCAGGTGCACCTGCATATCCGCGCCGAATCTACCTGATGCCACAGTGCCATGCACCTGTTTCGCTTTGTCTAATAGGTAGTTGAAAAGTTCCTCTCCCTGGGCCGGAGGGGCCGCGGTCGAGAAACTCGGACGCAGCCCGCTCCTGGTGTCGGCGGCGAGGGTGAACTGAGAGACCAGCAGCAACCCGCCGCCGACATCCGCCAGGGACAGGTTCATCTTGCCCACGGCATCGCTGAATACCCGATAGTTAAGCAGCTTATTTAGAAGTTTGTCGGCACTGGCCCGAGTGTCTTCGGGCTCGACGGCCACCAGCACCAACAAACCCTGATCGACGGCACCCACCACCTCGCCCGCTACCTCGACCCGTGCTCCACGCACCCGTTGCAACAAGCCTTTCATGCTTCTTCGGGCGCCAGGTCGAGCAGGCGGCGCGCCATCTGATTGGCGGCCCGAACCAGCGCGTCAGTGATGCCTGGCTCGGAAGCGGCGTGACCGGCATCACGAATCACCTGCAGTTCACTGTTCGGCCAGGCCTGGTGCAACTCCCAGGCGTTGTCCAACGGGCAGATCACGTCGTAGCGACCGTGCACGATCACCCCCGGCAAATGGGCGATCTTGCCCATGTCGCGAATCAACTGGTTCGGTTCAAGGAAAGCGTTGTTACTGAAGTAATGACACTCGATGCGTGCGATGGACAACGCACGCTGCGGCTCGGAGAAACGATCGACCACCAGCGGGTTCGGACGCAGGGTTGCGGTGCGCCCCTCCCACGTGGACCAGGCCTTGGCCGCATGCATCTGGGCAATCTGATCGTTGCCGACCAGGCGCTTGTGGAAAGCCTTGAGCAAGTCGTCACGCTCGTCCAGCGGGATCGGCGCGATGTAGTCCTGCCAGTAGTCGGGGAACAGACGACTGGCGCCCGCCTGGTAGAACCATTCGATTTCCTGCGTACGGCAAAGAAAGATCCCGCGCAGGATCAGACCGTGCACCCGTTCCGGGTGAGTTTGCGCGTAGGCCAGCGCCAGGGTCGAACCCCAGGACCCGCCAAACAGCACCCATTTTTCGATGCCCAGATGCTGGCGAATCCGCTCAAGGTCGGCAACCAGATCCCAGGTGGTGTTGTTTTCCAGACTGGCGTGGGGAGTGGAACGACCGCAACCGCGCTGGTCGAAGGTGACAATGCGGTACAGGTTCGGATCAAAGAAGCACCGACTCTGGGCATCACATCCGGCACCGGGGCCACCGTGGATGAACACCACCGGCAAACCTTGCGGAGAACCGCTTTCATCGACATACAGGGTGTGGGTCGCATCGACAGCCAGATCGTGCCGGGCGTAGGGTTTGATCTGCGGGTACAAAGTCTGCATTGCGCGCTCCGTAAGGGGTCGAGGTCATCCCTGGGGGGACTTCTATTATTCTGCCGTGGGGCATCATAAACCCGATTTACGTCAATGAGCATGCCCAGCCTGGCAAGAGTTCGCAATCAAACCTGTGGCGAGGGAGCTTGCTCCCGCTGGGCTGCGTAGCAGCCCCAAAACCCTTCAACCGAGTTTTGTCAGATACACCTGACTGTCCGGGTTTACGACGGCTTCGCCGCCGGACGGGAGCAAGCTCCCTCGCCACAAAAGCCCACTTGCCAGCGTTTCGTGTTTAAGCGCTGTAGTGCTTTTCGCCCCACGCCAACAACCCTTGCAGCAATTCCTTCAACACAACCTGCGTCGGCTCCGCCAGGTCCGGCCGGTAGCGGAACGGCTCGAACTCTTCCATATACGTGCACTGCCCCAGCTCCAGCTGCACGGCGTGGATGTTTTCGGCCGGGTTGCCGTAATGCCGGGTGATGTGGCCGCCCTTGAAGCGACCGTTCAGCACGTGGGTGTATTGGTCATGACGCGCACAAATGGCTTCCAGTTGCGTCGCCAACTGCTGATCGCAACTGGCGCCATTGAAGGTGCCGAGGTTGAAGTCCGGCAGCTTGCCGTCGAACAGGTGCGGGATGATCGAGCGGATCGAGTGCGCATCGAACAGCAGCGCGTAGCCAAATTCGGCCTTCAGACGCGCCAGCTCGTTTTGCAGTGTGCTGTGGTACGGCGTCCAGATCTGCTCCAGATAAATCGCGCGTTGTTCTTTGGAAGGCTCCTGCCCTTCGCGGAACAACGGCACGCCATCGAACAACGTGGCCGGGTACAGGCCGGTGGTCGCGCCGACATATAACGGTTTGTCGTCGGACGGGCGGTTCAGGTCGATAACGAACCGCGAATACTCGGCGGCCAGGGTACTGGCGCCCAGTTCGGCGGCGAAGTCGTAGAGCTGCGGAATGTGCCAGTCGGTGTCCGGCAGGCTTTTCGCGTCAGGGATCAACCCGGCTTCGACCGCAGGCGTCAGGCGCACGCCAGCGTGGGGCATGCTGATCAGCAGCGGCACGCGGCCTTGTTTGAAGTTCAGAACCTTATCCACAGCAGATCTCCTGCAAACTTGATTCGACGCCGTGGCGCACGACGCGTTTTTCCAGGTCGCCGCCGAGCCAGTAACACAGGTCGGCCGGACGATCGATTTGCCAGGCGACGAAGTCCGCGACCTTGCCGACTTCCAGCGAACCGTGGGTGTCGGCCATGCCCAATGCAGTGGCGGCATGGATCGTCGCACCGGCCAGGGCTTCTTCCGGGGTCATGCGCAAACAGGTGCAGGCCATGTTCAGCATCAGGCGCAATGACAGCGCCGGCGAGGTGCCGGGGTTGAGGTCGCTGGCGATGGCGATTTTCACGCCGTGCTTGCGCAGGGCTTCCATCGGCGGCAATTGGGTTTCGCGCAGGAAGTAAAAGGCCCCGGGCAACAGCACCGCGACGGTGCCGGACTTGGCCATGGCGATGGCGTCGTCTTCGGTCATGAATTCCAGATGATCGGCGGACAACGCCTGGTAACGCGCCGCCAGACTCGAGCCGTGCAGCGACGACAGCTGCTCGGCGTGCAGCTTCACCGGCAAACCCAGCTTCTGAGCGGTGATGAATACGCGCTCGACCTGCGCCGGGGAGAACGCCAGGTACTCGCAGAACGCATCCACGGCGTCCACCAAGCCTTCGGCGGCCAGGGCCGGGAGCATTTCAGCGCAGATGTGATCGATGTAATCGTCGGCACGATCGGCATATTCCGGCGGCAAGGCATGAGCCGCCAGACAGGTGCTGCGAACGCTGACCGGCAATTCTGCACCGAGGCGACGGGCCACACGCAGCATCTTGCGTTCGTTGGCCAGGTCCAGGCCGTAGCCGGATTTGATTTCGATGCTGGTAACGCCATCGCGCATCAGGCTTTTCAGGCGCTTGGCTGCGCTGGCGAACAGCTCGTCTTCACTCGCAGCGCGGGTGGCACGCACTGTGCTGGCGATGCCGCCACCGCTGGCTGCGATGTCCGCATAGCTGACGCCTTGCAGACGCTGCTCGAATTCGCCGCTGCGGTTACCGCCGAACACCGTGTGGGTGTGGCAGTCGATCAGGCCCGGCGTGACCCAGGCCCCGTTCAAATCGTTGACCGCCGGGTACTCGCCCGCCGGCAGTTCAGCGCGAGGGCCGATCCACTCGATGAGCGCACCGGACGTCACGATGGCCGCGTCCTCGATAATCGAGTAGACGCCTTGGGCCATGGTTGCGACGTGGCAGTGTTGCCAGAGGGTTTTCATCCCTTAGTCTCCACAGTATTCAAAATCGAATCGCCAGCAAGCCGGCTCCTACAGGGTGAATACGAACCCCTGTAGGAGCCGGCTTGCCAGCGATGGGGGCATCACAGGCTAGGCAAAAGCTTGGTTGGAACCAGCTCAGTCAGGCACCGCGAAGCCAACAGTTCAGTCGCCGCATTGATGTCCGGTGCAAAGAACCGGTCCTTCTCATAAAACGGCACTTCTTTACGCAGAATGGCGCGAGCCTGTTCCAGTTTGGTCGAAGTCTTCAGGCCATTGCGCAAGTCCAGCCCCTGCACCGCCGCCAGCCATTCCACCGCGAGAATCCCGCGAGTGTTCTCGGCCATTTCCCACAGACGCTTGCCCGCCGCCGGAGCCATGGAAACATGATCTTCCTGGTTGGCGGAGGTCGGCAGACTGTCCACCGAATGCGGATGGGACAGTGCCTTGTTCTCGCTGGCCAGAGCAGCAGCCGTCACCTGGGCGATCATGAAACCGGAGTTGACGCCGCCATTGGCCACCAGGAACGGCGGCAGTTGCGACATGTGTTTGTCCATCATCAGCGAGATGCGACGCTCGCTCAGAGAACCGATTTCAGCGATGGCCAGCGCCATGTTGTCGGCCGCCATGGCCACCGGTTCAGCGTGGAAGTTGCCGCCGGAAATCACATCACCTTCAGCAGCGAACACCAGCGGGTTGTCGGAGACCGCGTTGGCTTCGACGGCCAACACTTCGGCGGCCTGACGGAACTGAGTCAGGCAGGCGCCCATGACTTGCGGCTGGCAACGCAGGGAATAAGGGTCTTGCACCTTCTCGCAGTTCTCGTGGGAATCGGACACTTCACTGCGCTCTCCCAGCAGATCGCGGTAAGCAGCGGCGGCGTCGATCTGGCCTTTCTGACCACGGGCCGCGTGGATGCGTGCGTCGAACGGCGAGCGCGAGCCCAGGACCGCTTCAACGGTGAGGCCGCCGAGAGCCAAGGCACCCGCAAAGAGATCTTCGCCTTCGAACAGGCCACGCAGGGCAAACGCGGTCGACACCTGCGTGCCGTTGAGCAGCGCCAGGCCTTCTTTGGCGGCGAGGGTCAGCGGAGTCAGGCCGGCGACTTTCAGCGCTTCGGTGGCTTCCATCCACTCGCCCTTGTAGCGCGCCTTGCCTTCGCCCAGCAGCACCAGCGACATGTGCGCCAGAGGCGCCAAATCACCGGACGCACCGACCGAGCCTTTCAAAGGAATGTGCGGATAAACCTCGGCGTTGATCAGCGCGATCAGCGCATCGATCACCACGCGACGAATGCCGGAGAAACCTCGGCTCAGACTGTTGACCTTGAGCACCATGATCAGGCGGACCAGCTCATCGCTGATCGGCTGGCCGACACCGGCGGCATGGGACAGCACCAGCGAACGCTGCAGATTCTCCAGGTCTTCGCTGGCGATGCGGGTCGAGGCCAGCAGGCCGAAACCGGTGTTGATCCCGTAGGCGGTACGGTTCTCGGCGAGAATTTGTTCCACGCAGGCAACGCTGGCTTCGATCTGCGCCGAGGCGCTGTTGTCGAGGGTCAGTTGTACCGGCTGTTGAAAGACATCACGCAGCTGAGCGAGGGTCAGTTGGCCGGGAATCAGGTTTAGGGCAGTCATTTATGTGCTCCTTTTGAGAGTTTGTTATCAACTACCAGACGCTCCGGAGATGTCCGTTGTCCGTCGCGTCTACCTTATGGGGAGCCGCGCCTTGGCACGCTGGTTTTTGTATGGAAATCAGTTCAGGTTCGGCAAAACCTTGTGCAGCAAATTCGCTTCTTTCAAAACGCCAGCAGCAGCGGCAATATCCGGCGCCAGCCAACGATCCTGATCGTAAGCCGGAACGCGCTCACGCAGCAGACGCCACGCGGCATCGGTGCCCGCGCCGAAGCGCTGCTCTTTCAGGAATTCAAACGCCTGGGCCGCCAGCAGATACTCGATGGCGAGGATCTGCGTGCAGTTTTCCAAGGCGCGGTGCAGTTTCAGCGCCGCGTTGGTGCCCAGGCTCAGGTGGTCTTCTTGCAGACCCGACGTCACGTAGTTATCCAACACTGCCGGTTGCGCCAACTGGCGGTTTTCCGCGCACAGCGAGGCGGCGACGTATTGCACGATCATCATCCCGGAATTCACTCCCGGGTTGGCCACCAGAAACGCCGGCAGACCGCTGACATGCGGGTTGATCAAGCGGTCCAGGCGACGTTCGGCGATGGAGCCGATTTCTGCCATCGCGATGGCCAGCAAATCCGCTGCCATTGCCACGGACTGACCGTGCGGGTTGGCCTGGGAAACGACGCGGTAGTTGTCCGCGGTGCCCAGCACCAATGGGTTATCGGTGGCGCTGTTGAGCTCGGTTTCGATCTGCTTGGTCGCGTGCGCCAGTTGATCGCGCGCGGCGCCGTGCACCTGCGGGATCGAGCGAATGCTCAGGGCGTCTTGCGTGCGAATGCCCTTGCTCTGGGCGATCACTTCACTGCCGTCGAGCAAGGCTCGCAGGTTGATCCCGACCTGCTGCATGCCAGGGTGCGGTTTGAGCGCGATGATCTCGGCATCGAACGCGTCGATTTGTCCGCGTTGGGCTTCGAAGCTCATGGCACCGACCACGTCGGCCCATTCCAGCAGGCGCGTGGCGTCGGCAATCGCCAGGCAGCTCAGGCCGGTCATGCACGGTGTGCCGTTGACCAGGCACAAACCGTCTTTGGCACCGAGTTTGACTGGTTGCAAGCCTTCTTCCGCCAATGCCTGCTGAGCGGAAACGATCTGCCCGCGATAGCTGACATTGCCGACGCCCAACAACGCAATGCCGATGTGAGCCATGTGGGTCAGGTAGCCCACAGAACCCTGGGACGGTACTTGCGGAGTGATGCCACGGTTGAGCAGCGCCAACAGCGCTTCGACGACCTGGCGGTGCAGGCCGGATTTGCCATGGCTGTAGTTAATGACGGCGGCGCACATGATCGAACGGGTCTGTTCGTTGGTCAGCGGTGTGCCAACGCCGCAGGCGTGGCTGAGCAGCGTGTTGCGCGACAACTGGCTGAGTTGCTCGTCCTGCAGCGAGACGTTGCACAGCGCGCCCAGACCGGTGTTGATGCCATAGGCGCGTTCGCCGCTGGTAACGATGCGCTGGACGATGGCCTGAGCGTTTTCGATGCGTGTCCAGATCGGCGCCGACAGCTCAAGCGGTGCGCCATCGCGGGCCACGGCCACCACATCCTGCCAAGTGACTTGCGCTTGGGTGATAACGATTTTTTCAGCCTGGGACATCTTTAACCTCGTACCTGAATATTGATGCAGCTTCACTGACCCCATCGCTGGCAAGCCAGCTCCTACAGGGATTGTGTACACCTTGTAGGAGCCGGCTTGCCAGCGATGGGGGCCAGCACAACCACCACAAATTTCTTAAACCACCGCCGCCCGACGCTGCACAAAGCGGTCGACATACTCATCCGCCGGCGAATGCAGGATCTCTCGCGGCGTGCCGACCTGGATCAGGCGGCCGTCCTTGAGGATCGCGATGCGGTTGCCGATGCGCACGGCCTCGTCGAGGTCGTGGGTGATGAAGACGATGGTCTTGTGCAAGGTCTTTTGCAGCTCCAGCAACTGGTCTTGCATCTCGGCGCGGATCAGCGGATCGAGGGCGCTGAACGCTTCGTCCATCAGAATGATGTCGGTGTCCGCCGCCAGGGCGCGAGCCAGGCCTACACGCTGACGCATGCCACCGGACAGCTGATGCGGGTATTTGTTTTCGTAGCCCTTGAGGCCCACGGTGTTGATCCAGTGCAGCGCCCGTTCGTTGCACAGGGCTTTGCTTTCGCCACGGATTTTCAAGCCATAGGCGACGTTATCCAGCACGCTCTTGTGCGGCAACAGGCCGAAGCTCTGGAACACCATGCTGATCTTGCGCCGACGAAATTCGCGCAGGGCTTCCATGTCGTATTGCAGGATGTCCACGCCGTCCACCAGGATCGCGCCGCTGGTCGGATCGATCAGGCGGTTGAAGTGGCGCACCAGAGTGGATTTTCCTGAACCCGATAACCCCATGATCACGAAGATCTCGCCGCTGCCGATGCTCAGGGACAGATCGTTCACGCCGACCACGCAACCCGTCTCGGACAGCACTTGCTCCTTGGTCTTGCCCTGGCCGACCATGGCCAGCGCGTCCTTGGAACGGTTACCGAAAATCTTGAAGACGTTTTTGACTTCGATCTTGCTTACGGATGCGTTGTTCATTTGCTCACCTCATGCCGTGGCCGACCGTACGCCTGTGTAATGCGGTCGATGACCACTGCCAGAATCACAATCGCCAAACCCGCCTCCAGGCCGCGTCCGACGTTGAGGGTCTGAATCCCCACCAGCACGTCTTCACCCAAACCACGGGCACCGATCATCGAGGCAATCACCACCATCGACAGGGCCATCATGGTGGTCTGGTTGATACCCGCCATGATGCTTGGCAAGGCCAGCGGCAGTTGCACGCCGAACAATTGCTGCCAGCGGTTGGCACCGAAAGCGTTGATCGCTTCCATCACTTCGCCGTCAACCTGGCGAATGCCCAGGTCTGTCAGGCGGATCAGCGGCGGTGCGGCATAGATCACCGTGGCGAAAATCGCCGGGACCTTGCCCAGACCGAACAGCATCAGCACCGGGATCAGGTACACGAAGCTCGGCATGGTCTGCATGATGTCCAACAGCGGCATCAACACCGAACGCAGGCGATTGCTGCGCGCCGAGAGGATGCCCAGCGGGATGCCGATCAGCACCGAAATGACCGTCGCCACCATCATCAGCGCCAGGGTCTGCATCAGTTTGTCCCAGAGGCCGACCGCGCCGACCAGGAACAGCAAACCGACGATCACCGCGGTGGTCACCACCTTGCGGGTTGCGTGCCAGGCCACGCCGGCCACGATCGCCAGCATCAGCCACCACGGTGCCGCACGCAGCAGGCCTTCGAGATTGACGATGGCCCACAACAGGGTGTCGGAGATGCTGCGGAACACGTCGCCGTAATTGGTTACCAGCGAATCGACCCAACCGTTGACCCAGTCGGCGATGGAAAAGGTAAAGCTTTCGGGAAACATAAGAGACTCTCAATCAAGGGGTTGCGATCAAGCATCAGACTGCCGTTGCCGGCAGTCGGAGAAGCCCGACCTACAAGGCCGCGTCGATTTTCCTGGCAGCGTCTTCGCTCACCCACTGGTGCCAGACTTCAGGATGTTCCTTGAGGAAGATTTTCGCCAGTTTCGGCGAAGCAATCCGCTCCTTGGCCATGCGCCCCAGGTTCTGGTTCAGCAGGTCGATCGGCAGGTTGACCTTTTCCAGTACGGCCACCAGTTCCGGGGCTTCGTCATGGAAGGTCTTGGACAGGCCGACCTTGATGGTCACGGTCTTGTCCACGCCCGGTTTTTCTTCAAGCTTGACCAGGTCGACCTGGCCCATCAGCGGCGTCGGCGACCAGTAATAGAACAGGATCGGCTCTCCGCGCTTGTAGCTCGACAGCACGGCGGCATCCAGCGCCGGGCCGGTGCCTGGGCGGAAGTTGGTGTAGGTGCTTTCCAGGCCGTAGCTTTTGAGCATTTCGCTGTTGTCGAGCTCACAGGTCCAACCGGCCGGGCAGTTGTAGAAGCGGCCTTTGGTCGGCTCTTCCTGATCCTTGAACACCGTGGCGTACTTGCCCAGGTCGGCGATGTTTTTCAGGTCTGGCGCCTTGGCTTCGAGCTTGCGGCTGGCATCGCCTTCGATCACGTAGCGCGGCACGTACCAGCCTTCGACAGCACCGACTACAGGAGCGCCGACACCGACGACCTTGCCGGCCTTCTCGGCCTTGTTCCAGACCTCGCTGCGGCCGACCCATTCTTCGGCGAATACTTGAATATCGTTGCTGCTCAGGGCGTTTTCCATGGTGATGGAGTTACCCGGCAGGCTGTCGGTCTTGCAGTCGTAGCCTTTCTCAAGCACGACCTGCAACACGTCGGTCAGCAGCATGCCGCTTTCCCAGTTCAGACCGGCGAATTTCACAGGTTTCCCCGACTCGCACCAACCCGCCGCCTGCGTGGCGCCGGCGCTGGCCAGCAGGCCCATGGAAAGCAATGTGGTCAGCAGGGTCTTGTTCGATTTCATTGTCTTGACGCTCCTAATCATGAATGGGCTTACGGCAGTCAAAAGGCATCCAGCCCTGTCCACGTCCAGTCAGGCCTGCGCCGCAGCGCGGCCGGTGCTCAGCTTTTGTTCGATGACGGCGTCCTGCTCGACCGGCAGGATCAGTTGATCGGGCACTGTGCCGTGCCATTTTTTTGCGCACAGGTAATACAGGGCGGCGGGCAGCACCAGGCCGATGATCCAGGAAATATCCACTCCCCCCAGGGCATCCACCAGCGGACCGGTATAGAACTTGGAGGAGATGAACGGCAGCTGCACCAACACACCGAAAACATAGACGCTGATCCCGAGAGTGTTCCAGCGGCCGTAACGACCGTTCGGATCGGCCAGCGCCGGCACGTCATAGCGTTCGCGGGTGATGCAGTAGTAATCCACCAGGTTGATCGCGCTCCAGGGCGTGAAGAACGCCAGCAAGAACAGGATGAAGGACTTGAATGCACCGAGGAACGAGTGCTGGCCGAGCAACGCCATCAGGGTCGCAGCACCGACGATGACCAGCACGAACACCAGACGCTGCAAGCGCGTTACTTTCAGCTCACCGCGAAAGCCGCTGATGATGGTCGCAATGCACATGAAGCTGCCGTAGGAGTTCAGCGTGGAGATGGTGACCTTGCCGAACGCGATGCTGAAGTACAGCAGCGCAGCGGTAGCACCGGTACCACCCAGACCAACGATGTAGGCCACTTCGTGGCCGGCGAATTGCCCGTTGGCCGACGCGGCAGCGAACACGCCGAGAACCATCGCTACCTGTGCACCAATGACCGAACCTGCGCCTGCGGCAAAAAAGGTCTTTACCGAGGAAACTTTGCTCGGCAAGTAGCGGGAATAGTCAGCCACATAGGGGCCGAAGGCGATCTGCCAGGACGCCGCGAGCGACACCGCCAGCAGGAAACTGCTCCAGCTGAAGTGGCGGATTTGCAACAGCGCGCCAACGTCAACCTGGCTCATCAGACGGCTGAACAGATAAACAAAGGCAATCACGCCAATGACACTGGCAACACGGCCGATCCAATGGATCACCCGATAACCGAGCACCGTGACCAGCACGATGACACTGGCAAAAAGCAGGATGCCGACGGTGTCGCTGACCCCAAACAACTGGCCCAGCGCCTGGCCGGAAAGCACGGTTCCCGTTGCGGTAAAGCCCAGGTACATCAAGCAGACCAGCACAATCGGGATGGCCGCGCCATAAACGCCGAACTGCACCCGGCTGGAGATCATCTGCGGCAAGCCAAGCTTGGGCCCTTGCGCCGCATGCAACGCCATCACGCCACCGCCGAGCAATTGCCCGATCAGCAAACCGATGAGCGACCAGAACACATCACCGCCGAGCACCACCGCCAATGCGCCGGTGACAATCGCGGTGATTTGCAGGTTGGCCCCCATCCACAGGGTGAACTGGCTGAACAGACGACCGTGTCTTTCCGCTTCCGGGATGTAGTCGATCGAGCGTTTCTCGATCAACGGTTTGTTGCCTGCACGTTCGCTGGTGACAGCCATGGTTCAACCTCTGTGGATTGTTATTGTGGGTTGGACAATCCCCTGTAGGAGCCGTCTTGCTGGCGATCCATGCGGCGCGGTGTGTCTGGTGCAACGCACTGATGCTATCGCCAGCAAGCCGGCCCCTACAGGGCAAGCATTACTTGCCGGTAATCATCGGCAGGTTCAGCCCTTGTTCCTTGGCGCAGTCGATGGCGATCTGGTAACCGGCATCGGCATGACGCATAACGCCAGTCGCCGGGTCGTTGTGCAGAACGCGAGCAATGCGCTCTGCCGCTTCGTCCGTACCGTCGCAGACAATCACCATGCCCGAATGCTGGGAGAAGCCCATGCCGACGCCGCCGCCGTGGTGCAGGGAAACCCAGGTCGCCCCGCTCGCGGTGTTCAGCAGAGCGTTGAGCAGTGGCCAGTCGGACACGGCGTCGGAACCGTCCTGCATCGATTCGGTTTCGCGGTTCGGGCTGGCTACCGAACCGGAGTCCAGGTGGTCACGGCCGATGACGATGGGTGCGGACAATTCACCGCTGCGCACCATTTCGTTGAACGCCAGACCCAGCTTGGCGCGCAGACCCAGGCCAACCCAGCAGATACGTGCCGGCAGACCCTGGAAGCTGATGCGCTCGCGGGCCATGTCCAGCCAGTTGTGCAGGTGAGCGTCGTCCGGGATCAGCTCTTTGACCTTGGCGTCGGTCTTGTAGATGTCTTCAGCGTTGCCCGACAGTGCAGCCCAACGGAACGGGCCGATGCCACGGCAGAACAGTGGACGGATGTAGGCCGGTACGAAGCCCGGGAAGTCGAATGCGTTTTCCACGCCTTCTTCCTGAGCCATCTGACGGATGTTGTTGCCGTAGTCGAAAGTCGGTACGCCCATTTTCTGGAAGTCCAACATGGCTTTGACGTGCACGGCCATCGATTGCTTGGCGGCTTTGATCACAGCAGCAGGCTCGGTCTTGGCGCGAGCGCGGTACTGGTCCCAGGTCCAGCCGGCCGGCAGGTAGCCGTTGAGCGGATCGTGGGCGCTGGTCTGGTCGGTGACCATGTCCGGGCGCACGCCGCGCTTGACCAGCTCCGGCAGGATTTCAGCCGCGTTACCCAGCAGCGCGATGGAGATCGCCTTGCCTTCTTTGGTGTATTTGGCGATGCGGGCCAGTGCGTCGTCGAGGTCGGTGGCTTGCTCGTCGACGTAGCGGCTTTTCAAACGGAAATCGATGCTGACCTGCTGGCATTCGATGTTCAGCGAGCAAGCGCCGGCCAGGGTTGCAGCCAGCGGCTGTGCGCCACCCATGCCGCCCAGGCCAGCGGTCAGGACCCACTTGCCTTTCAGGTCATCGTTGTAGTGTTGGCGACCGGCTTCGACGAAGGTTTCGTAGGTGCCCTGGACGATGCCCTGGCTGCCGATGTAGATCCAGCTGCCGGCGGTCATCTGGCCGTACATGGCCAGGCCTTTGGCGTCCAGTTCGTTGAAGTGTTCCCAGCTCGCCCAGTGTGGCACCAGGTTGGAGTTGGCGATCAGTACGCGAGGAGCGTTGCTGTGGGTCTTGAACACGCCGACCGGCTTGCCGGATTGCACCAGCAGGGTCTCGTCGTCGTTCAGGTTGGTCAGGCTTTCGACGATCTTGTCGTAGCATTCCCAGTTACGCGCTGCACGCCCGATACCACCGTAAACCACCAGTTCTTTAGGGTTCTCGGCGACTTCCGGGTCGAGGTTGTTCATCAGCATGCGCAGCGGCGCTTCGGTCAGCCAGCTCTTGGCGGTCAGCGTGTTACCGCGGGCAGCGCGGATTTCAACGTCACGAAATTTAGTCACGAAAAGAACTCCTCAGCAATCAATCCAAAACCAACCCAGGCAGTGGGCGAGCAAGCCGATGGACATCAGTGCACACCGGCGAATCAGTGGACGACGGTTGAGTCTTCGTGACTCATACGCATACGTCTTTACTTGTACATACAAGCATATGCAATCAAGCGGCCAACTTGCTGGATGGGTGTTCAAGAAAAACTCTGAAATGGCTGGAGAGCCCCTGAAACAAGGGTTCTGGCGAAGATGAAATTTTCTGCGGGGATTTTTTGGAGGTCGCGACGATTGTTACTGAAGCGTGGTTTTGAGCCACTCTGGGGCGTTCGGTAACAAAGTGGTGCGCGATGGGGAACAGCTTTTCGTAGGAGCCGGCTTGCTGGCGATAGCGTCCTTAAGATCGCTATCGCCAGCAAGCCGGCTCCTACAGGGTGGGGTTCAGCGCTCTGTCAATTCGATCACGCAACAGGCGCCGCGAATGGAAACCTCGAGAAGACCTATGTTACCAACATGCTGAAGGCAATCATGGCGACCCAGTTGCGAAGCACTGTTACCGACTTTCACTTCCAGCGTTTCGCTGATGCTGAACACCAACACGGTGCCCGCCGAACTGAAGAACCGTTGCTCCCCACTCAACCACTGCAACCGCGCGGCATAACGCTGCGGTGCATAGATGAGGTTGAAATCGCGGATCGGACCGCCGAGCAATGTGCAGGAAACCTTGCTCTCGCCGCTGAACGCAAACGGGTCCAGCGGTAACAGTGACCGAGTGTCCTGGCCATCCACCGTCAGGCTCATGCCGTCACCCTGTAAAACCGTGATCACTCGCTCGTAACCGGCGAAGGTGGAAAACCCGCCCGACTCTCCGATGTCGGCAATCGAGAGGCGCCAGCCAAAGCCATCCAGGCCAGTACCAGCGTCACGGGCAATTTCCTCAGTGCTGCCGCCGCCGTTTTTCCACGGCATACGCGGGTAGTCTTTGGCGCGTAGAACCTTCAACTCATTCATTTGTGGAACCGACCTTCAAGACGATGACGGGAACCAGGGTGGATCAAGCGAGCGGCGGTCACCGGCTGACGACCGGACCAGGTGCGGCGACGAATCAGCAGGCACGGCTCGCCTTTTTCAATCTGCAGCAATTTGCATTCGGACGGCTCGGCCAGAATCGCCTCGACCACGTGCTCGCCCTCGGTCAGCGGCGCGACCTGGTTGAGGTAGGCGTAAGGCGTTTGCAGGGTGAAGTCCTGCTTGAGGTAGTCCGGCGCCACCAGCGCATTGACGAAACGGTCTTCGATTTGCACCGGGATGTCGTTTTCGAAATGCACGATCAGCGAATGGAACACCTTCTGGCCTTCGCGCATGTCCAGCGCCAAAGCGCGCTCGGAGCCGGCGGCCTCTTCTTCGAGGGTGATGACCTTGCACGTGTGGCGATGGCCACGGGAGGCGATTTCGTCGGCGATGTTGTGCACTTCGAACAGGGCGGACTGGCTTTTCGGCTCGGCGACGAACGTGCCGACACCTTGCATGCGCACCAACAGGCCGTCGGCGGTCATCTCGCGCAAGGCGCGGTTGATGGTCATGCGGCTGAAGCCCAACTGGCTGACCAGTTCGCTTTCCGACGGAACGCGATAGTGCGGCGGCCAGTTACCACTGTCGATTTGCTGGGTGATCATCTGTTTGACGCGGGCGTACAAGGGCGCCGGACTGTCGCCCATGTTCGCGGCCAACGGAGAGACTGGAGGCGGAGTCGGCACGGTTAATCCTTGGTCGTTTAGTGAATGTCGCTAGCTTGCCGGAGTTTACCGAGCAGGCAAACGTCTGTATATGTATATACAAATAACACACGATGGGGTGCTGAACCATGTCCGCCTTCTTTGCCGAACGCGCGCTGCTGCCTAGTGGATGGGCCAACAATGTACGTCTTGAGGTCAACGCCGACGGCGTATTGACCCATATTCAGGCCGATTCCAACGCAGATGGCGCCGAACGGCTGAGCGGTCCGCTGCTGCCGGGCATGCCGAACCTGCACTCCCACGCCTTCCAGCGGGCCATGGCAGGACTAGCGGAAGTGGCGGGCAACCCGAACGACAGCTTCTGGACCTGGCGCGATTTGATGTATCGCCTCGTCGGAAAAATCAGCCCGGAGCAACTCGGCGTCATCGCCCGTCAGCTGTACATCGAAATGCTCAAGGCCGGTTACACCTCGGTGGCGGAGTTTCATTACGTCCATCACGACCGCAACGGTCAGCCTTACGCCGATCCGGCTGAACTGGCGCTGCGTATCAGCCAGGCTGCCAGCGCTGCCGGGATCGGCTTGACCCTGCTGCCGGTGCTTTACAGCCATTCCGGTTTCGGTGGCCAGACGCCGAACGAGGGTCAGCGTCGCTTTATCAACAGCACCGAGAACTACCTCACGCTGCAATCACGCTTGCAACCGATGCTGGCGCAGCAACCCGCGCAGTCCCTGGGATTGTGTTTCCACTCATTGCGCGCAGTTACGCCGCAACAAATCAGCGAAGTGCTGGCGGCCAGCGACCAGCAATGCCCGGTGCACATCCATATCGCCGAGCAGCAGAAAGAAGTCGAAGACTGCCTGACCTGGAGTGGCCGACGTCCGTTGCAATGGCTTTACGAAAATGTCGACGTTGATCAGCGCTGGTGTCTGGTCCACGCGACCCATGCCAACCCGGAAGAAATCACGCTGATGGCCAAGAGTCGCGCCATCGCCGGCCTGTGCCTGACCACCGAGGCCAACCTCGGCGACGGGATTTTCCCGGCAGTGGATTTCCTCGCTCAGGGCGGACGCATGGGCATCGGTTCCGACAGTCATGTGTCGCTGAGTGTGGTGGAAGAATTGCGCTGGCTGGAATACGGCCAGCGTCTGCGCGATCAGCGACGCAACCGTTTGTATGGCGCGGATCAGCCGATGGTCGGGCGCACGTTGTTTGATGCGGCGCTGGACGGTGGTGCCCAGGCGCTGGGGCAACCGATTGGTGCGCTGGAAGTCGGCAAGCGCGCCGACTGGCTGGTGCTGGACGGCAACGATCCGTACCTGGCGACAGCCAATGGCGACGGGATTTTGAATCGCTGGCTGTTTGCCGGTGGGGATCGCCAAGTGCGCGATGTGTTGGTGAATGGGCAGTGGGTGGTGCGTGACGGTCGGCATGCGGACGAAGAAGAAAGCAACCGCGCCTTCACTCAGGTCCTGCGCGATCTCCTGGGCTGAAACAAATCCCTGTAGGAGCTGGCTTGCCAGCGAAGGCGATCTGTCAGGCAACACATCGGTTGCGGTCTGATGGCCTCTTCGCTGGCAAGCCAGCTCCTACAGGGGTATGTGTGGTCAGTTCGACGTTTTCGCCATCTGCGTATCCGATGCTCGCCAGATCAGCCGCGTAGTGTCGTAACCCTGCTGACGCGCCTTGCTCAGCAGCTCTTCACGCACCACACCGTTTACGGTTGGTGTGCGTGACAACAGCCACAAGTATTTGCGGCTCGGATCACCAACGATGGCGGTCTTGTAGTCATCGCTGACGTACAACACCCAGTATTCGCCCTTTGCCGTGCCCGGAATCAACCGGGAAAACCAGGTATCGAACTCGACCCACAATTTGTCGGTCTTGCCCGGTACCTGCGGATAAGCCGTGCCCTTGACCTCCTCCCATTGCCACTGCGGCGTCAGGCAGCGATTCAACACCGCGACGTTACCGTCAGGCTTGAGCGTGTAATGGGCTTCGGATTGCGCGCAATCGCGCTGGAAATACATCGGCAACCGAGCCAATTCGTACCAGGTGCCCTGGTAACGCTTGAGGTTGACGCTGTTGACGGTTTTGGGCGCCAACGGATCGTGGCCAGACGTGGCGCAGCCGGCCAACACCAGGCCGGCAAAAAGGATGATCAACAACCGCTTCATTATTTTTCTCCCGTGGGCAACTCGCCCCGGTTTACTTCAGGCCTTGGCCGGAAAACATCAGCACTTTGTCACCGGCATACTGCACGCTGATAAAGCTGTTCTTGTCACCCCAGGTGCAACTGGACATGCCGAGCGCGCCGGAACAATCGGCGGGTTTGCCCAACAGGGTTTCGACCTCGGCCTTGGTCATTCCTGACGAGAGCTTCGAATAGTTTTCCTGATTGACCTTGCTGCACGCAGCCAACAATACGCAAAAGGAAAGCAGGGCGATGGAACGCAGCGACATGGTGTAACTCCGGGGTGTAGGGGAATGGCATGACTGCCAAGCTGAACCTTAGAAGAGAAAACCCCTGTCTGGTTCCCTGACGACAGGGCTATTTATTGACCCGCTCGTCTGCCACTCGGCGAAAAAACAGGCCACCTTTTTTGTCTATCCGGTTTTTCGTCGATTTTCATCAAATCCGCCTAATCTTTGGCGCCGCACAGTCGACATAGGTGCAACGCAAACGCCACGCACGTGACGTTTGCCTCTCCTTTGTTGACCAGCCCCTCTGCGGTAGCTCATCCAATGACCCGAAACATGAAATTCAGCCACAAGATCTTGCTGGCTGCCGCCCTCGTGGTGGCCGTCGCATTCGCTTGTTTCATCCTGTTCAACGACTATCGCCAGCGCCAGACCCTGCGCAGCAACACCGAAGCCTCGATGCAGGAGCTCGGCAGCCTGACCACCAGCAACATCCAGACCTGGCTGGAAAGCCGCATGCAGTTGCTGCAATCGATGGCGCAACAGGTCAGTGCCGACGGCAATGCGACCGCCAGCCTGAAGCGCATCATCGACCTGCCCGCCTACACCGGTAATTTCCAGCTGAGTTACTTCGGCGGTGCCGAGGGCGTGATGTTCTCCGTCCCGGCCGGTAACCGCGCAGCGGACTATGACCCACGCGCCCGTGGCTGGTACAAGGCAGCGGACAGCGCGCAACAGACTATCGTCACCGAACCGTACATCGCAGCCTCGTCCGGCAAACTGGTGATCACCGTGGCAACCCCGGTGCAGCGTCAAGGCCAGATGATTGGCGTGGCCGGGGCCGACATCGACCTGTCCAGCGTCAGCGCGATCATCAATTCGCTGAATTTTGGCGGTCACGGTCATGCCTTCATCGTCGGCGCCGACGGCAAAATCCTGATTCACCCGGACAACAAACTGGTACTCAAGAACCTGAGCGAGGCCTATCCCAACGGCGCGCCGAGAGTCAGCCCGGGCATGAAAGAAGTCGAGATCGACGGCAAGCGCCAGTTCATCTCGTTCACCCACGTCAACGGCGTACCGTCGGCAGACTGGTACGTGGCGCTGGTGCTAGACCAGGACACCGCGTTCGCAATGCTCAGCGAGTTTCGCACCTCGGCGATCATTGCCATGGTGATCGCGGTGGTGATCATCATCGCGTTGCTGGGCATGCTGATCAGCCTGTTGATGCAACCGCTGCTGACCATGGGTCGCGCCATGCATGACATTGCTGAAGGCGAAGGTGACTTGACCAAACGTTTGATCATCCACGGCCATGACGAATTCGGCGCGCTGGGGCTGTCGTTCAATCGTTTCGTCGAACGTATTCACACCTCGATCAGCGAAGTGTCCTCGGCCACCGGCCAGGTCAACGAAGTCGCTCTGCGTGTTGTAGCAGCGTCCAACTCGTCGATGTTCAACTCCGACCAGCAAGCCACGCGCACCAGCAGCGTGGCCGCGGCAATCAACCAGCTCGGTGCCGCCGCCCAGGAAATCGCACAGAACGCCGCCCTTGCCTCGCAACATTCGAGCGACGCCCGCGCTCTGGCTGAAGACGGTCAACAGGTTGTGGATAAAACCATCGCCGCCATGCAACAGCTCTCGGCGAAGATCAGCGATTCGTGCGGCAATATCGAGACGCTCAACAGCAACACGGTCAACATCGGGCAGATCCTGGAAGTGATTACCAGTATCTCCCAGCAGACCAACCTGCTGGCACTCAACGCCGCCATCGAAGCCGCACGAGCCGGTGAAGCAGGTCGCGGTTTCGCAGTGGTTGCCGATGAAGTGCGCAACCTCGCCCACCGCACCCAGGACTCGGCGCAGCAAGTGCAGACGATGATCGAAGAGTTGCAAGTCGGCGCCCGGGCAGCGGTGAGCATCATGACCGACAGCCAGCGCCAGAGCGAAAGCAGCGTCGGCATCGCCAACCAGGCGGGTGAGCGACTGGGGAGCGTGACCCAGCGCATCGGTGAAATCGACGGTATGAACCAATCGGTTGCGACCGCGACAGAAGAGCAAACGGCGGTGGTGGAGTCGATCAACGTCGACATCACCGAGATCAACACGCTGAACCAGGAAGGTGTGGAAAACCTGCAGTCGACCTTGCGTGCGTGTGCCGATCTTGAACGGCAGGCGGCGCGGTTGAAGCAGTTGGTGGGTAGTTTCAGGATCTGAGGCGCTCTCGCGGGCCTCATCGCTGGCAAGCCAGCTCCTACAGGGATCTTTGTCGTACTGGAGATCTACTGTAGGAGCTGGCTTGCCAGCGATGGCGGCATCAACAACAGCGAAAAATCAGAACCGAGAGCCCGGCTTCGACAGAAACACGAGTTCCTGTGCAGTACTCTCCCTTCCCAACACCGCATTGCGATGGGGAAACCGTCCGAACTGCGCAATGATTTTCTGGTGCTTCTCGGCGTAATCCAGGTAGTCGGCAAACAGCGCCCGATCACCGTCAGGCTGCTGCGCCACCAACTCGATGTAACGCCAGACGCCTTCGTTCTGCACCGCGAGGTTTTCGCTGTGCTCGAACACCAGATAGATAAACACCCGTTGAATCGGCCGCAACTGCCGATCGAAATCCGCCGCAATGCCTTGGACTACAAGAGTCTGTGCCTGGGGATCGCCGGAAAATGCTTTGGGCGTGTCGCGAAAGATCATTCGTGGGAGTTGATCGAGTAACAGCACCAGCGCCAGCCAACCTTCGGGACATTGCATCCACTCGGTCAATCCGCCGGCCAGTGCCTGCTCGACCTGGTCCCCGAAACGCGTGCGCGCTTCGAGGTCCTGGCTGTCGCGCTTGCCGAACCACAACTTGCCCTGCTGCGCCGCCACTTCACCCGGTGTTTCGAAGTTTCCGAACCACCAGTCAAGCAACGGCTGCCAGGGCGCGTTCATGGTTTATTCCTTGTGGTAAGCCGTGACGCGGGCAACTTCTTCTTTCGAACCGAGGAACACCGCTACACGCTGGTGCAGGCCTTCGGGCTGGATGTCGAGGATGCGCTGGTGACCGTCGGTGGATGCGCCGCCCGCTTGTTCCACCAGGAACGACATCGGGTTGGCTTCGTACATCAGGCGCAGTTTGCCCGGCTTGGACGGCTCGCGGCTGTCACGTGGGTACATGAACAGACCGCCACGGGTCAGGATGCGGTGCACGTCGGCAACCATCGCCGCGACCCAGCGCATGTTGTAGTTCTTTTTCAACGGGCCTTCATCGCCTGCCAGCAACTCGCTGACGTAGCGCTGTACCGGCGCTTCCCAGTGACGCTGGTTGGACGCGTTGATGGCAAATTCCTGGGTCGCTTCAGGAATGGTGATGTTTTCATGGGTCAGTACGAAGCTGCCCATTTCACGGTCCAGGGTGAAGCCTTTCACGCCGTCGCCCAAGGTCAGGATCAACATGGTCTGTGGACCGTAGATCGCGTAACCGGCGGCCACTTGCTGGGTGCCTGGCTGCAGGAAGGCCTTTTCATTCAAAGGCTCGTTCTGGCTCAGGTATTCGTTCGGGCAACGCAGTACCGAGAAGATCGTGCCGACCGGGGCGTTGATGTCGATGTTCGACGAACCGTCCAGTGGGTCGAATACCAGCAGGTAGGCGCCTTTCGGGTATTTGCCCGGGATCTGGTAGGCATTGTCCATTTCTTCGGACGCCATGCCGGCCAGGTGACCGCCCCATTCGTTGGCTTCGAGCAGGATCTCGTTGGAGATCACGTCGAGCTTCTTCTGCACTTCGCCCTGGACGTTTTCAGTGCCCATGCTGCCCAGAACGCCACCGAGGGCGCCTTTGGACACGGCGTGGTTGATCTCCTTGCAGGCACGCGCCACCACTTCGATCAGGAAGCGCAGATCGGCAGGAGTGTTGTTGCTACGGGTCTGCTCAATCAAATAGCGACTCAAGGTAACGCGGGACATGGAAGGCTCCGGTGGAATGGGGGGGCTAAAAACCCGCGCAGTTTAACGCGAGTCGGGGCGCATTTCCTCCTATCAGACGTGATCGGCCAAAGAGAGTTCATGCGCGGGGTTGAGCGTAGATGGAAATGGGCTGGATGTGAGCTTGCGAACAGAGGTCATTTCGGCATTTTTATTGACTGGACGACCGCTATCGCGAGCAGGCTCGCACAGGGGTACGCATTCCAACTGTAGGAGCGAGCCTGCTCGCGATTGGGTGCGCAGCACCCACCATCAGGATTTTTCTGATGGTCTGCGCAGCAGGCTGAACGCCATCGCCGCCAAAAACAACACACTGAGCAACAACACCGCCCACAAGCCGAACTTCTTCCAGTTGGTCTCGATCGGCGCAGACGCGGCGCTTGTAGACGGCTGCGTCACCACCGCCCCGACATCCACCCTGGCCCGGCCCAAAGTCGCGAGCTTCGCCGGACTGTAATCCGGGATCAGCGTCGACAGCGGCAAGTTCGCCGCCTTCGCCGTCGTATTGCCCACGGCCAGCGTGTAAGGCCCCGGCCCACGCGCCAGAAACACCAGTCGCGTAGCACGCACGGCAAACTTCAGCGCCGGCACCTGATCACCCAGGCCACCACCGCGTTCGTCCACGTTCAGTTTCAATTGCTGGACGATTTGCCCCGACAACTGCAGTTCGTTTTGCACTACGTCCTGACCATTCTGGGTCAGGCGATAGAGCAATCCGTTGCTCAACGACTGCCATGGCAGGCTGCTGTCGCGCCGCCCGGCCAGACTCACTGGCGCAAGGCTGTTGGGCTGGCTCAACTCGACCTGCACCCGCTCGACACTCAGCCCCATCGGCAACTGCCAGGTGTACTCACCTGTCTTCACGCTGCTGCCGGCCAATGCCTGGGACCAGACCAACGGCAGCGGCAGGTTTCGAGTACTGGCGCTCTGCAGTTGTGCCGAAGTCAGTGTCGGTGCCGAATGCGGCGTGATCCACAGCAACCGCAGGTAACGCGCCGACTGGCCCGGCAGGTTGACTTCATGCTGCTCGACCCGCTCGTCGGAAAAGGTCAGACGCGCCACCTGCCCTTCACCCCAGGACTGCCAATGCTGCAAATCATCGCTGGCTTCGACGGTGAAACGCTGGAAGCCGTCGCGCTCGCTGGTCCAGTCGAGAACCAGCTGCTGCAACGGCGCCTTGATAGCGGAAGCGTCGAGCAACCAGCCGCGCAACTCCTCCTCACCCGCCTCCAGCTGACTGGAGGGCTGCACCTGGACCAATGTGCCGTTGCTGCTCGATTGCACCCGCACGCTCGGCGCGGTTTCAGTGGCGTCCATGGAGTTGTACAACGGAAACCATTTCACCTCGGTCAAGGTGCGCGTTTCATTGCTCCGCGCCGACTCCCTGGCCAAGGCATAAGCCTGAACATCGCCCACGGCATTGAACACACGCACGTCGCTCAGGTCGGCCTGCCGTGCACTCAGTTGTACGTTCAGGGGCAGTTCAAGGCGATACCAAGGACCGTCGCCCGTCACCGACAAAGGCACTTGGGTGGTGAAGTCCGCCGGTTTTTCCTGGGCAACCGCCGACAACATCACACCCATGGCAACAACACCCAGCCAACCCAGGTTCAGCTTCTGCCTCAAGACGACACTCCTTCGCCATCCGTGACCGGTTTCTCGATATCCGGCACAGGTTCGGCACGCTTGGGCGGCAGCGGGGCGAAATAGCCCACCACCAGCAGCAACACGCCGACACCGATAAACGACACGATCCGCGCCAGCCCGCCGCGATTACTCAATTCGACAAAGAACAGCTTGGTCACGACCACGCCGATCAAGGCCGCACCGATCAACCAGACTTCGCGGCGACGGCGCAAATGGCCGCCGATCATCAGGCTCAGGGCCATCAAGGTCCAGACGATGGACAGACCGGCTTGTACACGCATCGACGCCAACAACAGATCCAGCTCGAACGGCACCCCACTCCAATGGTGCGCCGTACGCATTACCAAAGCGGTAAAGAACACGAACAGCGAGGCGCCTACGGCCCCTTGAGTGGCGATGACGGCGTAATCCTCGCGAACCGCCAATTGTGTCATGGCGCTGCGGGACCAGACATAGATGCCAAACAACGCGAACAACAGGCCCAGCTCCAGCGGGTTGATCAATGGCAAGTAGGGCAGTGGGTCGGCGTTGCCGTCACTGGCGACATTCGCCAACCAGAACCAGCCGAGCATCATCAACGCCAGCGGTGCGGCGGCGTATATACGGTATTCACGCGGATACGCCGACACCGGCCAAGGCCAAGCGCGAGGTGCCGCCATCAGTACCAGATACAGACTTGGCAGAATTGCCCAACCCAACCAGCGCCAGGCGTTGTATTGCTCGGACAACACCAGCAAGCCGTAACGCAGCTCCAGAGCCAGTACACCCATCAAGAGCCAACAACCGAGCACATGGGCGACGCTCGCCACGCGTGCTGGCAGCATTGGCGCCAGGCGGTGCAGGGACATGAAATGCACGACGAACACGGCGGCCCAAGCCAGCCAGCCAAAGTTGGCCGCCGGGTGATAACGCGAGTGCCAGGCCGCGAGCAGTACCAGCGCCGCCGCGGGAATCAACACCGTGCCGAGTCCCCCCAGTGACGGCCATTTCAGACGCAGCGCCAATACTGTCCACAACGCCACACTCACGGCAGCGATGCCCAATAACAAAGTCGCCCACATCGTCAACGGCGCAAAATGCACCACTTCGATGATCCAGGCCAACGCCCACCAGCCTGCGCCCCACACCAACAGCGCCTGGGACAGGCGCAACAGGTTTAGCCCCTCCAACGCTGCGAGCGAATGACCAATCTGCAAACGCCAGGCTCCGGCCATCGCCGCCAGCCCCAGCACCAGTGGCGCCCAGAATCCAGCGTGAGCCAAGGGATTCAGCCCTTCACTGAACAGCGGCCGCGTCGCCAGGAAAAACGCGCCACCCAACAGCTGAACAGCGAGCGCGGTGAACACGAACGAGCGCGATGACAGGCGCAGGCCAACCAACAAGGTCAGCGCCCCGGACAGGGCCCAACTGATCACCGTGCCATGACTGAAGAAAAACAACGGCGCCAGCAAATAGAGAAACGCCAGCCCGAGGCACGCCAGGACTGGCAGGCCTTTCAGTTCCCAAGGCCTGATCTGTTCCGGCAGGGCCTTACGCAACTGGTAGAAGCTGAACAGCAACGCGACGCCCAGTAACAGCGCGCCTAGCGGAACGCCGCCGAGCAGGCTGCTCTCGCTGTCGTGCAGTTCGCTGAGAAACACCAGCGCCGAACCCAGTTGCAGGAGCAAGGCAAAGGCTCGGGCCACGGGCCTTTGCTGGCGCAGGCCGAGCCAGAAGATCCCCGCGCCCTCTACCGCCCACGCCGCTGTCGTCCAGCGTGCATCGAGCCCCAGCGGAATCGCCAGGCTGGCAAAGATCACGCCCAAGGCCAGGCAGGTTTCCCCCAGCAACAGCGTGCGCCCGGCCATCAGCCAACGGGCCAGCCCCATGTAAATCATGCCCAGCGCCAAGGCACTGAATGCCGCCGCGAACTCCAGATGCTGCACCAGTGCGAACTGCAAGCCGAAACCCACCAGCGGCGGACCGAACAGCAGCGTGCCGTCGACGTAGTTGCCCTTGCGCGCTGACCATTGCAGCAGCGACTGGCGACTGCCCTCTGCCGGTGCATCGCTCATTTCCAGCAGCCTGCGGCGGGCGAACAGCAGACCAATGGCCAGGTACATCAGGAAAAACAAAATCAGAAACGGCTCGGTGCTCCACAACTGCTCCGGCGAGTAAGTGCGCAGGCCCCAGGCGAAACCGATGCCGAAGGTGCCGCTGAACCCGATGGCATTCAACGGCCGCCAGGCCTTGAACCAGGCGATGGCGAAGATGCCTGCATTGAGCAGGGCAAAGTAGCTGAACAGCGCGACGTGGCTGCCGGCGCCAGTGGAGGCCAGGAGTGGTGCGGCGAAACCACCCAGTGCGGCAGCGGCGGCCAGCCCCAGGGAGTCCTGGGTAATGGCGAGAATCGCCGAACAGACCGTCACCGCCACCAGCAAGCCAAACCCCGCCGAGGGGTCGAGCAGTGGATGCAGACGCATCCCGGCAAACACCGTCAGGTACAGTACGGCGATCCCGGCGCCTTGCAGGATCAACGCATAACTGTTGTTGCGCGCTCGCAACCACCAACCCAACCCGAGCAACCCCAAGGCTGCCGCCGCAACGCCTGCGTACCGCAACTCAACCGGGACCACCACGCCTTCGGTCGCATAGCGCAGCAGAAAGGCCAGACCGAGGAACAGCAGCACCACGCCGACCCGCAACACGGTATTGCCGCCGAACAACCAGGCCCGGGCGCCGCTGATGGCTCGGTCGATGAAGTTCGGGCCGCGCGGGGGGACAGGTGGTTGTGTCTGACGGGCGAGCGTCTCGGCCTTCCAGGCATCGGCGGGCTGCGCACGATTGGTTTCGGTGGCCGCTGCGGCGATCGGCTCGAGTTCGGGTGGCAGCTCCCAGAGCAACTCCGTGGCTGCGGCAGATGCTTCATCGAGGATGGCTTCAGGTGAGACAAGGGGTTCGCGGATTTCCGGCACCTTGACGCCCGATGCTTCGAGCAGCGCCAGCCTTTGCTCGACCGCCTGCAGCGCTACCTGCGCCTGCTCCAGCAAACGTTGCTGCTCGACGGCCTGCGAGTCCATTCGAGCCATGCGCAGGGCCTGGCCGATACCCAATCCGAGTAACGCGCCCAGCAGTGCATCGCTGAATGACTCGTCAAGTATCCAGCCGAGCACCAGCCCTGTCAGCATGAACATCCATTGCATGGTCGATATCCCTAAGCGCATTGGCCAATCCGGAAAGATTAGCTCAGCCGTATCCATAAAGATCGCAGCCTTCGGCAGCTCCTGCATAGTCGCGGTATGACGCGATCCTGTAGGAGCTGCCGAAGGCTGTGATCTTTTTCGGCGCGCCAGTATATCCGCCTGTCTGAAGACTTACTCCAGCGCCTTCCAGATTTCCGTGGCGTACTCGCGAATGGTCCGGTCCGATGAGAACCAGCCCATCCGCGATGTATTTAGCACCGCAGAGCGCCACCACTCCTTCGAATCGTGCCAATGAGCCTCGACGCGCATCTGGGCGTTCCAGTACGAGTCGAAATCGGCGCAGACCAGGAAGCGGTCGTGATCCACCAGCGAATCGATCAACCCGGTGTAACGGGACGGATCATCGGGTGAAAACACCCCACTGCGAATCGCTTGCAGTACATCGCCCAAACGGTGGGACGCGGCAATGTCCGACGCGGCGTTGAACTCATGGTTCTGCTTGCGCGCCTCCACCTGCTGCGCACTGAGGCCAAAGATGAACATGTGCTCGGCGCCGATGCGGTCGCACATTTCCACGTTGGCGCCGTCCAGGGTGCCGATGGTCAGCGCACCGTTGAGTCCGAATTTCATGTTACTGGTGCCTGAGGCTTCAAAGCCTGCGGTGGAAATCTGCTCGGACAAATCCGCCGCCGGGATGATGCTCTCCGCCAGACTGACGTTGTAGTTGGGCAGAAACACCACTTTGAGCAAGCCGCGAACCGTTGGGTCGTTATTGACCACCCGGGCGATGTCGTTGGTCAGTTTGATGATCAACTTGGCCTGGTGATAACTGGCTGCAGCCTTACCCGCAAAGATCTTCACCCGAGGCACCCAGTCGATTTCCGGCTCGGCACGGATCGCCTGGTACAAGGCCACGGTGTGCAACAGGTTGAGCAGCTGCCGCTTGTACTCGTGGATCCGCTTGACCTGCACGTCGAACATCGCCGCTGGATTGATCGCCACACCCAGCCGCTCATGGATCAGATACGCCAGGGCTTTCTTGCTATGCAGCCGTTGCTCGGCGAAGGCCTTGCGGAACGCGGATTTCTCGGCAAACGGTTCAAGGGCGAGCAAACGGTCTTCCGGGTTATCCAGTACTTCAGGCCCGAGGGCATCAACCAGCATCGACGTCAGTTCGGCGTTGGCCTGATACAGCCAGCGGCGGAAGGTGATGCCGTTGGTCTTGTTGTTGATCCGATCCGGATAGAGCTTGTGCAGTTCGGAGAACACCGTCTGGCGCATCAGTTGCGTGTGCAGCCCGGACACGCCGTTGATGCTGTGGGATCCGAGAAACGCCAGGTTGCCCATACGGACCCGGCGACCGTTGTCCTCCTCGATCAGCGATACCGCGCGCAACACGTCGAAGTCGTGGATGCCTTTGGCGCGCAGGGAGTCGATGTGCTGGGCGTTGATCAGGTAGATGATCTGCATGTGCCGCGGCAGCATGCGTTCCATCAGGCCGACCGGCCAGGTTTCCAGCGCTTCAGGCAGCAACGTGTGGTTGGTGTAGGACAGCGTATCGACAGTGACCTGCCACGCCGCGTCCCACGCGACGTCGTACACGTCGACCAGTTGCCGCATCAGTTCGGCCACGGCAATCGAGGGGTGTGTGTCGTTGAGCTGGATCGCCGCGTGGTCGCCCAGGGTCAGTACCGAGGTGTGCATGTTGCGATGACGGCGCAGCAGATCCTGCAAGGAGGCGGCGACAAAGAAGTATTCCTGACGCAGACGCAGTTCCTGACCGGCCTCGGTGCTGTCCGCCGGGTAGAGCACGCGGGAGATACTTTCGGCCCGGGCCACTTCGGCCACGGCGCCCAGGTGGTCGCCGGCGTTGAAGCGTTCCAGATGCAGATCTTCCATGGCCCGGGCGCGCCACAGCCGCAAGGTGTTGACGCTCGCCCCGCGCCAGCCCACCACCGGCGTGTCGTAAGCGATGGCTCGCACGGTCTCTGCCGGATGCCAGACTTGCCTGGACTTGCCGGCGTCGTCGGTCACGGTCTGCACACTGCCGCCGAAACCGATGGTGTAGACAACTTCCGGCCGCTCGAACTCCCACGGGTTGCCGAAATCCAGCCAGTGCTCGGTTTGTTCCTGCTGCCAGCCGTCGACGATGGCCTGACGGAACAAGCCGTGCTCGTAACGAATGCCGTAACCGTGACCAGCGATGCCGAGCGTCGACATGCTTTCCATGAAACACGCCGCCAATCGCCCGAGACCACCGTTGCCCAGGGCCGCGTCGGGTTCCAGCAAGCGGATGCGTTCAAGATCGACACCGAGCTCGGTCAGCGCCTCGCGGGCGACGTCAAGCAGGCCGAGGTTGCTCAAGCTGTCGTAGAGCAGCCGGCCGATGAGGAACTCAAGGGAGAGGTAATAAACGCGCTTCTGACCTTTGCGGTAGATCTGTCGCGTATGGTCCATCCAGTGCTCGACCATGTGATCACGTGCGGCAAGGGCAATGGCTTCGAACCAGTCATGGTCAAAGGCGTGATCCGGGTCTTTGCCCACCGCGTAGGTGAGTTTCGTCAAGACGGCGTCGCGGAATGCGGCCACCTCTGCTTCGCGAACAAGTGGTTCTTGAGTCATCGATAAGACCTCGAGCGAGCTTGGGTTGTCTGAGCCTAGACGGTCTGACAGGCGGTAGAGGCTCTGGTTCGGCAGTTTTTCGAGTGAGTGTGAGCCAGGTCGACATTAGGTTGTCGTGTGCCTGAATGAATGCAGGGGCCGTGCCGAATTTTGATCCTCTTGAACCGAGCGTGAAAAAAACTGGCGAAAGGTTGTTCAAAAATCCACCAGTCCCGGTATGATCGCGCGCCCTGATGCACACGCTGGTAACAACCGATGATGAAGCCCAACCTGATCGCCGCCGCGGAGATCGACCGACTCGATACCTGGGCCAAGTACTCTGCCCCGATGTGCGGCTCGTGCATGTCCAGCTGCTGCACCCTGCCGGTCGAGGTCAAGATCAAGGATCTGATCCGTATCGGCATCGTCGATGAATTCGAGCTGGGCGATCCGCCGAAGAACATCGCCAAGCGTCTGCAGAAGGAAGGCCTGGTCGAGCGCTTTAACCAGAAGTCGGGCATCTTCACCCTTCAGCGCATGAGCAACAACGATTGCTACTACCTGGATCGTAAGAGCCGTCTGTGCACTATTTATGAAAAGCGCCCGGATACTTGCCGCAATCACCCGAAAATCGGCCCGCGGCCGGGGTATTGCGCGTACAAGCCCAAAGAAGTGGAGCGCGAGCGCAATTCTCGGTCGATTGAGCGGTTCTGATCTGCCCTGAAAATCCTGGCAGCTGATCGGCCGCCATCGCTAGCACAAACACCGCACAAACCCCAGACAAACAAAAACGCCCCCGGCCTTTCGACCGGGGGCGTTTTCATTCAGCCGGAACTAAAACTCAGTTCTTGGCTTTCTTGGCAGCGCGGGTACGCTCGCTTTCGTCCAGGATCTTCTTGCGAAGACGGATGGACTTAGGCGTTACTTCGCACAGCTCGTCGTCCTGGATGAATTCCAGAGCCTGTTCCAGGGTGAAGCGAACAGGTGGAACCAGAGCGATGGTTTCGTCTTTACCCGAAGCACGCATGTTGTCGAGCTTCTTGCCCTTGGTAGGGTTAACGCCCAGGTCGTTGTCACGGCTGTTCAGACCAACGATCTGACCGTTGTAGATTTCCTGACCGTGTTCTACGAACAACTTGCCACGCGCCTGCAGGGTTTCCAGGGAGTAGGTCAGTGCCTTGCCGGTTTCAACCGAAACCAGAACGCCGTTCTGACGGCCGGACATGTCGCCGGACTTCATCACGTCGTAACGGTCGAAGATCGAAGTCAGGATGCCAGCACCGTTGGTCAGGGTCAGGAACTGGTTACGGAAACCGATCAGACCACGAGCAGGGATGTTGTATTCCAGACGAACACGGCCTTTGCCATCCGGCACCATGTTGGTCAGGTCGCCTTTACGCAGACCCATCTCTTCCATCACCTTGCCCTGGGATTCTTCCGGCAGGTCGATGGTGACGTTTTCGTACGGTTCGTGCTTCACGCCGTCAACCAGACGGATGATCACTTCCGGACGGCCTACAGCCATTTCGAAGCCTTCGCGACGCATGGTTTCGATCAGTACCGAGAGGTGCAGTTCGCCACGGCCGGAAACCTTGAACTTGTCAGCCGAGTCGCCTTCTTCAACGCGCAGAGCAACGTTGTACAGCAGCTCTTTGTCCAGACGTTCCTTGATGTTACGGGAAGTCACGAACTTGCCTTCTTTACCGCAGAATGGCGAGTCGTTTACCTGGAAGGTCATGGAAACGGTTGGCTCGTCGACGGTCAACGGCTTCATCGGTTCAACGGTGTCCGGGTGGCACAGGGTGTCGGAGATGAACAGCGAGTCCATACCGCTGATGCACACGATGTCGCCTGCAGCAGCTTCTTCAACGTCTACACGGTGCAGACCGTGGTGACCCATCAGCTTCAGGATACGACCGTTACGCTTCTTGCCGTCGGCGCCGATAGCGACAACCGGGGAGTTCGGCTTGACGCGACCACGAGCGATACGGCCAACACCGATAACACCCAGGAAGCTGTTGTAGTCCAGTGCGGAGATCTGCATCTGGAACGGACCATCACGGTCAACAGCCGGCGCCGGTACGTTGTCGACGATCGACTGGTACAGCGGGGTCATGTCTTCAGCCATTTCGTTGTGGTCCAGACCGGCAATACCGTTCAGGGCCGAGGCGTAGACGACTTTGAAGTCCAGCTGTTCTTCGGTGGCACCGAGGTTGTCGAACAGATCGAAGATCTGGTCCAGAACCCAGTCCGGACGCGCGCCTGGACGGTCAACCTTGTTGATGCACACGATCGGACGCAGGCCGGCTTCGAAAGCCTTCTTGGTCACGAAACGGGTTTGCGGCATAGGGCCGTCTTGAGCGTCAACCAGCAGCAGAACGGAGTCGACCATCGACATTACGCGTTCAACTTCGCCGCCGAAGTCGGCGTGGCCCGGGGTGTCCACGATGTTGATGTGGTAGCCGTTCCAGTTGATGGCGGTGTTTTTCGCCAGAATGGTAATACCGCGCTCTTTTTCCTGGTCGTTGGAGTCCATCACGCGCTCGTCGTTGAGCTCGTTGCGCTCCAGGGTGCCGGATTGACGCAAGAGTTTGTCTACCAGGGTGGTCTTACCATGGTCAACGTGAGCAATGATGGCGATGTTGCGTAGATTTTCGATCACTTGTGTATCTCGATCAGAGGATTCGGTGTGCTGACAAGTCTTGGCAGCGATTTACAGTAGAGTCAGGCCTTGCCGTTACAGCTTGACGGCAGAGTCGGGGGGCCGGTGACGCAGGCCACAGGCATACAGCCCCGGGCTCTTAGCTCGGTCGATAAACGCGCACATTGGCATGCCCCTCACTGAGCAAATGGTGGGCATGCAGGCGACTCATCACGCCTTTGTCGCAATAAAGCAGGTACTGGCGAGTAGGGTCCAGTTCCTTGAAACGAGCGTTCAGTGCATAAAACGGCATCGTTTGTACCTCGATGCCAGCCAGGTCCAGCGGGTCGTCTTCAGCGGCATCCGGGTGACGGATATCGATGACGATTTGACCGGCCAGCGCCTCGCTGACTTCTTCAATTTGCAGGTCCTGGCCCAATTCATCGATCACGCGATCGATCGGCACCAGTTTGGCGTTTTCGAGCGCACGCTCGAGCACCGCCATGTCGAACTCTTTCTCTTCATGCTCGACGCGATGGCGTTTGGCTGCGGTCTTCGGATTGACCGAGATGACGCCGCAGTATTCCGGCATGTGCCGGGCGAAATCGGCGGTGCCGATTTCGTTGGCCAGGTCGATGATGTCCTGCTTGTGGCTGGCGATCAGCGGGCGCAAGACCAGCTTCTCGGTCACGCAGTCGATCACGTTCAGGTTCGGCAACGTCTGGCTCGACACCTGGGAGATCGCCTCTCCAGTCACCAATGCCTCGATGTGCAGTCGATCGGCAATTTGGGAGGAAGCGCGCAACATCATACGCTTCAATACTACGCCCATATGACTGTTATCGACTTTGCCGAGAATTTCGCCCAGCACTTCCTCGAACGGCACACTGACAAATAGCACGCGTTGGGAGCTGCCGTACTTCTTCCAGATGAAATGCGCGACTTCCATCACGCCCAGTTCGTGGGCTCGTCCGCCCAGATTGAAGAAGCAGAAGTGCGCCATCAGGCCGCGGCGCATGATCTGGTAGGCCGCCACGGTGGAGTCGAAGCCACCGGACATCAGCACGAGCGTCTGCTCCAGTGCTCCCAGCGGATAACCGCCGATGCCGTTGTGCTGGCTGTGGATCACAAACAACCGTTGGTCGCGAACTTCGATCCGGACTTCGATTTCCGGCTTTTTCAGGTCAATTCCGGCGGCGCCGCACTGACGGCGCAACTGGCTGCCGACATACTTTTCGATATCGATGGAGCTGAATGGGTGCTTGCCGGCCCGTTTGCAACGCACCGAAAAGATCTTGCCGGTCAACGCATCACCGTAGTGCTGCTTGCACTTTTCGACGATGTCATCGAAATCGCCCAGCGGGTACTCATCAATTTGCAGGAAATGCGCGATGCCGGGCATACAGCTCAGGCGCTCGGTCATCTCCTTGAGGGCCTTGGGCTCGGCGACACGGGTTTCCAGCTCGAGGTTGTCCCACACGCCGTTCACCACCACGGCCGGGTCCAGATCGCGGAGCACGGCACGGATGTTTTTGGCCAATTGACGGATGAAACGCATCCGTACCGGGCGGCTCTTGATGGTGATCTCGGGGAAGACTTTTACGATTAATTTCATGGAAACAGCGCGCGCATGGCCTGCCGAAAAAGGGGGGCGCGGATTATAGCGGAAATTGCTCAAGGTTTAACCAGTTAATGTGCAGAAGGTTTATCGTGCACCAAAACAGGTCATTTTGTGATTTAAGCGCTACATTACAGGGCGGTATTTTCTGCTTTAACGCGTATAGAAGGCTTATAAGCGTGTTTTTGGGGCAAAAAACCCATGGTGGGGCACTGGCATGCAATTTGCTCCCTTGTGAGGCAGGTTGCCTTGGCAGAGTATTCGCGCCGGCATCACCCACATTCCAAGGGCTATCCATTACTAAGCCCGAAGCCACCCGGAGGACACTATGTCGAAGTCGGTTCAACTCATCAAAGATCATGACGTCAAATGGATTGATCTGCGCTTCACGGACACCAAAGGCACTCAGCACCACGTGACCATGCCGGCTCGCGACGCGCTGGATGACGACTTCTTCGAAGTCGGCAAAATGTTCGATGGTTCCTCCATCGCCGGCTGGAAAGGCATCGAAGCTTCCGACATGATCCTGCTGCCGGACGATTCCACTGCTGTTCTGGATCCGTTCACCGAAGAGCCGACCCTGATCCTGGTCTGCGACATCATCGAACCTTCGAGCATGCAAGGCTACGACCGCGACCCACGTGCGATCGCCAAGCGCGCCGAAGAGCACCTGAAAGCCACCGGTATCGGTGACACCGTGTTCGCCGGTCCAGAACCAGAATTCTTCATCTTTGACTCGGTGAAATTCAAGTCGGACATCTCCGGCTCGATGTTCAAAATCTACTCCGAGCAAGGTTCGTGGATGTCCGACCAGGACATCGAAGGTGGCAACAAAGGTCACCGCCCAGGCGTCAAAGGCGGCTACTTCCCGGTTCCACCGTTCGACCACGACCACGAAATCCGTACCTCCATGTGCAACGCACTGGAAGAAATGGGCCTGACCGTCGAAGTTCACCACCACGAAGTGGCAACTGCCGGTCAGAACGAAATCGGCGTCAAGTTCAACACCCTGGTGAAGAAAGCCGACGAAACTCAAACCCTGAAATACGTTGTACACAACGTAGCCGATGCCTACGGCCGCACCGCGACCTTCATGCCTAAGCCACTGTACGGCGACAACGGCTCGGGTATGCACGTGCACATGTCCATCTGGAAAGATGGCAAGAACACCTTCGCTGGCGAAGGCTATGCCGGCCTGTCCGACACCGCCCTGTACTTCATCGGCGGCATCATCAAGCACGGTAAGGCCTTGAACGGCTTCACCAACCCGGCGACCAACTCCTACAAGCGTCTGGTTCCAGGCTTCGAAGCTCCGGTAATGCTGGCCTACTCGGCTCGCAACCGTTCCGCTTCGATCCGTATTCCTTACGTGTCGAGCCCGAAAGCCCGCCGTATCGAAGCACGCTTCCCGGACCCGGCTGCCAACCCTTACCTGTGCTTCGCCGCACTGTTGATGGCTGGCCTGGACGGCATCCAGAACAAGATCCACCCAGGCGACGCAGCTGACAAAAACCTGTACGACCTGCCGCCTGAAGAGGCGAAAGAGATCCCACAAGTTTGCGGCAGCCTGAAAGAAGCCCTGGAAGAGCTGGACAAAGGTCGTGCGTTCCTGACCAAAGGCGGCGTGTTCTCCGACGATTTCATCGACACTTACATCGCTCTGAAAAGCGAAGAAGAAATCAAGGTACGTACCTTCGTACACCCACTGGAATACGAGCTGTACTACAGCTGCTGATCCGGTAGCGCTGCGGCACGCGGCGTGACAAAAAGAGGCCTCCTTCGGGAGGCCTTTTTTGTGGGCAACGTCTGACAAATTATTTCGCCATATCCTCCAGCAAACGCGGCGACGTCTGGCATCAAACACCTTGAATCACTCGTAGCCTGATCACTACCTGTATTCAAAGGATGGAATGATGAAAAACACCCTGTTCCGGTCACCGCTGATCGCACTGGCCGCCCTCTCTCTCCAGGGCTGCTCCGTACAATCTCCACCGTCCGCAATCGAAAAGGAAATTCTGCTGCAAAGCAGCAAATCCTGGGATGGCACACCTTACGCTCGTTATCCGCGTGCCGCGCCTGAGCTAACGCTGCTCAAGCTGAGGATACCGCCCAACACCCAGCTGCCCTGGCACACCCACCCCACTCCGAACGCCGGTTACATCCTCTCAGGTGAGCTGATCATCGAAGGCAGGGACAACGGCCAGACCCGGCGCATCAAACAAGGAGAAGCACTGGCCGAAATGGTCGATATCGCCCATCGCGGCGTCACCGGCGATGAACCGGTAGAACTTATTGTGTTCTATGCTGGGAGCGAGGGCATTCCATTGGCGGAGTAATCTTGCTTCGCACAGGGAGTCCGAAATGCGGCCACTTTTATTACTTCTGTTGCTGTCCCTCGCTTATCCCGTGATGGCGCAAATCTTCAAATACACCGATGCCGCCGGCAACACGGCCTACAGCAATCAACCGCCCAATGGCGTTGACGCCCAGACGGTTGATTTGCCCCCCGTCAACAGCATCCAGCGCCAACTACCCAGCGATACTGAACAGCCAGCGGCAGGCACCCGCTCCAGGCCGACCCACAACGACTACAACGTCCTGGAGCTTAGCGGGCTGCCAACCGCCGGAGTCGTGCGCGCCAACAACGGTACTTTCACGGTCGATGTGCTGATTGAACCGCGATTGCAAGGCACGCATTTATTACGCCTGTTGCTCGATGGCCAACCTTATGGCCAGCCGAGCAACGTACCGAGCCTGCAACTGATAAACATTGATCGCGGTGAACACGGTCTGGCGGTGCAAGTGATCGACGGCGAAAGAGTTGTACAGCAGAGCCCTACCGCAACCGTCACTGTTCAAAGAGCACACAAACGCTGAGGGCTATGGCTAACCGCTTGTCTGCCACCGCGCTAAGCATCCATAGCCTTGAGCGACGACAGAATCGGTCTTGAGACTCCAATAACACCGCGCAGCTTTAAGCACTATATTGGTGCAATCGATCACACTACTGCACAACTCCAACCCATTTTGGTTCGAAAGTACCCGCCAAAGCTGGCAGAACGCCACGCAATCGAGCGTCAAACGCCTGTTTCAGGCCTTTAGCGCTTCTTTTCGGAGCCTTGGTTTGGTTTTTGCATTTTGTCTGCATCAGCGCTTTATTCATGCGCGCGCCCTGCTCCAAAAGAGGTCCTGAATGACCATCAGCGACGCACTGCATCGTCTGTTACTCGACAATTTGACGACCGCAACCATTCTGCTCGACGCGCAACTGCGCCTTGAGTACATGAACCCGGCAGCGGAAATGTTACTGGCCATCAGCGGTCAGCGCAGTCATGGGCAGTTCATCAGCGAGCTGTTTACCGAATCCACCGAGGCGCTCAATTCATTGCGTCAGGCGGTTGAACAGGCCCACCCGTTCACCAAGCGTGAAGCCATGCTCACCGCCCTCACCGGTCAGACCCTGACCGTCGATTACGCGGTTACGCCAATCCTGAGCAATGGCGACACCCTGCTGCTGCTTGAAGTCCATCCGCGGGACCGCTTGCTGCGTATCACCAAGGAAGAAGCGCAGCTGTCGAAGCAGGAAACCAGCAAGATGCTGGTGCGCGGCCTCGCCCACGAAATCAAGAATCCGCTGGGCGGAATTCGCGGAGCAGCGCAATTGCTGGCCCGAGAGCTACCGGAAGAAAGTCTGAAGGATTACACCAACGTCATCATTGAAGAAGCAGACCGCCTGCGTAACCTGGTCGACCGCATGCTCGGCTCCAACAAATTGCCGTCATTGGCGATGTGCAACATTCACGAAGTGCTGGAGCGCGTTTGTCATCTGGTCGAGGCCGAAAGCCAGGGTTGCATCACTTTGGTGCGTGACTACGACCCGAGCATTCCCGACGTCTTGATCGACCGCGAACAAATGATCCAGGCCGTGCTGAACATCGTGCGCAACGCGATGCAGGCCATCAGCAGTCAGAACGAGCTGCGCCTTGGCCGCATCAGTCTGCGCACCCGCGCCATGCGCCAGTTCACGATCGGCCATGTGCGCCATCGCCTTGTGACCAAGATCGAGATCATCGACAACGGCCCGGGCATTCCTGCTGAACTGCAGGAAACCATTTTCTTCCCCATGGTCAGCGGACGCCCGGACGGTACCGGACTCGGCCTGGCCATCACCCAGAACATCATCAGTCAGCACCAGGGCCTGATCGAATGTGACAGCCACCCGGGCCACACCACCTTCTCGATCTTTCTGCCACTGGAACAAGGAGCCACATCGACATGAGCCGTAGTGAAACCGTGTGGATCGTCGATGACGACCGTTCTATCCGTTGGGTCCTGGAAAAAGCCTTGCAACAGGAAGGCATGACCACGCAAAGCTTCGACAGTGCCGATGGCGTGATGAGCCGCCTGGCGCGCCAGCAGCCGGATGTGATCATCTCCGACATCCGCATGCCCGGCGCCAGCGGCCTGGACCTTCTGGCGCGGATTCGCGAATCGCACCCACGGCTGCCGGTGATCATCATGACGGCACACTCGGATCTGGACAGCGCCGTAGCGTCCTACCAGGGCGGCGCATTCGAGTACCTGCCCAAGCCGTTCGATGTCGACGAAGCGGTTTCCCTGGTCAAGCGCGCCAACCAGCACGCCCAGGAACAACAAGGCCTGGAAGTCGCCCCGATCCTGACCCGTACCCCGGAAATCATCGGCGAAGCGCCGGCGATGCAGGAAGTGTTTCGCGCCATTGGGCGCCTGAGCCATTCCAACATCACCGTGCTGATCAACGGTGAATCGGGTACCGGTAAAGAACTGGTAGCCCATGCCCTTCATCGTCACAGCCCTCGCGCCGCGTCGCCATTCATTGCGCTGAACATGGCGGCGATCCCGAAAGACCTGATGGAGTCCGAGCTGTTCGGCCACGAGAAAGGCGCATTCACCGGCGCGGCCAACCTGCGTCGCGGGCGTTTCGAGCAAGCCGATGGCGGCACACTGTTCCTCGATGAAATCGGCGATATGCCGGCCGATACCCAGACCCGCTTGCTGCGGGTATTGGCCGATGGCGAGTTCTACCGCGTCGGCGGTCATGTGCCAGTAAAGGTCGATGTGCGAATCATCGCCGCGACCCACCAGAATCTGGAAACGCTGGTGCACGCCGGGAAATTCCGTGAAGACTTGTTCCACCGCCTCAACGTAATTCGCATCCACATCCCGCGCCTGTCGGATCGTCGCGAAGACATTCCGACCCTGGCCAAACACTTCCTCAGCCGTGCCGCCCAGGAACTGGCCGTCGAGCCGAAGCTGCTGAAAAGCGAAACCGAGGAATACCTGAAGAACCTGCCTTGGCCGGGCAACGTGCGGCAACTGGAAAACACCTGTCGCTGGATCACGGTGATGGCTTCGGGTCGCGAAGTGCACATCGGCGACCTGCCGCCTGAACTGCTGAGCCTGCCGCAGGACTCGGCGCCCGTGACCAACTGGGAACAGGCACTGCGTCAGTGGGCCGATCAGGCGCTGTCTCGCGGTCAGTCGAGCTTGCTGGACAGTGCCGTGCCGGCTTTCGAGCGGATCATGATCGAGACTGCGCTCAAACACACCGCCGGTCGCCGTCGCGATGCCGCCGTCTTGCTGGGTTGGGGGCGCAACACCCTGACGCGCAAGATCAAGGAATTGGGGATGAAGGTGGATGGCGGGGATGAAGATGAGGGGGATGAGGGCTAGGTCGTCTTCAGAAATTAGCCATTAGCGAAAAGATCGCAGCCTTCGGCAGCGCCTACAGGCCTGCGCAAGACCCTGTAGGAGCTGCCGAAGGCTGCGATCTTTTTTGTTTGTGCACCGCCGCAATGCACCGTGAACCGCAATCGCGCACAAAAACAGCTTCGAAACCCAACCTGCTTTCGCAATCGAACCCCTTCCGAAAAAACACGAAAGCCCCGAATTCAGGGGCTTTCAGCGTTTCAAAAACGGTTTCTGGTTTCACTTTGTGAAAACTGGCACGCCGCCTGCAATAGTCCATTCAGTGATTCAGTTCACTACCCGGTTTCGGGGACCTTGGTACAGGCAGGCCGGGGATTCCCCTCTTTACACGGGCTCATACCGCACTTGCGACGAGCCCAAACAGTTTTGGGGCTCCTGATACAGGCAGGTCAGGGGTTCCTTCTTTACACCAGGCTCACCCCGCATTCGCGACGAGCCGCACGTTTTGGGGACCTTGGTACAGGCAGGCCGGGGATTCCCTCTTTTATTGCTCTCGGAGATGGATCTCCAGCCGCCAGCGGTCATCGACCTCACTACCAGCCCACTCGCCTTGCAGGGGTCGGGCCGCAACCAGTGTCAGCAACACCCCCTCATCACTTAAACGAACCCGCCAGTTCACGTCCTTGTCGCCCAGCTTGAGCTGGCCTTTGTGCGTCTTGCCTTGGGCGCCGAACAACAGCGCCACACTGCCATCGACGATCTCGCCGTGGGTCTTGGGTTCATTGTTGAACCACACCACCAGACCGTCGCTCGTCACTTCAATTTGCTGCAGTTCGCTGGGGTCTGGCGTGGTCAGGCGGCCAATCATCAGCCCCACCATCACACCGACAATCGCCAGTGATGCCATCACCCGCAGGAATAGTTTCGAACGCAAGTCGGCTTGCGGCGTAGAATGCCGCTCATCTTTACCTTCGGAGCCGTGCATGTTTCACGTCATCCTTTTCCAACCAGAAATTCCGCCGAATACCGGCAACGTTATCAGGCTGTGCGCCAACAGTGGCTGCCACCTGCATTTGATCGAACCGCTAGGCTTCGAGATGGACGACAAGCGTCTGCGCCGGGCCGGCCTCGATTACCACGAGTATGCCACCCTGCAACGCCACGCAGATCTCGCCAGCTGCCTGGAAAGCCTCGGTCATCCTCGGTTGTTCGCCTTCACCACCAAGGGCTCGCGACCGTTCCACGACGCCAGTTTCCTTCCGGGCGATGCGTTCCTGTTCGGCCCGGAAAGCCGTGGTTTGCCCGCCGAAGTGCTGGACGCCCTGCCCAGCGATCAACGTCTGCGCCTGCCGATGCGTGAAGGCTGCCGCAGCCTGAACCTGTCGAACACCGTGGCCGTTGCCGTGTACGAAGCCTGGCGTCAAAACGACTTCAAATAACACCACCGTCCTTGTAGGAGCTGGCTTGCCAGCGAAAGCGATGTAACTGCCAACAGAGATGTCGAATGTTACGGCCCCTTCGCTGGCAAGCCAGCTCCTACAAAGGTCTCCATGGATCACACGGCTTCGTTTTCCCAATAAAAAAGCGCCTGTTACGGCGCTTTTTTTTCCATCCGCCGTTTATTGAACGGTCGGCGTCTCGCCGGCTGCCTGCATGCGTTGCAGCTCTTGCGCGTACAGAGCGTCGAAGTTCACCGGCGCCAGCATCAATGCCGGGAACGAACCGCGGATCACCAGGCTGTCCAGGGTTTCGCGAGCGTACGGGAACAGGATGTTCGGGCAGAACGCGCCCAGGGTGTGGCTCATCGAAGCGTCGTCCAGATTCTTGATCAGGAAGATACCGGCCTGTTGCACTTCAGCAATGAATGCCACTTCGTCACCGTTTTTCACGGTAACCGACAGGGTCAGCACGACTTCGTGGAAGTCACCTTCCAGCGCCTTTTGACGGGTATTCAGATCCAGACCGACGCTCGGCTCCCACTGCTGGCGGAAGATCGCCGGGCTTTTCGGCGCTTCGAAGGACAAGTCACGTACGTAGATGCGCTGCAAGGAGAATTGCGGTGCGGTTTCTTCTTCGCTAGCTGCAGTGTTCTGTTGGTCAGTCATCTCAGATCCTTTGTGATCTAGGGCTTTTATAGGGTATGGAATTCAGGCCTTGAGCAGCGCGTCGAGCTTGCCGGCGCGCTCCAGGGCGAACAAATCATCGCAACCACCGACGTGGGTGCTGCCGATCCAGATCTGCGGCACGGACGTGCGTCCGGCTTTCTGAGCCATGGCGGCGCGCACCTGCGGCTTGCCATCGACCTTGATCTCTTCGAAGGCCACGCCTTTGTTCTCGAGCAGGTACTTGGCTCGCGAACAGTAAGGGCAGTAATCGCTGGAGTAGACGACGACGTTGTTCATCTCACTTCACCAACGGCAGATTATCGGCTTTCCAGCTGGAGATACCACCGGACAGCTTGGCGGCCGTGAAGCCGGATTTCATCAGTTCGCGGGCGTGAGTGCCAGCAGTCTGGCCCATGGCGTCGACCAGAATGATGGTCTTGGCCTTGTGTTTTTCCAGTTCACCGACGCGAGCGGTCAGTTTGTCCTGAGGAATGTTCAGCGCGCCGACAATGTGACCGGCGGCGAAATCCTTGGTCGGACGAATGTCGATCACCACGCCTGCGTCCTTGTTGACCAGCCCGGTCAGTTCGCCGGTGCTCAGGCTACGGCCGCCGCCCTGCATTTGATAGGCAATGAGCAACGCCAGCAGTACGACGAAGATACCGACGAGAATGTAGTGGTTAGTGGCAAATTCAATCAGGTGAGCAACCATCGAAGGAGGTTCCAGGGCGTTAAAATGTCGGCCAGTATACACAGCCACTATGGTGGGCCAAACCCCGTCCGGCGGTGACGTGGCCGGAACTTCGCATTAAACTGCGACTCCCTTTTTTCATTACCCCTTTTACCTCAGCCACGAGTGGATTCCATGACTACCACGCCTAAACCTTTGGTCCTGATGATTCTCGACGGCTTCGGTCACAGTGATAACCCCGAATCCAACGCTATCTTTGCTGCGAAGAAGCCTGTGCTGGATCGCCTGTGGGCCACCGTGCCAAACGGCCTGATCTCGGGCAGCGGCATGGACGTCGGTCTGCCGGATGGCCAGATGGGCAACTCCGAAGTCGGCCACATGAACCTCGGCGCTGGCCGCGTGGTGTATCAGGACTTCACACGCGTGACCAAATCGATCCGCGACGGCGAATTCTTCGAGAACCCGACCATCTGCGCCGCGGTGGACAAGGCTGTCGCTGCCGGTAAAGCCGTGCACTTCATGGGCCTGCTGTCCGATGGCGGCGTGCACAGCCACCAGGACCACCTGGTTGCCATGGCCGAACTGGCCTACAAGCGCGGCGCCGAAAAGATCTATCTGCACGCCTTTCTCGACGGCCGCGACACCCCGCCGAAAAGCGCACAATCGTCCATCGAGTTGCTCGACGCCACGTTCCAGGCGCTCGGCAAAGGACGGATCGCCAGCATCATCGGCCGCTACTACGCCATGGACCGCGACAACCGCTGGGACCGCGTGTCCCAGGCCTATAACCTGATCGTTGACGGCCACGGCGAGTTCAACGCCGCCACCGCCCAGGAAGGCTTGCAAGCGGCTTACGCGCGTGGCGAGAGTGACGAATTCGTCAAAGCCACTTCCATCGGCGAGCCGGTGAAAGTCGAAAACGGCGATGCCGTGGTGTTCATGAATTTCCGCGCTGACCGCGCCCGCGAGCTGACCCGCGTGTTCGTCGAAGACGATTTCAGCGACTTCGAACGTGCGCGCCAGCCAAAGCTGTCCGGCTACGTCATGCTGACCCAGTACGCCGCCAGCATCCCTGCGCCGTCGGCCTTCGCTGCCGGCAGCCTGGAAAACGTGCTGGGCGATTACCTGGCGAAAAACGGCAAGACCCAACTGCGCATCGCCGAAACCGAAAAATATGCCCACGTGACCTTCTTCTTCTCCGGCGGTCGCGAAGAACCGTTCCCCGGCGAAGAACGCATCCTGATCCCGTCGCCGAAAGTCGCCACCTACGACTTGCAGCCGGAAATGAGCGCACCGGAAGTCACCGACCGCATCGTCGATGCCATCGAAAACCAGCGTTACGACGTGATCGTGGTCAACTACGCCAACGGTGACATGGTTGGCCACAGCGGTGTGTTCGACGCCGCCGTCAAAGCCGTTGAATGCCTGGACCAGTGCGTTGGACGCATCGTCGAAGCACTGGAAAAAGTCGGCGGCGAAGCGCTGATCACGGCTGACCACGGCAACGTCGAGCAAATGTCCGATGAAACCACCGGCCAGGCGCACACTGCGCACACCACTGAGCCGGTGCCTTTCATCTATGTCGGCAAACGCGACCTGAAAGTCCGTGAAGGCGGTGTGTTGGCGGACGTGGCGCCGACCATGCTGAAGCTGCTGGGTCTGGAGCAGCCGAAGGAAATGACCGGGACTTCGATTCTGGTGTAACGGGGATATCCCAACCGCCATTAAATCCTGTAGGAGCTGGCTTGCCAGCGATAGCAATCTGGCACCAACGGTATGTTGAATGTGCCGACGCAATCGCTGGCAAGCCAGCTCCCACAGTGGTTTGTGGTGTTTTCGAAATGAAATTCAACCTGACGTTGGGGCCAGTTATCACACAGTCAGAAATGGGCATTTTTTTTGCCGCCCATGGCGGGCATACTAGGCCGTCCCTTTCCCTGGTGCCGCCCGCCCCTATGCTTCGCGTCCTGATTGCCCTCGCCCTGACCTGCCTGCTCCAACCGGCTTTCGCTGACGAGCGTGCGGACACCCAACAACAGTTGGACGCCACGCGTCAGGACATCGCCGAGCTGAAAAAACTGCTGGGCAAGATCCAGGAAGAAAAAGCCGGCGTGCAAAAAGAGCTCAAGGGCACTGAAACCGAGATGGGCAAGCTCGAAAAGCAGGTCGAAACCCTGCAAAAAGAGCTGAAGAAAAGCGAATCCGAGTTGCAGCGACTCGATGCCGAGAAAAAAAAACTCCAGAGCGCGCGCACTGAACAACAACACCTGATCGCCATTCAGGCCCGTGCGGCCTACCAGAACGGTCGCCAGGAGTACCTGAAGCTGCTGCTCAACCAGCAGAATCCGGAAAAATTCGCCCGCACCCTCACCTATTACGATTACCTGAGCCAAGCCCGCCTGGAGCAGTTGAAGAACTTCAACGAAACCCTGCGCCAGCTGGCCAATGTCGAAAAAGACATCGCCTTGCAGCAAGCGCAACTGCTGGTGCAGAAAAGCAGTCTCGACACCCAGCGCGACGAACTCGACAAAGTCCGCCAGGAGCGCCAGCGAGTGCTGGCCAAGCTCAATGATGATGTGAAGGCTCGCGACCAGAAGCTGGCAGCCCGCGAGCAGGATCAGGCAGACCTGTCTAAAGTCCTTAAAACCATCGAAGAAACCCTGGCTCGCCAGGCTCGTGAGGCAGAAGAAGCGCGGCAAAAAGCGCTGATTGCCCAGCAGGAAGCCGAAAAAAAGCGTTTACGTGAGGCCCAGGCGCAGGCAGATGCCAGCGATGACGCCCCACGCAAACCGGCCAGATCGTCACCCGGAGCGCTGGTTTCCAGTTCCGGCGAAACCTTTGGTGGCCCTTTTGCGTCAACCCGCGGCAAACTTCCATGGCCTGTCGATGGTCGACTGTTGGCACGTTTTGGTGAAAGCCGTGGCGACGATACCCGGACCAAGTGGGACGGCGTGATGATCAGTGCGTCTGCCGGCAGTACCGTGCATGCGGTGCATGGCGGTCGCGTAGTGTTTGCCGACTGGCTGCGAGGTGCCGGGTTGCTGGTGATCCTCGACCACGGCAACGGTTTTTTGAGTCTGTATGGTCACAACCAGACGCTGCTCAAGTCTGCGGGTGATGTGGTTAAAGCCGGTGAGTCCATCTCCACTGTCGGTAACAGTGGCGGACAGGACACCCCAGCGCTGTATTTTGCGATTCGCCAGCAGGGTCACCCGAGTGATCCGGCACAATGGTGCCGCGCGCAAGGATAAGCGCGCCATCTAATTCAGGAGTTCGTTCGACATGCTGCATCTGTCCCGCCTTACCTCGCTGGCCCTGACGATCGCCCTGGTGATCGGCGCGCCTTTGGCGTTTGCCGCTCAACCAGCCCCGGCGGTCGCGCCTGCGGGCACTGCTGCGACCACCAAGGCGCCCTTGCCATTGGATGAGTTGCGCACGTTTGCCGAGGTGATGGACCGGATCAAGGCCGCGTATGTCGAGCCAGTGGATGACAAGACCCTCCTGGAAAACGCCATCAAGGGCATGCTCAGCAACCTCGACCCGCACTCCGCTTACCTTGGCCCGGAAGATTTCGCCGAGCTGCAGGAAAGCACCAGCGGCGAGTTCGGCGGGCTGGGTATCGAAGTCGGCGCTGAAGATGGCTTCATCAAAGTCGTATCGCCAATCGATGACACCCCGGCTTCCAAGGCAGGCATTCAGGCCGGCGACTTCATCGTCAAGATCAACGGCCAGCCAACCCGGGGCCAGAGCATGACCGAGGCCGTGGACAAGATGCGCGGCAAGATCGGCGAAAAAATCACGCTGACCCTTGTACGCGATGGTGGCACGCCGTTCGACGTCACGCTGGCCCGCGCCGTCATTCAAGTGAAAAGCGTGAAGAGCCAGTTGCTGGAATCCGGTTACGGCTACATCCGCATCACCCAGTTCCAGGTCAAGACCGGCGAAGAGGTTTCCAAGGCCCTCGCCAAGTTACGCAAAGACAATGGCAAGAAGCTCAAAGGCATCATCCTCGACCTGCGCAACAACCCTGGCGGTGTGCTGCAAGCAGCGGTGGAAGTGGTCGACCACTTCATCACCAAGGGCCTGATCGTCTATACCAAGGGCCGCATCGCCAACTCGGAACTGCGCTTCTCCGCAACGGGTAAAGATGAAAGCGAAGCCGTGCCGATGGTCGTGCTGATCAACGGCGGCAGTGCCTCGGCATCGGAAATCGTCGCCGGTGCGCTGCAGGACCAGAAACGCGCCGTCGTCATGGGCACCACCAGCTTCGGCAAAGGCTCGGTACAAACCGTGCTGCCGTTGAACAACGACCGCGCACTGAAGATCACCACGGCGTTGTACTACACGCCGAATGGCCGCTCGATCCAGGCTCAAGGCATCGTGCCGGACATCGAAGTGCGCAAGGCCAAGATCACCAGCGAGCAGGACAACGATTACTTCAAGGAAGCTGACTTGCAGGGCCACCTGGGCAACGGCAACGGCGGCGCCGACAAACCGACCGGTTCCGGCGGCAAGGCCAAGCCGATGCCACAGGACGACGATTACCAATTGGCCCAGGCCCTGAGCCTGCTCAAAGGGCTGAGCATCACGTCCGGCCGCTGAGATGTTTCTGCGGTTACTGATCGGTCTGATGTGTTTCCTGGCGGGTAGTGCATTTGCACAGCCCGCGAATCAAACGCCTCATAAGGCCTACCTGAGCCTGATCATCGACGACCTGGGGCAGAACCTGCCCCGGGATCGCCGCGTGCTGGCCCTGCCCGGCCCGGTGACCACGGCGATCATGCCCGACACACCCCACGCCACCGAATTCGCCCGCGAGGCCCATCGCGCCGGCAAGATCGTGATCCTGCACATGCCGATGGACCCGGCCACCGGGCCGTTCGCCTGGCACCCTGACTTGCCCATCGACGAACTGGAAACACGCCTGAACGCCGCACTCAAAATGGTCCCGTACACCAGCGGCATCAACAACCACATGGGCAGCCGCATGACCGCTCAGCGACCGGCCATGGCCTGGCTGATGGCGGACTTGCAGCGCCGCCACAAGTTCTTCGTCGATAGCCGCACCAGCGCGCAAACCGTCGCGGCAGCCGAAGCGCAGAAGATCGGGTTGGCGAGCGTTTCGCGAGATGTCTTTCTGGATGATGAGGCAACGGAAGCGGCGATCTTCACACAACTTCAGACGGCAATCAGTCTTGCGCGCAAGCAAGGCTCAGCGGTGATGATCGGGCATCCGTATCCGCAGACGCTGGCAGTGCTGGAGCGGGAACTGCCCAAACTCAAGACTCAGGGAATCGAGTGGATTGATATCAGGCAAATGATCAGTGTGCGCGGCAATCGGGCAACGGCGGCGCATGGTAAGGATGGGGTTTATCGCTGAAAGATCGCAGCCTTCGGCATCTCCTACGGGAAATTGCCCAACGCAGGAGCTGCCGATGGCTGCGATCTTTTAACAGGCGCTAAAGATACTTCGCCATGATCTCGTCCACCACGCCATCCTTGCGCAACTGATCCAGCGCGGCCTGCAGCCTGGCGACTGTTTCGTCTGACACGTCCTTGTTCAACGCCAGATAGAGTTCGGCGCTGTTGAAGCGCAGCACCGTCTTGAGCCCGCTCACGCCTTCCTGACGTGCCAGATAGCGTCCAGCCGGATCGCCAGTGGCCCACAGATCGATCTGGCCGCTAACCAGCTTCTTCGCGTTGTCCTGATCGCGCAAAACCACCACAGGGTTCAAACCTTGCTTGGCCAACGTCATGGCAATGGCGTCGCCCTTGTACGCGCCGATCTTGTACTTGCGCGCATCATCCAGGGTTTCGAGGGTGATTTTGCTGTCCGCCTTGGCCAGCATGATCCAGTCATCCGGACCGATCGGCCCGACCCACTTGAAGAGCCTCTCGCGATCGGGCAATCGCGCCATCACGAACGCACCATATCCGGGGTTTTCCAGGGCGAGTTTGTAGACACGCTCCCAAGGGAAACGCAGCGTCAGGCTGTAGGTAATGTCGGCGCGCTTGAACATCTCGCGGACGATGTCCACGGCGATGCCATTGATATTTTCGTCCTGAGCGAAGTTCTTGCCGTTCTTCGCCATGTTGTACGGAGGGAAATTTTCCGTGAGCAACACCAGGTCGCTATCGGGGCTGTCTTTGGCATGTGCCCCGTTGATCAACAACAGGCCAGCGCTGGCGAGAACGAGTAGAAAGCGTTTAAGCATGTCTGGCTACCGAAATCCTTGGCGTACTCAAGAGTGCCTTGAGCCCGCCATGATGTCCACTGGCCTGCATCGGTTTGTTTAACGCATCACAATTGCGCGATGAGCCATGTAGGCCTTGGCTTCCTGCACGGTGTATTCGCCGAAGTGGAAAATACTCGCCGCCAGTACCGCGCTCGCGTGACCTTCGAGAATGCCGTCCGCCAGATGCTGCAGGTTGCCGACGCCGCCGGAAGCAATCACCGGAATACCCAGCGCATCGCTGATGGCACGGGTAACGCCCAGGTCAAAGCCGTTCTTCATGCCGTCCTGATCCATGCTGGTCAGCAGGATTTCACCGGCACCCAGGCCTTCCATCTTCTTCGCCCATTCGACAGCGTCCAAGCCGGTTGGCTTGCGACCACCGTGGGTGAAAATTTCCCAGCGCGGGGTTTCGCCCGGTCCGGAAACCTTCTTCGCGTCGATGGCAACGACGATGCACTGCGAGCCGAAATGCTGAGCGGCTTCGCCGACAAACTCCGGATTGAACACCGCCGCGGTATTGATTGACACCTTGTCCGCACCGGCATTGAGCAGGTTGCGGATGTCTTGCACGGTGCGAACGCCACCGCCCACAGTCAGCGGGATGAACACCTGGCTGGCCATGCGTTCAACGGTGTGCAACGTGGTGTCGCGGCCGTCGACGCTGGCAGTGATGTCGAGAAAGGTAATTTCGTCGGCACCCTGCTCGTCGTAACGACGGGCGATTTCCACCGGGTCACCGGCGTCGCGGATGTTTTCGAATTTCACACCCTTGACCACCCGGCCGTTGTCCACGTCCAGGCAAGGGATGATGCGTTTGGCCAGCGCCATGGTCAGTCCTCAGCCTTTGTACGAATCGCAGAAAGCTTGCGCTTCAGCGACGTCGAGGGTGCCTTCGTAGATCGCACGGCCGGTGATCGCGCCGATGATGCCCGGCGCCTTGGCGTCGAGCAGCGACTTGATGTCACCGAGGTTATGGATACCGCCGGACGCGATCACCGGGATCTTCGTGGCTGCCGCCAGCGCGGCGGTGAACGGTACGTTGCAGCCCTGCATCATGCCGTCTTTGGCGATGTCGGTGTAAACGATCGAAGACACGCCGTCAGCTTCAAACTGCCTGGCCAGATCGATCACCTGAACGGTGCTGATTTCAGCCCAGCCGTCAGTGGCCACGAAACCGTCCTTGGCATCCAGACCCACAATGATTTTGCCCGGGAAAGCGCGGCAGGCTTCGGCGACGAAAGCCGGGTCTTTCACGGCTTTGGTGCCGATGATCACGTAGCTCACGCCCGCTTTCACGTAGTGTTCGATGGTTTCCAGGGAGCGGATACCGCCACCGATCTGGATCGGCAGGTTCGGGTAACGCTTGGCGATGGCGGTGACCACTTCGCCGTTGACCGGCTGACCTTCGAAGGCGCCGTTCAAGTCGACCAGATGCAGACGGCGGCAACCGCCCTCCACCCACTTGGCAGCCATGCTCACCGGGTCATCGGAGAACACTGTGGAATCTTCCATGCGGCCCTGGCGCAGACGAACACAGGCACCGTCTTTAAGATCGATAGCGGGAATAATCAGCATCTGGCAAACCTTCAAAATTGAATGTTCAGCTTGGCTCGGAAATCAGTTTTTCTCGAGCGCCCACAGGTCGCTTTCGATGCTTTCGAACCTCTCTTTGAGGTGCGTCTGCACATCGAAAATCGCCCTGTTGTAATAGTGCGGAGCAATTTCGCGGGTAAACAGCTCAAGAATCTCGGCCGCCTCGAATGTACCCAGGTCGAGTTCGAAGCGGTCTTCCATGAAACGCTTGATCTTGTGATTGGCCTCGCTCTCCTGCTCGGGAGTGAGGGTCAGAATCGGCGGCTTTTTCTTGACGGCCATTTACCAGCGACCGTCCCACGCAGCGAAGTTCTGCAGCAACTGCAGGCCATGGGTATGGCTTTTCTCCGGGTGGAACTGCACGGCGAAACGCGAGCCTTCGGCCAGCGCCGCGGCGAAATCGACACCGTAGTGACCGCCACCGACCACTTGGCGCGCATTGGCGGCAGCGATGTAGTAGCTGTGCACGAAGTAGAAACGCGCCATGTCCGGAATGTCGTGCCACAGCGGGTGACTGACCTTCTGCTTCACCTGGTTCCAGCCCATGTGCGGCACTTTCAGGTGTTCGCCGTCTTCATGCAGGTCCTTGCCGAAGAACTTCACCTGGCCCGGGAACAGACCGATGCAGTCGACGCCGTCGTTCTCTTCGCTGGTGTCGAGCAAGGCTTGCATGCCCACGCAGATGCCGAGAAACGGACGATCCTGGCTGACTTCACGCACCAGCGAATCAAAACCGAGGCGACGGATCTCCGCCATGCAATCGCGAATCGCACCAACGCCTGGGAAAACCACCCGGTCGGCTTCGCGAATCACGTTGGCATCGCTGGTGATCAGCACCTTGCCGGCACCCACGTGCTCGAGGGCCTTGGCCACCGAGTGCAGGTTGCCCATGCCGTAATCGATAACCGCGACTGTCTGCATTACAGAACGCCCTTGGTCGAAGGCATTTGCCCGGCCATGCGGTCATCGAGCTCAACGGCCATGCGCAGGGCGCGGCCGAAAGCCTTGAACACGGTTTCGATCTGGTGGTGGGTGTTGGTGCCACGCAGGTTGTCGATGTGCAGGCTGACCAGCGCATGGTTGACGAAGCCCTGGAAGAACTCCTGGAACAGGTCAACGTCGAAGCCGCCAACGGTGGCGCGGGTATACGGCACGTGCATCTGCAGGCCTGGACGGCCGGAGAAGTCGATCACCACACGCGACAGCGCTTCATCGAGCGGCACGTAGGCGTGGCCGTAGCGACGGATGCCTTTCTTGTCGCCGATGGCTTTGGCAAACGCCTGGCCGAGGGTGATACCGACGTCTTCCACGGTGTGGTGATCATCGATATGCAGGTCGCCCTTGCTGACAATATCCAGGTCGATCAACCCGTGACGGGCGATCTGGTCCAGCATGTGCTCAAGAAAAGGAACACCGATATCGAATCGGGCCTTTCCGGTGCCATCGAGGTTGATCGAGGCTTTGATCTGGGTTTCCAGAGTGTCGCGCTCGACAGACGCCTTACGTTCGGCCATCACCAGCTCCGCAAAATCATTGGGCGAAAAAGGCAGCCATTATAGGCGTGCGGGCGCGAAACAGAAACATTGGAGGTGATATGGCTGACGGAGTGAACTCATCAACCCTGGAGCTATACCTGTCATGACATGTAGGAGCTGGCTTGCCAGCGATGGCGGTGTGCCTGACACACCGCGTCGCATTGATCGCCAGCAAGCCGGCTCCTACAGAAGTTTGGCGTTAGTGGAACAGCACCGCCGTCTTCTGCAGGGTCACCCAAACACCCCACGCCAGCGGAATTCCCACCACCAGCCAAGCCGCAATCGCCAGCGGCTTGGTACCCGGCGCCGCTTTCCACTCCAGCGAAGTGCTGCTATCAGCGCCTTTGTCGTGGCCCAGCGCCTGCTCGGCGGCCAGTTCAGCATCGGTCATGAAGTACTTGTCCGCCACCGGACGCACCAGCAGGTTGCACAGGAAACCCAGCACCAGCAGGCCGGCGAGGATATACAGCGTGATGTCGTACGCTGCCGCGCGCTCGACGCCGATGCTCAACTGATATTCACGCAGGTAGTTCACCAGCACCGGTCCCAGTACGCCGGCAGCCGCCCATGCCGTCAGCAGACGACCGTGGATCGCGCCAACCATTTGCGTACCGAACAGGTCGGCCAGATACGCTGGAACCGTCGCGAAACCACCGCCATACATCGACAAAATTATGCAGAACGCCGTCACGAACAGCGCCACGCTGCCCAGGTGACCGAGGTTTGGAATCAGTCCATACAGCGCAAAGCCCAGGGCAAAGAACACGAAGTAGGTGTTTTTACGACCCAGGTAATCCGAGAACGAAGCCCAGAAGAAGCGTCCGCCGATGTTGAACAGGCTGAGCAAACCGGTGAAACCGGCAGCAATGGCAGCGATGGAAGCCAGTTGCGAAGCATCGAGCTGACCGAACGCCAGGTCATTGCCCAGCAACTTGCCACCGAACACTTCCTGCAACAGCGGCGACGCCATGCCCAGGATGCCGATACCGGCCGAAACGTTCAGGCACAGCACCAGCCAGACCAGACGGAATTGCGGGGTTTTCCACGCTACATTCACGTGTACATGGCGGTGGGTGATCATCGCATTCGAGGCTTTTTTCGCCGGGGCCGTCCAGCCTTCAGGCTTCCAGCCGGTGGGCGGAACGCGGTAGGACAACGCGCCACCGATCATGAACACGAAGTAAATCGCGGCCATTACCAGGAAGCTCTGCCACACACCGACGCTGGTTGGCGAAGCAAAATGCCCCATCAGCGCTGCGGCCAACGGCGCACCCACCATCGCGCCACCACCGAAGCCCATGATCGCCATGCCGGTCGCCATGCCCCGCTTGTCCGGGAACCACTTGATCAAAGTCGACACCGGCGAGATGTAACCCAGACCCAGGCCGATACCGCCAATGACCCCGGAGCCAATCCACATCAACCAGATCTGATGGGTATAAACCCCCAGTGCCGAAATCAGCAGGCCACCACACCAGCACAGGGCCGATACAACGCCAGCCTTGCGTGGCCCGGCATGTTCCAGCCAGCCGCCCCAGATCGCGGCCGAGCAGCCGAGGAAGATGAAAAACAGGGTGTAGATCCAGCCAAGCATCGAGATCGGCCAGTCGCACTGGGACGAAAAGACTTGTGCGATAAAGCTCATGTCCGGCGCGCAGGCGACCGGAGCGGTGACGCCCAGCGCTTTGGACAGCGGCAGCCAGAACACCGAAAATCCGTAGGCCATGCCGATGCAAAGGTGAATGGCCAGCGCGGCCGGTGGCACCAGCCAACGGTTGAAGCCGGGCTTGGCGATAATGCGCTCCTTGGACAGGAACGCAGGCTGGTCGGCATTCAAGCCGTCCGCCGTGATGCTCGAAGTCATTGTGAATCCCCCAATTATTAGTATGGTTCGCCAGCCACTGCTCACCCCGGGCCTTTATGCACGCGGGCATGACCGTTTTTTGAGTGAACACCTTGTCGCGCGACAACAGGTCGCAGAAAGACGGACGAACGGGCGAAGGTTACCATTTGCAGCTGACAGAAAAATCAAACTGACATCACGACAAGTACGTCGACTGATCTCATCATTATGTGAACGCCTCCCCTGTAGGAGCTGCCGAAGGCTGCGATCTTTTGATCATTAAAGATCGCAGCCTTCGGCAGCTCCTACAGAAAATGGCACCCTCTAACTGCACAGGATTCCCCATGCCGATCATTGTTGAGCCGCTAAACCAGGCCACTAACCAGGACCAGCAGGATCTGCAGAAAATTTACCGCGACGCTCCCGAATGGCTGTTCGCCCCGTTTTCCGGGGATGCGCAACTGATCGAAGACTGTTTGCGAGACGGCTCGCTGATCGCTGGTCGCTTCAATGATCGTCTGCTCGGCGCGGCACGCTTGCAGCGGCACCAAGACGTTTGGTACTTGTCCCAAATATGCGTACGAAAAATTACCCGTCGCCGTGGGGTCGCTGAACGGCTAGTGACTGAAGCCCGAAAAATGGCCGAGCAATCGGGCGCGACACTCAGTCTGTTGGCACCTGCCGGGCATCTGGAGGCTCAGGCGCTGGCGGCCAAACTGAAATTACCCCTGCACGAATCGACCCTGTGATCGCTGACCGGTCGTCCATTCCAGGGCGCTATACTCCTCGGCTAAATTTCGAAATCGACTAATTACAAGGACTCGCCCATGAAAGCGTTCGGCAAAATCCTGGGTCTGGTACTTCTCGGGCTGTTGCTGATCATTGTGGCACTGGGCTTTGCCCTGACCCACCTCTTCGATCCCAACGACTACAAAGACGAGATTCGCCAGATTGCCCGCGACAAGGCCCACATCGAGCTGACGCTCAATGGCGATATCGGCTGGAGCCTGTTCCCGTGGCTGGGCCTGGAATTGCACGACGCCAGTGTCGCGACCCTGATCAAACCGGCCGAGCCCTTCGCCGACCTGCAAATGCTCGGCCTGTCGGTGCGCGTATTGCCGCTGCTGCGCCGTGAAGTACAGATGAGCGACGTGCGCGTCGAAGGCCTGAACCTGCGCCTGAATCGCGACAAGGATGGCCACGGCAATTGGGAAGACGTTGGCAAGAAGCCCGTCCCGGCCACTGCCGATTCTTCCACCGCGCCTGCGGCGAACCCCGGTGAGCCGGCCCCGGAAACGACCGCGCAAGCAGAAAAAACAGCGCAACCGATGCGCCTGGATATCGACAGCCTCACCGTCAACAACGCCCGCGTCGAGTACAACGACGAAAAAACCGGCAAGCAGTTCAGCGCCGAAAGCATCCAGCTGAGCACCGGCGCAGTACACGATTCCACCAACATCCCGGTCAAACTCACCGCATTCCTGGGCACCAATCAACCGGTTCTGCGGGTGCGTACGGAACTGAATGGCGAGCTGCGTTTCGAGCGCGCCTTGCAGCGCTACAAATTCGAAGACATGAAACTGTCCGGCGAAGTCGCTGGCGACCCCTTGCAAGGCAAGACCATGACCTTCGCTGCCCAGGGCCAACTGTTGCTGGACAGGGCGGCCAATGTCGCCGAGTGGACCGGTATCAAAATCTCCGCGAACCAGCTGCGGGCACTGGGCGAACTGAAGGTCAACGACCTCGACAAGACTCCGCAGGTCAACGGCGGCATTTCGATCGCCCAGTTTGACCTGGCAAAATTCGTCGACAGCATCGGCCAGAAACTCCCGGCCATGGCCGAAGGCAGTCTGACCAAGGTCGAGCTGGCCAGTCGGCTGACGGGCACGCCGACCAGCGTGGCATTCGACAACATCAACCTGAAACTCGACGACAGCACCTTCAGCGGTCGCATCGCCGTCGAAGATTTCGCCAAGCAATCGCTGCGCGCAACCCTCAAGGCAGACACCTTCAACGTCGACCGCTACCTGCCGCCCAAATCTGCGGAGGCCAACAGCGCCAAGCAAGTGCGCCAAGCCGAAGTGGCAAGTACCGAAGCCGATGCCATGGCGGGCGCCGGCAGCACCCCGCTGCCGCCATCGCCGACCAAAGAGGCCTGGAGCAACGAACGCCTTTTGCCGGTGGAGCGCCTGAGCAAACTCGATGTGGACGCCGACCTGAGCTTCGGCCTGTTGACCCTGGACAACCTGCCGATTCAAAACGCTGCGCTCAAGGCTACCGGCCAGGGCGGCTTGCTGACCCTGGTGAACCTGAGCGGCAACCTGTACGAAGGCAACTTCAACGCCGCCGGCACCCTCGACCTCCGCCAACAGGTACCGGCGCTGAACCTGCTGACGAAGATCAGCCGCGTCCCGGCAGAGAAGATCCTCGAGAGCCAGGGCAAGAATCCGCCGGTCAAAGGCCTGGTCACGCTCAACAGCAACCTGACCGGCAACGGCAACAGCCAGAAAGCGCTGATCGAAACCCTCAATGGCACCACCAGTTTCGTCATCAACAACGGCGTGCTGCTCAATGCCAACCTCGAGCAACAGCTGTGCAAAGGCATCGCCACGCTCAACCGCAAAACCCTCAGCGGCGAACCACGGGGCAAGGACACGCCCTTCCAGGAGTTCAAAGGCAACCTGACGTTCCGTAACGGCGTGGCCAGCAACCCGGACCTGAAAGTGCGTATTCCGGGCATGACCGTCAACGGCAACGGCGACGTCGATCTGCGAGTCCTGGGTATGGATTACCGCGTCGGCATCGTCGTCGAAGGCGACAAGAGCGACATGCCAGACCCGGCCTGCCAGGTCGGCGAGAAGTTTGTCGGCATCGAATGGCCCCTGCGTTGCCGTGGCCCGCTGGAACTGGGGGCCAAAGCCTGCCGACTGGACAACGAACGCATGGGACAGGTCGCCGCCAAGCTGGCGGGAGAGCGGATCAGCGACAAAATCGATGAGAAGCTGGGCGACAAGGTCAGTCCGGAACTCAAAGACGCACTCAAGGGGCTGTTCAAGCGATGAGAGCCGAGCAGTTTTCAACGGCGGTACTCGACTGGTTCGACCGCCACGGCCGACACGATTTGCCTTGGCAGCAGGACATCAACCCATACCGGGTATGGGTCTCGGAAATCATGCTGCAGCAGACCCAGGTCAGCACTGTGCTGAATTACTTCGACCGCTTCATGGCCTCGTTGCCGACGGTCGAAGCCCTGGCCGCCGCCCCGGAAGACGAAGTACTGCACCTGTGGACGGGCCTGGGTTACTACACCCGTGCACGCAATCTGCAGAAGACCGCGAAGATCGTCGTCGAGCAGTACAGCGGTGAATTTCCCCGAGACGTGGAAAAGCTCACTGATTTGCCGGGCATTGGCCTGTCCACCGCCGGCGCTATCGCCAGCATCAGCATGGGCCTGCGCGCGCCGATCCTCGACGGCAACGTCAAACGCGTGCTGGCGCGCTTTACCGCGCAAGAGGGCTACCCTGGGGAGCCGAAGGTCGCCAAACAGCTCTGGGCCAACGCTGAGCGCTTTACGCCGCATGATCGGGTCAACGCCTACACCCAGGCGATGATGGATCTCGGCGCCACGCTCTGCACCCGCAGCAAGCCGAGCTGCCTGCTCTGTCCGCTGGAGAAAGGCTGTGAAGCGCACATGCTCGGCCTGGAAACCCGCTACCCGATCCCCAAGCCGCGCAAGGCCATCCCACAGAAGCGCACGTTGATGCCGATGCTCGCCAACGGTGACGGCGCGATCCTGCTTTACCGCCGCCCGTCCACGGGCCTGTGGGGCGGCCTCTGGAGCTTGCCGGAACTCGACGACCTCGACGACCTGCAACATCTGGCGTCGCAGCACTCGCTGGAACTGGGCACACAACAAGCACTGCCAAGCCTGGTGCACACCTTCAGCCATTTTCAGTTATCCATCGAACCCTGTCTGGTTCAGGTCCAGGAGTCCGGCCATCACGTGGCCGAGGCCGACTGGCTCTGGTATAACCTCGCCACCCCGCCGCGCCTGGGCCTTGCCGCCCCGGTCAAAACCTTGCTCGAACGCGCGGCCGCCGTATTGAACGCAGGAGAGTCGTCATGACCCGCACCATCATGTGCCGCAAGTACAAAGAAGAATTACCCGCCTTGGAGCGCCCTCCATTTCCGGGCGCCAAGGGCCAGGACATTTTTGACCACGTCTCGGCCAAGGCCTGGGCCGACTGGCAAAAACACCAGACGCTGCTGATCAACGAAAAACGCCTGAACATGATGAACGCCGAAGATCGCAAATATCTTCAGGGCGAGATGGACAAGTACTTCTCCGGCGAGGATTACGCCAAGGCCGAAGGCTACGTGCCGCCGTCGGAATAACCCCGCAAAATCGGGGGTCGGAACGTAAGCGACGGTAATAATTAAATTTTTTTTGAAAACTTGCTTGACGACCCCCTGAAAAACCAGTTTAATGCGCCCCGTTGCCCAGATAGCTCAGTCGGTAGAGCAGGGGATTGAAAATCCCCGTGTCGGCGGTTCGATTCCGTCTCTGGGCACCACTAATTAATTTCAGGTGGTGTCTAAACTACCCGAAAGCCCCAAAGAACCCGCCTTGTGCGGGTTTTTTGTTGTCTATGCTTTCCTATACCTCCCTAGCATGCCCCAATCTTTGGGGGCATATCGGGGGGCACATCCGGTTCGGTCTATTTCATGCCCCTACGGAGATGCCCCAATGCCACGCAAAACCATTCCGCTGACCGACTCCACAATCAAAGCGGCTAAATCCAAGGAAAAGTCCTACAAGCTAAGCGACGGTCATGGTCTGTACTTGGAGATCATGCCGAACGGCTCGAAGCTCTGGCGCCTGAAATACCGCCACTCCGAAAAAGAAAAACGCTTGGCCTTGGGGGCATACCCAACTATTCCTCTTCAGAAAGCTCGCCAGCGGCGCGAGGAGGCACGCCAATTGCTCGCAGACGGCATCGATCCAAGTTCTGAACGCCAAGCCGCCAAACAGGCACAGAAGGCCGACAAGCTGACCTTTGAAGTGCTGGCGCGGGAGTGGTACTCCTACAATGCACCACGCTGGGCCGAGAGCACCGCCTACAAAGCCAAGCTGTATCTGGAAAACGACCTTCTCCCAAGCATTGGTGCCCGCCCCATCACCAGCATTACCCGCCCCGACCTGGTGGAACTAGTGCGCAAGGTGGAGGCACGAGGCACCCTCAATGCCGCTGGTAAAATTCGCCAGTGGTTACACCAGATATTCCGATACGGTTTGGTCCGGGGCGTGGTGGAGAGCAACCCAGCCACCGACCTGAACGTGGTAGCCGCACCAGCAAAGGCGGTCCGACACCATCCGCATGTCACCTTCGCCGAGCTGCCTGTGTTATTGAGCAAGCTCGAAATCGCCAAGATTCACACCTTCACCCGTTGCGCTATCCGACTGCTGCTCCTGACCGCTGTTCGACCTGGCGAATTACGAGCTGCGCGCTGGGATGAATTTGATCTTGACTGTGATACCTGGACGATCCCCAAAGAGCGTATGAAGGCCCGCCGCTCCCATGCTGTGCCCCTCCCCAGCCAAGCTGTTGCCATCCTGCGCCACCTTCACGAAATCTCCGGTAGCTTCTCCCTCCTATTCCCAGGTCAGCAAAACCCGGACCGCCCGATGAGCGAGAACACCATCAACAAGGCACTGCGCTTGATGGGATATGAAGGCCGCCAAACCGGCCACGGCTTCCGCCACCTGCTGAGTACCGAACTGAACGGGCGAGGTTATAACTCCGACTGGATCGAGCGCCAGCTTGCCCATGGTGACGCTGACGAAATCCGCGACACCTATAACCACGCCACCTATCTGCCCCAACGTGAAGACATGATGCAGGCCTGGGCCGACTCAATTGACGCCCTATGCACGAGTGCCAATGTGGTGAGCATCAAACGCAAGGCGTGATCGCCTCATTTTAACTTCCCAAGCATTTCCAACTAGTCTCAATCCATCGCTGTGGATAAATCCACTTAAACCGCTGCCAGCCTTGTCAACGCTAGAGAGGCTGGCCTTTGGGAGACCGGAACAATGGATAAGCCAGACAAGCCCGCCCCGTTTATCAAGCAAGTTGAGCAAGCGCTTGAACCGAATTGGCAAATGCTAAAAGTAGGTGAACCATTGAGGGGGGCGAATGACCCTGCGGCAGTTCTTCTGCGTACCATCAAAGCGGGCCTTGCCCGCTACGAGGGAGATCCATCGGCGGAAGAAACGTCCCTTTCACCTGAGGCGCGTAGCGGCGATACACGATTTTACGGGCTTGCGAAGCTCAACAAAGAAAGAGGTGCTCTGCGAAAAATAGCCCAGCAGACAGCCAAACAGTTATGGCAGAACGATACAGCTCAAAAAATCCGCATTGGCGAAATGGCACAATCTGTTTTCGCCGAGCTGTACAAAGAGCACCGTAAATTACTACCAGATAAGCCCGATCAGATTAAGGATTGGATACGATCTGCGGCACCAGCTTACGCATTACAACCGGGGCGCCCTAAAAAAACCCCCTGATCGTACGTAAAACCCCATTTCCCTACGGTCGGGGAGTTTTCCTATGAAATCTTCTTAGACAACATCTACCCCATGTTTCCCACGCAACCCATGAGGTCGCTAAACATGGCACACATAACCACCACTCCCGAACAATCCGACGCCTCGCACCGTTTTATCAAACTTCCTGAGGTGCGAGCACTGACCACTCTTTCCACATCTGAGATTTATCGGCGCATCGCTTCCGGAACGTTCCCCAAGCAAGTCATGCTCGGACCGAAGTCTGCTGTCTGGATCGAATCTGAGGTGCTGACTTGGAGGGATGCTCGTATCCGGGAAAGCCGAGAAGAAGTTGCCTAACAGCCTCCTTACCATCCTGCACACCTCCTGAGCAGTTGATTTAGACGAGAAAAAAAGCCAACCCGCAATCAGCGGGGCGAACTCGGCTTGCCCGAAGATCGCCCCCGGAGGCTCCAAAAATGGACCCTACGAACGCTTTCCTTGACGCTATCCAAGCCGCCTATGGCGCTCTGAATCTTAGCCACATAGTTGATGGTGAATTTCACCGATTCCACATTCCGGGTGACCGGCCCGGAAGCCGCAATGGCTGGTATGTGTTGCACCTCGACGGCATCGCCTCGGGCTGCTTCGGCAGCTGGAAACTAGGTACCACGCATAAGTGGAGAAGCCGCATGCCGGCCAACCTAATCGAGGCGCAGCTGATCGCCCAACGCATCGAGCATGCTCGACGCCGGCGGGAGGCCGAATTGCACCAACGTCAACAGACTGCCATCGAGCATGCACGTGACCTGCTGAGCGATTCGAGCCCCGCTGATCCCTACCATCCTTACTTATTTGCCAAGGGCTGCCACCCGCATGGGCTGCGCCAACGTGGCGACCTGCTGCTGGTGCCGATGTACCACAACGGGCAGTTAGTCAACTTACAACGCATCGCTTCGAACGGCTCAAAGTGGTTCCTGTTTGGTGGTCGGGTGAAAGGTTGCTATGCGCTTATCGGTCACCCAAAACCGGGCCAACCGCTGTACATCTGCGAAGGCTGGGCAACCGGTGCCACGCTCTATGAGCAAACCGGCCATGCCGTGGCCTGCGCGATGTCTGCGAACAACCTGTTAGCAGTGGGTGAGCACTGGCGCCAGCGCTATCCCAACATTGAGCTGATTCTTGGAGGCGACGACGACCGCCAGACCGAAGGCAACCCTGGCAGGACAGCAGCAACCAAGGCCGCCGCCGCGCTCGGCTGCAAATTGGTGTTTCCTGACTGGCCGGACGACGCCCCGCTGGAGTTCTCCGACTTCAACGATTTACGCCAATGGAGGACTCGGCAATGAATATTTCTGAGCCCCCGCCCTATGAGCCACCGTCGATTCAAGACTGTGAGGAAATCTTCAACAGGCTGCAAAATACCGATGCGTCCATCATGAGGAGTATCAATGACACTACAGTCGGTGCCCCGCCCCTTACTATTGGATCAATTTCGGGTCAGCAGAAACAAAGAGCGAATACAAATTGTCATGCCGAACTTACCCTGGCCTCCAGCGTCACCCCGCAGCCGATCCAGTGGGTATGGCCTGGCTGGATAGCACGAGGCAAGTTAACTGTCCTAGCGGGAGCAGGCGGCTGCGGTAAAACCACCGTGGCCATCGGACTAGCCGCAACCCTAACTAACGGAGGCCGTTGGCCTGATGGTGCGCAGTGCAAGAAACCCGGAAATGTACTCATATGGAGCAGCGAGGATGATATAGCGGATACATTGCTCCCTCGACTGATCGCAGCTGGCGCCGACCTGAACCGTGTGCGCTTCGTCACGGCAAGTATCAATGCCTCAGGCGTGCGCTCGCCCTTCGACCCGGCCAACGATATCAACCTGCTGAATGAAACCATCGCAACTTTCGAAGGCGGGGCTGCCTTGTTGTTGATCGACCCCATCGTCAGCGCAATCAAGGGCGATATGCACCGTGCCAATGATGTTCGGCGGGGATTGCAGGGGGTCGTGGACTTCGCCGAGAAGCACAGCTGTGCCGTGCTCGGCATCAGCCACTTCAGCAAGGGAAGCAGCAGCGGCATTCCTGCTGAACGGGTGATCGGCAGTCAAGCTTTCGCTGCATTAGCCCGCACGGTCCTAGTGGCCGCCAAACAGGAAAACTCGAACACCCGTGTGCTCGCTCACGCCAAGTCAAATATCAGCAACGATCAGGGCGGAGTGGAATATTTCATAGAGAGTTGCACTATTGGCAATGGCATCGAAACTACCTGCGTCCAATGGGGTGACAAGATCGATGGCAGTGCCCGCGACATCCTGGCCAATGCAGAGCGAACAGAGAACTCCGAATCCGAAGCCCATGAAAAGCACAACGCGCTGGAGAGTGCCTGCCAGTTTCTTCAGGAAGAACTCAAGGACGGTCCCATCGCTACTGAAAAGATTGTTGAAGATGCAAAAAGTGCGGGCTGCTCTTGGGCGACAGTCAAGCGCGCAAAAAATCATCTCGGTGTCATTGCAGTTAAACGTGGAATGAAAAGTGGCTGGTGCTGGGTGCTGCCCAAAGATGCTCAAGACATCTCAAAGGTGCTCACAAAAAACAGTGAGCATCTTCAAGAAGAAATGAGCACCTTCGGCGCCCCGCCGATCTTCGACGACTTCGACACGGAAGAACTCTGATGGGCGCCGCGATTGATTTTCTCCATCGACATGGAATTTTCGCCAAGGCTAAGGGGGAGCGCATAGTCGTCTCCCCCAAAAGTCAGCTTACCGACGATGTTCGACAATTTGTACGCACCCACCGCCTGGAGTTGCTGGCCGAGTTGGCCGAGAACGACCAGGCGCCACGCCTTGTCGCTTGGCGCATTACCCGTAACGGCAAAACAATTTGCATGATGATCGGAGAGCCCATAACGAACGTCGAAGCGCTAGAAATTGCTCACTGGCACTGGCCGGATGCAGGTGTCACCCCTATCGCGGCTGCGCAGAGAACTGATCCCTTGCCTAACTTGTGGAACGTCACTCCCCCGGCATAGGTTCTTCCACGCTGCTTGATTACGCGGGTAATTCGAAGCCCGACTTTCGCCAAGTTCATCGCGTAAAACGAGTGACCACCAGGCCTGACCTCCCATCAATGAATCGGTTAGCCGTTCGCTTACCTTGACTCGGCTTCGCAGCTGGACAGCACCCGCTGCGAGATCAAATCAACGGGACATGCTCCCTTAGCTGTTCGCTATATCAATATCTGCCGGCTATGACGGGCCGGTATAGGTTGTAGATTCACCCGGTTACGACAGGCAGAAAACGGTCGGGACTCGCTCATGAAGGAGGGGCTACGGGAGTTAGGTGATGCCTATAACTGCCTCAGTCGCATTATGGCATCTGTGATGCCTTGAGCATTCGTCTCCAGCGTTTCCATGGCCGCAATTGCGTTAGTGGCGACACTCCCCACTCCATTCTCAGGGAGCCACTTTGTCATCTCTTCAATGGCCGCACTAATGGCGTGCTGGTTGTGCAGGAGCAGATTGTGAGCGTCTGCTGTGGCAATGTTGGCTTCAGAGTTATCTGGCATGGGTACAGTCCTTGAGTAACGGGGGCGCAAAGACAGCTGAACTCGCCGCTGGTTGGGGCCAACTCTCCAGATCCGTTGACACCTGGGTAATTGCACGGACTTGCCCCCCCCAATTGCAATCCACCTAACCAGCAGTTTGCACCGGATTTGACCTGTCCCCTCAGCAAACATGACCGGCAGAGAGCGGCCATCGGGAGTCGTCCGGGTCAAAATTTGGTTCCTAGGCGTTGAGATTTGCTCTATCTTCCAACCCTGCTGGTAATGTCAAATTGCCGCATAACGCATAAAATAGTTTTTAGAGAATCAAAAGGAAATTGAGCAAAAAATGTACATCCTTAAAAATTATGGTTTTTCCTTCTCAACAAAAAAAAGCGATATCGAACTCTCAAGCTTTTTCGATTCCTTAGTAGGGACTGATATTGATTTTCCGATTCGCACGGATAGCTCGAGAAAAATCATAATCGACCAAGACGAAAACTACATATATGGAACGGTCATAACAATAAAAAATCAAAAAAAATTTACATCGTTAGTAAATAACGGGAGCAGTCTAGAAATCAAAATTTCGGATTTGTCTAATCTGGAGAAAATAGCTGAATTCAACTTCTTGTTGATCAACAAAGCCAATGGCTTGGGGATTTATCAATATCATCACGGGTCATGCACCACTCCTAATTTCGGCTCAATGATCACTAGTCTTTATAGGCGCAAATTAGAAGCCAAAAGAGCCGCAGAGATCTCAACTCTCGGGGGCAGAGATGCTGTACCAGCAAAACAGCTGAAAGCTATCAATAGTCGTTTTTTCCCTGGAATGGCATTTGACATAATTATTCAATCGAAAGATATCGAGAAAGTTTTAGAGAAATATAAAACTATACGATCCTTCAAGTACGAAATATCTTCCATCGAAGCCTCTTTGCGTGACGAATCACCCCTGCAAGGTCTTATAGAAAAGGTCCAGCATCATGTGCGCTTCGATAGCTCAGTAGATTCGAATTTAATCATAAAAGGTATACAGAACATGATACCTGGCATTAAAAACAAAACTGCCAGAGTCGAAGTGCTCGATGACCAAGATGAGCCGATTTCTGTAAAAATTATGGATATTCCTGCGAATTTTGGGGAGTTGAGCTATGATGAATTCATCAAAAAATTGCTCACCTTCAAAATGAACGACATCAAAGGCTGCAACTTGTTTCAAGATCTCAAAGAGAAATGCGAAAAGGACTACAAACATGTCTTCTCAAAGAAACTATCAAATTAACAGCAAGGAATGCTGGGCGTTTGTTGTGGCAGTGATCATTACTGCATTGCTTTATGTTGTTTTGATTATGGCGACCTCCAAAGAGATTCACCTGAGAGGGTTTTTATATTTAGAGCCAGGGACAACTAATAAGATTTTTGATTTCTATGCAAAAAATTTGAGAGGAAGCCTTTTTACAGGATTTTTAGCGCTTGGTGGGTTTTTGATGTCCGCTAAAACTTTCATCATTGTAAATATGAAGAAAGAGGTTTATGACTCCGCAAAATACAAGCAGGACTGGCTTGACGGAAGGGAGCTAAATGGTCATGAAAACTATCCCCCTCTGTTTCGACCGCTACGAAGATTGAGCAACATACTCTTTTACACAATCTCATTTAGCTTTTTAGCATCAGTGGCCCAACTAACCATTGGTTTGTTTGAAAGTGTTACATCCGTAGTAATTTGCGCGTTTCTCGTGATTTTGGCGATATGCTTTTTAATGCTCTCCCTCTATCTAATAAAGAAAAATTTGGCGACAATGTTTGATTATTTAGATAAGGCCCATGACTCATAAGGCCAGCTACAACACTTAAAATGCTTGTACTGATCACATCTTTGAATAATTTATATTCAACCAAAGATTGTTATCTGCTAAATCGGTTTAGAGTGATGGAGCAAAAAATGATACGCGCAGCTTAGCAAACATCCGTAGGGTAGCGGCCCCCTGAGGGAGATCAAGTTCACCTCAGTCTTGCTCGATCCAACTCACTGCGGCGTATCTATTTATGCAACTTTGCTAAATTTCAAATTAAATCATCTAGCATCTGGGATATTCTACGAGCACAGTATCGCTGCTTCATGCGTAATGATTTCCGCCTTCTCAATGAATAGCCCAGCCGCCCCTTATAAATCGTCACTACTGAAGGAGAGGATACTAATTCGGCTTCAGATAGTTTGTCGCGCAAGTTTTGTATCACAAGATCCATTTGAGTGATCGATGCCGCAATCAATAACTCTTCTCGCTGATAGTAACTTACGTCGTATTTCCGCGACGCAGAGTTGTCCACCGCAACTTCGTCAACCTCGTCTTCAGGAGAGGACAGATCTCGCTCTAGAAGTGAAAGTTGTTTCTCGTTAATGAATGAGTCTCTTACCTCTTCAACAGCCGCAGGAGATGTATGCTGGTGGAGGTATTCATTCGCAAGCTTCAAGAAGCTGTGAGTTGAGTATATGTAAAAATCTTTACCAGTAGATTCAAAGAATTCGTCCATCAACTCCGGAAGAGGGCCAATTGTTTTGCCTCCGCAGATCGACCACCAATCTTCTTTTCTTTCACCAGTAACAAGAATTACTGAAATTGAAGATTCTTTTGACTTGTCTAAAATCTGATTCCAAAAAACCAAATCCCCATATCGTTTGTTGATTTCTTTTGTAAGCACTGAGCCTTTATGCTTATCTCTATCTTCGAATCCTGGTGGTATTTTTTGCGAATATCGAATATCGCCTTCTATCACTAGGGCATTTAATTTTTCAGCGGAATATTTTGGTCCGACTTTTCCCTCTAGCAGCTCAGCTAGTCGTGCTTTGACATCATCATCTGTAATTCTACCTTCATGCAGATCTCTTCGATCTTTTAGATCGTCCAAAACCTTTTCAGTAGACCTGCAAAAGTCTTCGTAAATATCTTTAGATACAAATGGATGGCGAGTTGGCATCTCCAATTCGGCCTTGAATTCTTCGAGCTTACTAATTGCTGAAGTGTATAGTTTCGATTGGTCGTGCACAATTTTTGCACGATTGTCTAAATACTCAAGCATAACTTGATAAGGAATCCACAATCTTTCGCCAAGTGATTCTATAACTTGATAAAGAGCATCGCGTGTTTCATCGGAGTATTTGTACATCCCGGTCAGGACATTTGTATCAAAGACGAATATGCACTCCGCCCATAAATTACTAATTCTGTTTTGGTCACTAGCAAAATGACTAGGAAATAACGACTTCATGCCCCCCCCTTCAACTCCATTGCTTAGTAGGATTTTTTAATGAAATGGCTCGCATCCTACCTTATCCTCACACTTAACTACCAGTGAAACCCAAGTACCCACGAACACCGAAAATCAATCCCTTCTGCACCCTCCTTTTTTGTCCAGCTTTGCGCTTCTATCCCTAGTTGTTGAAAAAACCGGGAATTATTTTAATGGCACTGTTGATCAAAAGCCTTGGAGATCCGATTGGAAGCGGGCCTGATCAACCGTCTGTATCTGGCCGATTTCTGCCCCCTCGCGACAGACAGAAATCAGCCAGAAGCGGTCACTGGCGCTTAGGTTCCACAGCGGTCATTGACTCAAATGCGGTATCAAGAACATGTATTCAGGCTCAAGTTGTCGGCGAATCGTCAGTAAGCCCCTAATCCGGTTCGCGCGCGATTAGAAGCGGCCAACTAACACCAGAGGCGAAATCTGGGTGACGCGGTTCGCCTTCAGGCAGCCCGTGTATGTCTCTGATTTCATCAATTTCTCGCAGGTATCGTGCAGGCACGTCGGACGGACCACCGTCCGTGCACATCGCCAAGAGATCTCGCCTCAGCTCAGCGACGGGTGCGGGCAAGATTTCGAAAGCGCCCGACCAATCGCGTGAGGGGACACGCTCAGTTGCAACATGCTCGACGGAGCGATAGCCCGCGAAATTGCGGCCCGTCAAGATTTCTGCCCGCACAAGCAGCAAAAGTCCTGGCATATCGGGCGCTTCGGATATCGCTCTCGCAAGGAGTACCAAACCCGGCGTTGCGGGACCATCTGCGAGCAGCGCATAGGTACGGCCTCGGACGTCGGCATGTGCTTCTAGCAACCCAGCGATTTCGCGTGCGACGAACCAGTGATCGAGCCCCTTCTGCTCGAAAGCACCTTGCACAGCAAGATCTACCAGTTGATGCGCGATATCCAGAGCACCCGTAGCCAGTCGGAAAATTGTGCGGAGCCAACTGTGATCACCGTAAAAGGCAGGAACCAACACTGCTAGCCTGAACAGGCAACAGCCGCCCTCTTCGTCGGCCAGGCTCCCGCATGCAAACACTACATCCTCGAGCATGTGAGGGTGTTGGAACGATTCAGGTAAAGTTGTCAGCAAATCAAGACCAACGCGTGCTCTGTCCGTAAACGGTAAGAGCTGCAACCATTGCCTGAGTTCGTACCCATCGCTTTGAGAGAGGATCCATGTGTGCGACTTGGCTTCTTCCAATGTGTCGGAGATGCCGCGTGTCACTTCATCAAGCGAGAGAATCTCGCCTGAAAGACAGAGATTCACTAACAACGAGCAACGAGCGCGCGGTAGGGCCAACCCAAGCAGTTGTTTAACCACGCTGCTCCACTTACCGTGAGGAAGGCGCACAGCCCGTGTGCCAAGCGCAACGGCAAGTCGATGCTGATCGTCGCGGTCTCCTTCGAGCAAGCTTTGGATCACCGCGAATATGGTGTCGGCCTCCTCGCAAGTTTCTACGGGATCGGCGATGCGAGCTGCCCGTCGTGCTGGAACACCTGAAAAATCGAGCCTGCCAAACAGGCGAGTTTCAACCGACGGAGGTTCGTTGGTGAGCAGCCAATGCTCGACAAGTACACCTGTGGCCTCTTCGCCAAAATTCGAATCGTCAAGATAGCTGTACAGGATGTGCCTAGTATCCGGATGCTTGAGTGCTCGAAAGGCCCGCGCATATTCATGGGTATGAGGTGTACGCGCTTCATCCACTGCATTCCCAGGTCGCCAGCTCTCCGCTTCCGCCTGCTCGCGGAAGGCTCGAAGGCGCCGAAGATTGTCATCGAGCAGCGCCTGAAGGACTGGCAAGAGTTGGCCAGATGGCGCACAGGTGGCAAGTTTCACGAGACTCGCCGTCTGCATCCTCGTCGCCTCGCCGGACGCCAGCATTCGGTATGCCCACTCTTCCATAAGACCGGAGATACTGCCTTTTACTGTGTCACTGAAAGGTCGATCGTGACTCGATTGCTCTCCGCGACATCGGAACAACACCTCAGCCATCAGCGCCATCTGCGAAACTGACGCTGACGCAGACCGCGCCTGTACAGCCTCAAGAATACTTTCGGCAGGTGCGAGCGCCAGTCTTCCTTCAAGGCCACGAAATAGCCTGTTCACCTCTGGGTCCCACGCGCCGTTCACCTTACGTCTTGGTTCAAGTTCGAACAGCATGTCAAGCAACACGGCCGACGAGCGAGGGCCAAGCACCACAGCGGCGATGGAAGCACGCTGGCTGTACTGGTCTAAGTCCTCCTGTGCGATCTTCAGTAGCGAGTCATCATCCTCGACGACCCTTCCAGCAGAGACAATTTCTGCAGCGTGGTGAAATAGCGACCGTCCTTCAAGCACCCGGGCTATGAGGGCTTTGGCTACAACGAAGGGATAATGTGTCCGCAACGTCTCAGCAAGCGAGCTGACGTCTCGGTCCCCGAGCCTGATATCCATCGTTGACAGCACCCTGTACAACGTGGATTCCTGCGTCTCATCGTATGGTGCACGAGCGATCCGTTGGAGCTTATCGTAATCCGTATCCGCCTCAACTGAGCGCTGCTGCGCCTGTGCAAGACGTTCGCGACACTGAGAATCTGCAACTTCGTCAACATCCAGAATTCGTTGCCTCACGATCTGATCTAGTGTGGCGTCCGAGGCCGTCCGAAGGATCTCAGCAATATGGTAATCAGCGCGCCGAAACGACAGAGCACTAACAACGGACAACTGCACATCAGCATGAGGATCCATCTTTGCGAGGGCCGTCGCGAGGTCGAGTCCATCCACATCACCGTGCGAAGCCATTTCATGCAGCAGAACCTCCCTCGGGCCTTCCGGCAGCTCGGCGATGGCACTCGCAGCGTCATTTCCAAATATTGACCGCCGAAGCTGTCGGCAGTTACGCAGCGCACGCAGGCTATTTTGCTCACCTTCGTGAGTCACAAGCGGCCAGATTACAGCGAGGAACTCCGGTCTGCCGGAAGTGAGCATGAACCTGAGTGCGCGATCAACCGTGCCAGGTACATGCCATGCCCTCACGAAGCGCTGCACGTCATCCGCGACCAATGCCCAAATTTCATCTGACGACCGATAAATCATTTCGGCTGCGAGCAATGGATCAACCTCCAGAGCCGCCAGTACCGATCGTGCACAAACCGCCTTATGCAATTCGTCGGTACTACGCGCGAGCCGCTCGACCGCGAACAGGATTGCCTCTTCCCAGGCAGACGTGTCAAATATTTGCGTCTGCAGAGCCTTCAATTCGGCCGGATCCTCAGAGGCCAACCGCATGCGATCTTGGACCATGTGCGACGCGTACCACTCTTGAAACTGCTGATGTTGGAACGAGTAGCCGGGGGTGTCCCCTAGCCGCAACAGAACATGATTGCTAATCAGAGCTTCAAGAGCATCGTGCGGTTGAGGCAACGTCGCCACCTGTCCTTCCGCCATCAACAGCCTTCCGGTCTCGCTGATTGACCGGCGGGCGTCCACCTCCGAGAGTGCAACCGCAAACGCACTAGTTGATCGCACAGCCAGATCACACAGGTAGCGGTCGTGCAGGCCTGCCAAAGCTGCGCTCAATGCTTCTGCGTGCTCCGGCACAGCCTCATGAGCCTCCACGAAGCGGCGCAGGAGTTCTTCCTTCGTTGTCGGGAAGGCTGAGCCGCGCGGAAGTGACAAGAGCACTGTTAAGTAAAGGGGGATGGAAACTAACTCGCGAATTCCTGGCGTGCGCCAGGCCTCATCCACAATGCGAACTCCCGGCTCGCCATACATCTCTCGTGCTATTTCTTCCTGCTGGCTGTAGTTGAGAGGCAGGAGATCGACACGCAGCGCTTCTATAGGAACATCAAGTGACTGTCGGCGCGTAGAGATAATGATGCCGAGGCTGGGCAGCTCGGCCTTCAAGGAGAGCAACTGGACACGGGCGCGTCGACGCGCTGAAGTGTCAAGCTCATTCCAGCCATCCAGCAACAGCACTACGCCGGGCTGTGCTGCTGCCGCACGAAAAATTTCTTCTGATATCCCTCGGAAGGATGGCCGACGCAGGATGGATGCCAGCAAATCCATGTCCTCCGTTGCCCAGTCCGCAAGCGAGACAAACATCGGAATCCCTGTTGGTTCTGCAAGCAGCCCCTCGGCTACTTGAAGCAGCACTGTCGTCTTTCCCATACCGGGAGGTGCCACAAGCACGAGATCATCGAGTGAGACAACGGCTCTTGCAAGTGACTTTGTCGTAATGGACTCGTTGACACCCTCAATGGTCAAAGCGAGCTCAATCGACGAGGCTGGCCATCGCGCCGTTCGGCGAAATACTTCAATATCGGCAGCTGCAGCGACACGAAGATCCCCTGCATCTTGGAATTTTTCAGATACAGGCCGTGCAGTGCCCTCTAAAACACGCTTTCTTGATTCTGTCTCGGCATCTTTCTTCCATGCGTGCAACAGCTCCGTAGTGAACTTCGAATCTGGCGAGTCAATAGCTGTGCCGTGGTTTCGGCACATCCAAATCCCGTTGGTCACCGAACGACGTTCGTCCAACGTCATCTTTTCGTCGTAGCGCGGTCCACCGGGCGCAGCGGCGCAGATGTGAGAAGCAGTGCCCACGCTCATGCGCCCATTCTCGTCCGAGGTCGCACCCTCGGTGAAGACGCGACAGCCTGGAAAACTGCATAGCCATCCAGCGCGCTGTCCGATCTTACGCCTGGTGCACGCTGTGAAATCGTCTCGGTTCTTAGCCATTTGCCCTTCGCCTGCTGTTCGCTTCCACATACAGTGTTGAGCGCTCGCCCAAGTGTCTATTAGATCGCGTGCTGTCGGTTCAAGACCTCCATCTCCAAGAATCCTATCTCTTAGAGCCTAGAGCAGTGACTGCCACGGGCCGGCAGTTGCCGTTCTTGATGAACAAATATGTTAGGAGTCGCAGCAGCGCACAGTTAGGGCTTCAGCCCCGTGCCGAGTTTTAAGATACGTAAAGAGGGATCATCTGTCCTACGCTTCCAGAAAGCTAGCAGCGAGGTGAAAGGCCATGCGATGCAGCATCAGTGAGATTGCCCGCCGTGTGGGCATATCGAAAGCCGCCGTCATTCAAGCCAGAAATCAGGGTCGCCTCCCCGAATCATTGTTCACCCTGAATGAAAATGGTATCACCTGCATTGCAGATTCTGCATTGGCAGAGAGAATGCTGCGTGGGGTTATTGGGTTCAGGATAAAAAACACCTTGCGCATGCCACGAATGTAATTAAGTACCTATGATTGGCTTTCGCTGGGGCTGGTAGGGCAGAATAGGGAACCAACACCGGGACTACTTTTTGTTTTGGGGGCATATTTGGGGGCATGTCGACATACCACCCAAACAAAACCCTAACAAAGATAAGTAGTTAGGCAAGCAATTCGGTTCCGTCTCTGGCACCAAATACCGAAAACCCTGAATCGCAAGATTCAGGGTTTTTTTATGCCTGCGGTTTGATGTCCACCGAAATCGGCCATCACCACAGGCCACAAAAAACCCGCGGCCTCTGAACAGGCATCGCGGGTTTTGTCGTTTCAGAGGTTGAGACTTTCAGTACGCCATCGACCAACCCAACGTGTATGTCCGCCCACGCCCCTGATAGTCATACAGGTATGCCGGTCCATACGTCGGCGCGTAGAACAGCGTCGCCCGCTGCCCCCACACCGTGCTGTATTCCTTGTCCAGCAGGTTCTGGATGCCGGCACTGAAAGTACCGAACCCGGTGTCGCGGCTGCCCAGCAGGTCGAACGTGGTGTAGCCGCTGATCTTGTGGTCGGCGTCGTCTTCCAGGGTGAATGCATGGTTGCCCTGCAGGCGGACGCTGGTGCGGTCGCCTTTCCAGCCAACGAAGGCCGTGGACTTCGATAGCGACGCGTAGCGCGCATCGCGCTTGATCCAGTCACCGTCGGTGCCCTCCTCTTCCGAGCGCACCAGGTGCAAGGTGCTGCCGGCTTCCCAACCGCTGAGGAAATGCCGGGTCAGCGCGCCTTCAAAGCCATAGTCGCGACTCTTCTGGTCGATCACATCGATGGTCAGGGTGGCGCTGTCAGTGGTGATGACTTTGTCGGACCAGATGTAATACAGCGCCGCCTGGGCGTCCCAGTCGCTGTCAGAGTAGCGCCAGCCGGTTTCCACCTGACGACTCTTGATCCCCGCCAAAGGGTTGTCTGCGACGCTCAGGCCCGGCTTGCCGTAAAACTTGGCAGGGTCTGGCAGATCAAAACCCTCGCCGTAGTTGATCCACAGTTGATGCCCGTTCTTGAAGTCGTAGATGGTGCCCAGGTTGTATAGGCTGACCGAGTAATCGTTGCTGCCGCCCTCGACCCCTTTGAATTTGCCGACATCGACGTCCATCTGCTGACGCCTCGCGCCACCGGAAACGGTCAGGTTGTCGGTGGCGTACCAGTCTAGCTGGGCATATCCGGACAGGCCGTCGACGCGATAGCCGGGATAGCGCGGCGCCTTGCTGGCGGTATCCAGGTCCAGTCCGCCACTTTCCGAGGAGAGACGCTGGTCGAAGGTGCTCTGTTGAGCATTGAAGCGCTCGCGATCGAGGTCTACACCGTAGGTGAACTTGAAGGCCTGCCACTCCTTGGCGAACAGCGCCTTGAAGCTGCTGACTTCAAAGTTCTGTTGCGAGGCAGCAAAGTACACCCCTTGGGAGCCGACGGGTCTGCCGGTGTTGTAGTAAGGAAACGGGTAGAAATTGTCATCCTCCTTGCGATAAGACGCCTGGAGGTAGAAGTCCTGCCCCAACACATCGCTGTGGTGGTAGTTGGCGTTGAGCAGCACGCGCTTGGTCCGCGGGTCGAGATCGGTCGAGTAACCGTCGCGTAGTTCGGCGTCTTCCAGGTTCGACGGCTTCTGGTAGTTCAGGTTGGGAAAATAAATGCCGGTGTCGCCGTTGTTGCCGGAGTCGTAGTACTGCGCCAACAGGTCCAGGCTTTGTTCGTCATTGAATTGCAGGGCCAGGCTGCCCATCACGTCGATGGTGCGGTTGTATTGCAGGTCGGTCTGGGTGTTGTCGATGAAGATCTGGTCGCCGGCACCGTCGTAGAACGCCTGGTTCTGCTCACCCGAGATACCAAGCCGACCGCTGATGCGCTCGTTGCCGCCACTGACCGATTGCGCGATACGCGTCGCCAGGTCATCGCTGTTGTTGAAACCGCTGCTGGCGCCGAGCTGCGTTTCAAACTGTGCAGGCCCCGGCGCCCCCTTTTTGGTGACGATGTTGATGATCCCGCCCGTCGCGCCGCCGCCGTAGATGGCGCTGGCCCCGGACAACACTTCGACCCGTTCGACGTTGAACGGCGAGATGCTGTCGAACTGGCGCGACAAGCCGCGGGAGCTGTTCTGGCTGACGCCGTCGATCATCACCAGCACGTTGCGTCCGCGCATGTTCTGGCCGTAATTGGTACGCCCTTCCGGTGCGAGGTCGAGGCCCGGCACCAGTTTGCCGATCGCCTCCTTGAGGCTGACGCCGGTTTGCAATTGCTCGCGCAACCGGGTTTGGTCAACCACCCAGACCGTGCCGGGGATTTCACTGATGGACGTGCTGGTACGCGATGCGACGCTGACTTCGATCGGCTTGAGGGTCATGGTCGTCGGCGCCTCCGCACGCCGCAGGATGACCGTACGCGCGTCACTGAACGCCCAACTCATGCCACTGCCCGCCAGCAGCGTCTGCAAGGCCTCAGCGACGGTATGCTGGCCACTCAGTGCGTCGGCCTGCAAGCCCTCGACATCGGCGGTGGTGTAAAGCAGCCGCAGGCCCGCCTGGTCGGCGAAAGCGGTCAGCGATTGATCCAGCGACTGGGTCGGTAGCGACAACGACACTCGACGCTCCTGAGCCTCGACCGCTTGCGCCGTGCTTAACGTCTGCGCCTGCACCAGTGCCGGGCCGAGCAAACCCGTCATGATGGCCTGGGCCAACAGCGTCTGACGCACGATGTGTTTGCCGTGGTTGCTACGCGCCTGTGCCGACTGCTTGAACATACCTTTCACGTCTACCTTCCCGCCCCGATGAATACGTCAATGAGAATGATTTTGTTCTCAGTCTCACTACGACGATTCGCCAGGGAGGAACTTGCAGTCGGTTGGTGAAAATATTTTCAGGTCAGTGCAAAACCGCCAGCCACGGCAAGTAAGTGACCTTCAGTGGGTAGCGCTGCTCAAGCGTTCGCAGCGAGCCCTGGGGGTCGTTGAGCTCAAATACGCCGCTGACCGGCAGCGCTGCCAATTCGCGGTCGGAGATCACAATCTTCCCGTGCTGATAACGCTCCAGCTCACCCATCACCTCAGCCAGCGGACGGCCGTTGAAGATCAGCTTGCCGCGCTGCCAGGCCGTCAAACTTGCCGCATCGACCTTCTGCTGGGCCAGCAACGGTTGCCCCGATTGATAGGCCAGACGCTGATCAGCCTGCACCACCACCGGTTGATGGGAACCCTTGAGCTGCACCTGACCGGCGCTGACGACCAGTGTCAGCGCATCGCCGTCTCGACGAACGCTGAACACAGCGTTGCCAGCCTGCATTTGCTCGTCACCGCTGCGCACCACAAACGGCCGCGCATCGGTAGCCGGCTCGAACAACGCCTCACCCGCGCGCAGGATGACCGTGCGCTCATCGGCGGAAAATACCACCGACACCGCGCTGGCACTGTTGAGGATGATCTTGCTGCCATCGGCCAGCGTCACGATCTGCTGCTGGCCGACGCTGGTGTGATAATCGGAGTTGAGCATCGGCCATTGCTGCCATCCCGCCAAACCAGCGACCGCGAGCACCACTGACGCCGCCAGGGCGGGCCACCAGGTCTTGAGGCGGCGGCCAGCAGGCGGCGCTGCCTTGAACTGTTTGGCCGTCGGCGTATGCCCGAGCATCGCCCACAGCGCTTGAGCCTCATCGGCCACCACCTGGTGCTCGGCGCTCAAGGATCGCCAATGCTGGTAAGCACGCTGATCGTCAGCGGTAGCCTTCCCCGAATTGAGCAGCACCACCCAATCGAGTGCGGTGTCTTCAAGGCTTTGCGAAGGTTCGGTCATGGCGGCATCGTGGCTGGAAAGGGAAGGATTACGCATGGTTGTTTTTCAACCAGTCGCGGCAATGACGCAGGGCCTGGCCGATGTATTTTGCCACCATGCTTTCGGAGACGCCCAGTTCGATGGCGATCTGCGCCTGGGTCAAGCCTTCCAGGCGATTGAGCAACAAGGCCTGGCGCGCGTTCGGCGACAGTTGCTGCAAGGCATCGTCGAGAATCCCCAAGCGCTCCTTGGCCAGGAACACCGCTTCTGGCGGCGGTGCCGGATCGACCGCCTCGACATACTCCTGACTGTCCGCAACATTGCCGCTCAAGCGTTGTTCCCGACGCAACGTATCGATCGCCAGATTCCCCGCCACGCGGAAGATGAAGCTGCGATCATTGAGCACCGCCACCGACTCATCGACATTCAACAACTTCAGATAAGTTTCCTGCGCAACATCGGCCGCACGCTGACGGTCACTCATGCGCCGGGTGAGGAAGCTGAGCAAATCGTCGTAATGTTCCTGGAAACTCAGCAGCAGGCTGGGCGTTGGCGGCATCGAGGGACAAATCCGGGGGTGAATTGAGCGAGACGATGGAATCTGTTCGCAGGCGTTAATGAGAAACAGTATCTTTCATTGGCCTGGGAACTTTCAACGCCACGATCTGTAGGACACAAACGAAAAACCCTGAATCGCAAGATCCAGGGCTGATTTCCGCTCCATGGTTTAGAGCCTCTGGTCAACTTGCATCATTCCAGTGGAAAACCAGATTGCGAGGCGCACCGCTGCCGACATCGGCAGTGTCTTGCCGTGACTGCCCGTTGCGCGTGGCAATGACGATGTACTTGCCGGCAGGCAATTGCACGTAAACCAGCGGACCGGCTTCATTGAGCGTCAGCACAGTTTCCCCGGGCTTTTTCTGGATAACGACATTTACGTCTGGCGTGTATTCATCTCCCGTACCGACAGAGAACGTCATGTGCAGGTTATAACCCGTCGTCTGCTGGATGGCCTTTGCTTCATCCTCGCCGATCCCTCCGGAAAGGTAGGTGATGCCGTTTTGTTCCTGCCGCTGAACCTGCACGCCTGAGCTATCGATAGGCTCAAGGCTCGCGGCGGGCGATAGGGCAGGAAGCAGCAAAATGCTGACGGCGGCGAGGGACAACATGAATGAATGGGTGGTTTTCATGATGGCGACTCCCGGGTTCTGTTGAACCCAATCGTTACCTACTTTGGATTTCCTCCCGGCGGGAGGGGTTTTAGATTCATTTGGCCTTTGGATGAGTACGAAACGTACTACGTCATTTGTCCCTTAAACTCCTCCGCCATCAGATACGTCCTGCCAGCGCAGTCCGTATTTCGTGCCTGTTTCGCAGTAATGCCCGGCATCTTCCCGTGGCATTCACTTGTCATTCTCTTGCGCCTGTTCAACCTGCTGCGGAAGACCTGATGACGGACCTCGCACCCAATGACACTCAAGACCCAAAACTTGCATTGCTGCCAGGTAACCTGGGGGAATTGAGGGCTTTGACGAGACAAACCTGCGAAAAATGCGCCAGTTTTATCAAGTGTTTCCAATTCGCGACGCACTGCGTCTCGAATTGAGCTGGACTCACTACCGTCGCCTGCTTCGAGTCGACAACGACAGCGCTCGTCTCTGGTACATGAACGAATCCGCCAGCCAAAACTGGTCAAGCCGTGCCCTGGAACGCCAGATCAATACGCTGTACGACGAGCGCCTCCTGGCCAGTCGAGATCGCGGCGCGCTCAAACAGGAAGCGGCCACCAACATCCAGCAAATAAAGGCCAGTCCTCGAGATTTCGTTCGGAACCCCGTGGTACTGGAGTTTCTTGGTTTGCCTAACGCAGGCAACCTTCAGGAAAGCGAAATCGAACAAGCGCTGATCGAACAACTGCAAGGCTTCTTGCTGGAGCTGGGAAAGGCTTCGCATTTATTGCCCGTCAGCAACGCATCAGTACCGACAGCAAAGACTTCTACATTGATCTGGTGTTCTACAACTACCTGCTCAAGTGCTTCATCATCTTCGATATCAAGCGCGGCGAACTGACCCATCAGGATGTGGGGCAGATGGACATGTACGTGCGCATGTATGACGACCTCAAGCGCGGCGAGGAAGACGGGCCCACCGTCGGCATCATCCTCTGTGCGCAAAACGATGAATCCGTGGTGCGCTACTCAGTGCTTGAAGGCAACGAGCAGCTGTTCGCCAGTAAATACAAGCTTGTCCTGCCGAGTGAGGAGGAACTGGGCAATGGGCTGGATCGGGAGCGAGCGGCACTTGAAGAGCGATTGACTCATCGACAACTGCGTTGAGGCGAATGGATTGTCCATCAACGGCATCAAGACTATCGTTGGCAACTTACCCGCAAAGGTCTGAAGCCGATGAGTTTGCAGGAAACGCCGCCACTGGCCCCCACCCACATCGAGTTGACGCTACCGATTCCCGAACCCGGCAAGTCGTTCAAGGAAGCGGCACCGGATGGCTTCATCCTTGGTGGCTTCACCTGGCGCCACGCCGCTCAAGACATTGCCCGCCCGGTCGTGATCATCAACGCCGCCACCTCAGTCCGTTGCCGCCATTACTCGCGCTTCGCCGACTACCTGTTCGCCAACGGTTTCGACGTCATCACCTATGACTACCGCGGTATCGGCGAATCGCGTGCGGGATCTCTAAAAGGGCTTGAGGCTTCATGGAGCGATTGGGGAGCGCTGGACTTCGAGGCGATGCTCAAGCGCGCACAGCGGGAGTTTGCGGGGCAGCCTGTGGATGTCGTCGGTCACAGCTTTGGCGGCTGTGCGGCGGGCCTGGGAGCATCCGGGCATCTGATCCGTCGCCTGGTGACCGTCGGCGCGCAATTCGCCTACTGGCGCGACTACGCGCCCGCCCATCGTTGGCGGATGTTCGGCAAATGGCATGTGCTGATGCCGCTGGTGACAAGGGTTTGCGGCTACTTCCCCGGCAAGCGTCTCGGCTGGCTGGAAGACACACCGGCTGGTGTCGTTCGAGACTGGAGTACGCCGACCGATCGATACGAGAAGCGCCCCAGCAGCCGCGTGCTCCACGCAACCGTCGGTCGCCTGCCCTTCGCTGCCGTGACCGCGCAAATCCTCGCCATCAGCATCAGCGACGATCCCTACGGCACGATTCCGGCCATTGAACGCTTGCTGAGCTACTTCACCGGCAGCTCAAACACCCACTTGCGCATCGCTCCTGAAGACATCGGCGAACAAGAAGTCGGACATTTCGCCTTTTTTCGCAGCGCATACCAAGCCACACTATGGCCCATTGCACTGTCCTGGCTGCAAAACGGCGAACTGGCCCCCGACACACCCGGGCGGACAGTACCGCGCAGCTGAGCCACCTGCCCTTTTTCACGAATTACGGAACGACGCCCATGGCCTCCGCCAGCAAACAGCAAAAACGCGCCTCACGCGCCAAGGCCAAGGCCAAGCAGAACCGCACCCAGCGGGCCGCTGCGCCGGTCGAACTGGACCCGAACGACGACCGCATCGATTTCGAATCGGTGGACCTGACCGAGCTGTTCAAGAAAATGATCGACGCCGAAAAGACCAGCCAGCAAGCCCTGTGCACGGCCTTCCTCGAAGACCCGTTGCTGGAACTGGTGTACGAACAGGAAGGCGAAGAAGGCGCGATGGACTTCATCCTTGCCGCACTGATCGAGTATCGCCAATGGTCCACCGAAACCGACGAGGCCGGCGCCCTGGCGTGGATCGAATCACCGGCCTTCCAGGCCGACTACGTGGCGGCGTCCGACGCCATTGCCGCGCAAACCCAACAGAAACCGAACTGAGTTCCCATGGCCTCCCTGAACAAGCAACAGAAACGTGCCAAGCGCGCAAAAGCCAAAGCCAAGCAGATCAACATCCACGGCAGAAAACCTGTCGAGCTGGACGATGACCTTGGCCACCTTGCCGAGCCGATCCCGGAATACACCTTGGCAATGTTCAGCAAAATGCACGACGCCGAAGCCGTCAGCCGCAGCGAAATGCTCTCGGTGTTGCTGACAAATCTCGCCTTTATCATCATCGACCATCCAGAACTGCTGGACATGGAAAACGCCGACGACGAAGGCATGGCCGCCACCCACCTGGCCGCCGACATGCTGATCGACTACCGCATGTGGGCCGATGGCATGGATCGCGAGAGCGCCCAGGCATGGCTGAGTGAGCCGCAGTTCATCGCCGATTTCAGCGCTGCACTGGATGTCTACCGCGAGTCGCTGGAAGCGCCGCAAGAAAAAGCCGAGTAAAGGTCACGCCCCAAACAAAAACGGCCGCTCGTCATCACTGACAGCGGCCGTTTTCATTACGCGGTGCGAATCAGTTCAGCACGACCGCGCCACGTTTCTCCAGTTTTCGACGGCGTGATACCAGCAAGCCGGCAGCGACAACCATCAGGCTCAGCAGACCGGTCGCGAGGATTTCCACACGATGGGCATCCTGGAACAACATGATGGTCAGGGCCGCAACGATGAATACGATCACCGCGTAGGTCAGCCCCGGGAACAACCACATGCTGAAGACGATTTTCTCACCGCGAGCCATACGCTGCTTGCGCATACGCAGCTGCGAGATCGCAATCACCAGGTACACCAGCAGCGCAATGGCGCCAGAACTGGCCAGCAGGAATTCGAACACTGCCGCCGGGGCCACGTAGTTGGCGAAGGTCGCCAGGAACGCTGCGCCAGTGGACATCATCACCGCCCAGTAAGGCGTGCCGCTTTTGTTGGTGCGCGTGGACACCGCCGGCGCATCGCCACGCTTGCCCAGGGAAAACAGCATGCGCGACGAGGTGTAGAGCGCCGAGTTCAAGCAGCTGGTCACAGCAACCAGTACCACAATGTCGACGATCATCTTGGCGTTTGGAATGCCCATGCGGTCAAGCACAGTCTGGTAGGAGCCGACGCTGGCCAGAATCGGGTCGTTCCATGGCACCAGAGCCACAACGATGAAGATCGATACGAGGTAGAACAAGCCGATCCGCCAGATCACCGAATTGGTGGCCTTGGAGATTTGCTTGCCCGGATCTTTCGATTCCGCGGCCGCGATGGTCACGATCTCGGTGCCCATGAAGGAGAACATGGTGGTCAGGATCGCGCCCAACACTGCGCCCATGCCGTTTGGCAGGAAGCCTTGGGTGTCAAACAGGTGCGAAACACCGCTGACCTGACTGTTCGGCATGAAGCCGAAGATCGCCATGATGCCCAGAACAATGAAACCGATGATGGCCAACACTTTGATCAAGGCGAACCAGAACTCAAACTCACCGTAGTTCTTCACACTGAAAAGGTTGGTCACCGTCAGCAGCATCGTGATGACCAGGGCGAAGGCCCAGATGTCTACACCCGGGAACCAGGCATGCAGGATGGTCGCAGCGGCGTTGGCTTCCAGCGGGATCACCAGAACCCAGAACCACCAGTACAACCAGCCGATGGTGAAACCGGCCCAGTGACCGATCGAGCGGTCGGCGTAAGTCGAAAACGAACCAGTGTCCGGCGAGGCAACGGCCATTTCGCCGAGCATGCGCATCACCAATACCACCAGCATACCGGCGGCGGCGTACGCCAACAGAACAGCCGGACCGGCAGCAGCGATGGCGTGACCCGAGCCGACGAACAGGCCGGCGCCGATAACGCCGGCAATCGACAGCATGGTCACGTGGCGCGGTTTGAGCCCCTGTTCGAGGCCATTAGAGCTTTGGGTACTGCTCATTAAAACTACCTTTGTAAGGAGAAGCGAATGCATGCATCCCGTTTAGTGATCCTTCTCGTAAAAAGAAACCAACGGGGCGTTCCGGATTCTGCACGCAATAATTGCGCCAAAATATTTCAAATCCTTCTAACCCGGCGATTACAACCAGACCGGACAGTCATCGCAAGCCATTGAATTTAATGGCACTTCGCCAGAACGTTACCCTGCGACTCACTTTGTGTGGTGAATCAGCGCACCGGAAACACACCTGAAAATGGCTTCGCGCACATTAAAAGTGCACAAGCGGTGCATTTGGCCGGATAGCGCTTCCAACACCCTGTCAAAGCTGGCAACATCGCGCCTTTTTTTGCGGCAGCCACCGCGCTTTTTATCGACAGACAAGGTTCAAACGGCTGTTCGGTTGTTAATGGGGCGACAGTCTGCTGCGCCGATGCGACAACCTGCCACACACCAGCCATTTACCGTCCTTAGTGCTGTTGGCTGCCATTGAAACGCTATGCTAGGTTGGCCGCCTCGCCAGGAAGGCCGCCAAACAGCAGGAGCGCAACATATATGAGGAACGCACATGGCTGAGGCCACGCCCGCGCTTGAAATCCGCAACTTGCACAAACGCTACGGTTCGCTGGAGGTGCTCAAAGGCATCTCGCTGACCGCCCGCGACGGCGACGTGATCTCGATCCTGGGTTCTTCCGGTTCCGGCAAGTCCACGTTCCTGCGTTGCATCAACCTGCTGGAAAACCCGCATCAGGGCCAGATCCTGGTGGCCGGCGAAGAACTCAAGCTCAAAGCCGCGAAAAACGGCGAACTGGTTGCCGCTGACGGCAAGCAGATCAATCGCCTGCGCAGCGAAATCGGTTTTGTGTTTCAAAACTTTAACCTGTGGCCGCACATGAGCGTGCTCGACAACATCATCGAGGCGCCGCGCCGCGTGCTTGGCCAGAGCAAGGCCGAAGCCATCGAAGTCGCCGAAGCCCTGCTGGCCAAGGTCGGCATCGCCGACAAGCGCCACGCCTACCCGGCGCAATTGTCCGGTGGCCAGCAGCAACGCGCGGCCATCGCCCGCACGCTGGCCATGCAGCCCAAGGTCATCCTGTTCGACGAGCCCACCTCCGCGCTTGACCCGGAAATGGTCCAGGAAGTACTTAATGTCATCCGCGCACTGGCCGAGGAAGGCCGCACCATGTTGCTCGTGACCCACGAAATGGGCTTCGCCCGTCAGGTCTCCAGCGAAGTGGTGTTCCTTCACCAAGGCCTGGTAGAAGAGCAAGGACCGCCACAGCAGGTGTTTGAAAACCCGCTTTCGGCGCGCTGCAAACAATTCATGTCCAGCAACCGCTAACGGAGCTACCCGCATGCAGAACTACAAAAAGGTCTTCCTGGCTGCCGCCGTCACCCTGGCCTTCAGCGCCGGGGCCATGGCTGAAACGCTGAAGATGGGCATCGAAGCGGCCTACCCGCCGTTCAACAACAAGGATGCCAGCGGCAACGTCGTCGGCTTCGACAAGGAAATCGGCGACGCCCTGTGCGCCAAGATGAAAGTCGAGTGCACCGTCGTCACCTCCGACTGGGATGGCATCATCCCGGCCCTGAACGCCAAGAAGTTCGACTTCCTGATCTCCTCGATGTCGATCACCGACGAGCGCAAGCAAGCGGTGGACTTCACCGACCCGTACTACTCCAACAAGCTGCAATTCATCGCGCCGAAAAACGTCGACTTCAAAACCGATAAAGCAGCGCTCAAAGGCAAGATCATCGGTGCCCAGCGCGCGACCCTGGCCGGTACCTTCCTTGAAGACACCTATGGTAACGACATCACCATCAAGCTGTACGACACCCAGGAAAACGCCTACCTCGACCTGACTTCCGGTCGTCTGGACGGCATCCTGGCTGACAAGTACGTCAACTACGAGTGGCTGAAAAGCGACGCCGGCCGTTCCTACGAATTCAAGGGCGATCCCGTGGAAGAAAGCGACAAGATCGGTATTGCTGTACGTAAAGGCGACCCGATCCGCGCCAAACTCAACGATGCGCTGAAAGAAATCGTCGCTGACGGCACCTACAAGAAGATCAACGACAAGTACTTCCCGTTCAGCATCTATTGATCCTGACTGCCTGATCGGCGCCGTCCTTTGACGGCGCCGGTTCTCGGCATCGCCCGCCGCGATTTGAAAAGAAATCCATGATTATCGACCTCTACGGATTCGGCCCGGCGCTCGCCGCTGGCGCGCTGATGACTGTGAAACTGGCACTCTCGGCCCTGTGCCTGGGGCTGGTGCTCGGTCTGCTCGGCGCCTTGGCCAAGACTTCCCCGTACAAGCCGCTGCAATGGCTTGGCGGTACTTATTCGACCCTGGTGCGCGGCATCCCGGAATTGCTCTGGGTGCTGTTGATCTACTTCGGCACGGTCAACCTGATGCGTGCCCTGGGCGAGTTCTTCGGCAACCCCGACCTGGAACTCAATGCCTTCGCCGCCGGTGTGATTGCACTGGGCCTGTGCTTCGGCGCCTACGCCACGGAAGTGTTTCGCGGTGCGATCCTCGCCATTCCCAAAGGCCATCGTGAAGCCGGCGTAGCCCTGGGCCTGTCGAAATTTCGCATCTTCACCAAACTGATCATGCCGCAGATGTGGCGCATCGCCCTGCCCGGCCTGGGCAACCTGTTCATGATCCTGATGAAAGACACCGCACTGGTATCGGTGATCGGCCTGGAAGAAATCATGCGTCACGCACAAATCGGCGTGACCGTCTCCAAACAACCGTTCACCTTCTATATGGTGGCCGCGTTCATGTACCTGGGCCTGACGGTTCTCGCCATGACCGGCATGCACTTCCTGGAAAAACGTGCCGCTCGCGGCTTCGCGAGGAGCACCCAATGAACTGGGAAGTCATCATCAAGTGGCTGCCGAAGCTGGCCCAGGGCGCAACCCTGACCCTGGAGCTGGTGGCCATCGCCGTGATCGCCGGTTTGCTGCTGGCGATTCCACTGGGCATCGCCCGCTCGTCGCGTCTGTGGTGGGTGCGGGCATTTCCCTACGGCTACATCTTCTTTTTCCGTGGCACGCCGTTGCTGGTTCAGCTGTTCCTGGTCTACTACGGCCTGGCGCAGTTCGATGCGGTCCGTAACAGCTCGATGTGGCCGTACCTGCGTGATCCGTTCTGGTGCGCCACGGCGACCATGACGTTGCACACTGCGGCCTATATCGCCGAGATCCTGCGCGGCGCCATTCAGGCGATTCCACCGGGCGAGATCGAAGCAGCCCGAGCATTGGGTATGTCCAAACCCAAGGCGCTGTTCTACATCATCCTGCCACGCGCCGCGCGCATCGGCCTGCCGGCCTACAGCAACGAAGTGATCCTGATGCTCAAGGCCAGCGCCCTGGCCAGTACCGTGACGTTGCTGGAGCTGACCGGCATGGCTCGCACCATCATTGCCCGGACCTACCTGCCGGTGGAGATCTTCTTCGCCGCGGGCATGTTCTACCTGGTGATGGCTTATGTGCTGGTACGCGGCTTCAAGTTGCTGGAGCGCTGGTTGCGCGTCGATGCCTGCCAGGGGCGTTGATTCCCGCGTGTTGACGGGCGAGCACCTACTCGCCCGTTTCACCGCGCTGGATGCTTTTCTCACCGAGCATCAAGCGCTGTGGAAGCCACGACCGTTCACATATCTGAACCTTCCCTGGGAAGCCTCCTACCCGGAATTGGCCGCTTGGCTTCGCGGTCGTTCGCTGGACGAAGCGGAAAGCGCCCACAACCATCCAGACCTTCTGAACGCACCAGAACCTTTCGCTTCGCTGGCAGCGATGTCCGTTGCGTTGAGCGCTGTGGATAAATTGCCTGCCCATACGCTTGAAGCCGCAGGCCATCGATTGAACGTCGACGTACCGGGGCGTAAATGGCAGCAGATCGAGGCGTTTGCCAGTCGGTTGCAGTTTTCGAATACGCCCAGGCATTGGCTGGATTGGTGCTCAGGCAAAGGGTATCTGGGCCGACGCCTGCTGCAACCGGGCCAACAACTGACGTGCCTGGAATACGACCCGGCACTGGTCGCCAGCGGTCAGGCGCTGAGTCAACGCCATCACCTGCATGCGTTGCACGTCGAGCAAGATGTACTCGCCACCGACGCGGCTTCGCTTTTACAGGCCGAACACACGCCCGTCGCCCTGCACGCCTGCGGTGACTTGCACGTGCGCCTGATCCAGCTCGCCAGCGCCGCAGGCTGCAAACAACTCGCCATCGCCCCGTGCTGCTACAACCGGACCACCCTGCCGGAATATTCACCGGTTTCTCTTATCGCCCAAGGCTCCCACCTCCAGCTGTCGCTTGATGATCTGGCGTTGCCAATGAGTGAAACGGTCACCGCCGGTGCCCGAGTCAGACGTCAGCGCGACACCTCAATGGCCCGACGCCTGGGCTTCGACCTGCTACAACGGCAACTGCGCGGTATTGACGAGTACCTGCCAACCCCCTCCCTGCCGACAGCCTGGCTGGAAAAACCCCTCTCCGAGTACTGCCATCATCTGGCCGCACTCAAAGAGTTATCCACAATTGGTCCGCAGGATTGGACAGCGCTCGAAGCGGCAGGCTGGCAACGACTGGCGCAAGTGCGCAACCTCGAGTTGCTGCGCGGACTTTTCCGACGTCCGCTGGAGCTTTGGCTCGTCCTCGACCGGGCACTTTTCCTTGAAGAGAAGGGATACACCGTTCGCCTCGGCACCTTCTGCGAAACCCCGCTCACGCCGCGTAATTTCCTGCTTTTGGCTGAGCGCGCTTAACTGCACGGAGCCTGTGGATAACTCTGTTGATTAAATTATCGTGGATCCAATAATCAAGCGTGTTTCAAGAGTGAAACGAACCTGTTCAATATTCGTACACCTGCATAAAAAATCGAAAAAACAGGCATTTGCGGACCAATGAGAACAACTCCACAAATTTTCGAATCGGGCAGCGAAACATCACCTTGCATTGTGCATAAGCATTCAATGAAAAGGACATAAACGCCGAAATCTGGACATTTACGGCAGAGAATCCATCCGTGGATGTTGAGTGAATTTTCAACAAAAGTGTCCCGTTGCAAAAGACTCCGTCACGTCGCACGACCACCACAACGCACGACTGAAAAACCTCACCAAAGCTCCACGTAAAAATAGTCAGAATTCAGGGGTTTACATAACCTTCCCAATCGCTATAATCGTCGCCCAGACACGCCGGTATAGCTCAGATGGTAGAGCAACTGACTTGTAATCAGTAGGTCCCGGGTTCGATTCCTGGTGCCGGCACCATATACAGAAAGGCCCGCAGCGATGCGGGCCTTTTTTGTTTCTTCCTCGGGCTAGCACCGGGCTAGCATCAAATAAAAACACCCCATCTTTTTACCACTCAATCCACTGTCTCGGTGACTGAGCTAGCACGGGCAATTGCGTCTTTTTTTTGTCGGAACAGTGGCTCGACGGGCTTGAACGTTCACACCTTGAATCGCCCCGGATTCTCCAGACACCTTGCAAGCTCATTGCGTAATGCTTTTCAAACTCTACCGGCGACAGCTGATTGTTGAAACCATGCTTTAAGGCAAAGAGGTGTCTACGAAACCCGGGGCGATTCAGCCATCTTGCGTGGATTTTCAACGCCATCGATGCTCCTCACGATATGCACTCCTCCGCCCATCTCTAGAAATTCTGTCCCAGCAGGCAAAACTACGCCGGAGCGTGGACATTAATCAGCTGAGTCCGTGGCCCCGACGCGCCGTCCCAATATGCTAAAAAACTGTCCCGCCGCGCCCATAGTCTCGTGCCCGAGATCTCTACTATAGGACCAGTACCTCTGCCATCAGTAGGGGCCTGCTACCTATACCGGATGCACATCTTGCGCATCGCCGTACAAGCACGGATTGGAGACAACAATGACAAAAATCGCCGACATCCAAAACAGCCCTTCACCAGCATCGCCCTCCGCACCGGCCCTTATCCGGTCGTCGGTGCGACAGCATTCGATCAAGGTAGAGCTTTGCACACCCGCCATCGGCGCAGAGCTCAGCAACGTCAACCTTGTCGACGCTGCCCAGGACCCCGAACTGATCGCGGAAATCAGGGCCCTGTGGCTCAAGCACAAAGTGTTGTTCTTTCGCGACCAGAACATCACTCCAATGGAGCAACAGCACTTCGCCGCACAATTCAGCGAACTGGAAGCCCATCCCCTGGCGCCGAGCCATCCGGAGGCGGACAAGCTGCTGATGCTGTACCGCAATCTCGATCCGAGCAAACCCAAGAGCTATGTGGAAAAGGCTAGTCGCGAAAACCTCTGGCATGCCGATGTCACCTACAAGCAGGCGCCGCCCCGCGGCGCGGTATTGCGCTGCGAACTGGGTCCGGAGACCGGCGGCGATACGCTGTTTTCCAACATGGTGATGGCCTACGAAAAGCTGCCCGAAAGCATCAAGCAACGAATCGATGGCTTGTATGCCAAGCACGGTGCCGAGCAGACCTTTGGCGCCCAGTTGCCACGCGAAGAGCGTCACGCGATGGCTCTGAAGACCCCCGGCGCCGAGCATCCGGTAGTGCTTGTGCATCCCGAGACAGGCGAGAAGGTGCTGTTCGTCAATTCCGCATTCACCACCCATTTCTCGAACTTCTTCAACTTCGAGGACATCCGCTACGGCCAGGACTTTATGCCCCAGGCTCATCACCTGATGAATTACCTGATCTCCCAGGCCGCCATCCCGGAATACCAGGTTCGCCTGAAGTGGCGCACCAACACCGTTGCCATGTGGGACAACCTGCAAGTCCAGCACTACGCCGTGGCTGACTACGGCAACGCGCCACGGAAGATGCTGCGCGCAACTCTTGCGGGAACCCCGCTGACCTGACCCTGACTGCCACACAGACAGCCCGGGCACCCGACCATCCGTGATGGTCGGACGATCCCGGCCGCCGAAAAATTCCCGATCAAAACAACAATCAACGGAGATACCTATGCTCTACGAACACGTCGACACCGCAGTCATCGATGGCGAATCCCTGCCCTGGATTCCGTTTACCCCTTATGCCGATAACGTCCTGCTCAAGTACTTCAAGCTCGACCCGATCCGTGGCGAATGGATCGTCATGATGAAGGCGCCGCTGGACATGCAACTGCCCAAGCACCACCACACCGGCACGGTCATGGTCTACACGATCGAAGGTCAGTGGAAATACAAGGAGCATGACTGGATCGCCGGCCCCGGCAGCATCGTCTATGAGACGGCCGCGTCGACTCACACACCTGAAGTCGTCAGCACGGGAAGCGCGGACGGGTATTCGCTCATGCTGGTTCAAGTGACGGGCGATCTCGCGTTCCTGGACGGCAACGACAACATCGTCGCGCTGGAAAACTGGAAGACCGGGTTGCAACGCTATCTAGCTTATTGCGAGCAGCATAACATCGCGCCGAAAGACCTGACGGCATTCAACTGACCCGGATTTCACGGGAAAAACCGGCGCCTCTGGTTCAAGGGGCGACCGGGCCAGTTACCGGTTAGCAATCATTCAGGGGAGGGAAACAGGCTGTGTCGGGTCGCGGTCTTGACGCGAAATCTGACCCGGGCCTGGCCGCCTGCTCGCTCCCCCGATCACAGACAAGCGAACGGAGCGATGCCATGAAAGGCCTGATGATGCAAAAGCAGCTTTTGATTTCCTCACTCATTGAACATGCCGACCGCCATCACGGTGATACGCAGATCGTATCCCGTCGCGTGGAGGGCGATATCCATCGCTACACCTTCCGTGACTGCCACCATCGCGCGCGCCAGTTGGCCAGCGCACTCACCCGCCTGGGCGTCAAGCCTTCCGAGCGGATCGGCACACTGGCATGGAATGGCTATCGACACCTGGAGTTGTACTACGGCGTTGCCGGCATGGGTGCCATTGTGCATACCATCAACCCTCGCCTGCATGAAGACCAGGTCGCCTACATCGCCAATCACGCCGAAGACCAGTACATCTTCTTCGACTTGACCTTCTTGCCACTGATCAAGGCCATCGCCGGGCGCTGCAATGGGGTCAAGGCGTTCATCGCCATGACTGATCAGGCGCACATGCCCGAGGATGCCGGCATCGACAACTTGCTTTGCTATGAAGACCTCCTTCAACAGGGATCCCCTGACTTCGCCTGGCCGGTTTTCGACGAGGATGCCGCCAGTACGCTCTGCTACACCTCCGGCACCACGGGCAACCCTAAAGGGGTTTTGTACAGTCATCGCTCGTCGGTGCTGCACACCTATGCCGCCGCGCTCCCTGACGCCCTGAATTGTTCGGCACACGACGTGATCCTGCCCGTTGTGCCGATGTTCCATATCAACGCCTGGGGACTTCCCTACATCGCGTGCATGGTCGGGGCAAAACTTGTATTTCCCGGACCGGCCCTGGATGGAGCATCGCTGTTCGAACTGCTCGAAGCCGAGCAGGTGACACTGTCCGCGGGTGTCCCTACCGTGTGGCAAGGCCTGCTTGGTCATCTGGAAAAAACCGGGCGGCAATTCTCCAGCATGAAACGCAGCATCATCGGTGGCGCGACCTGCCCCCCGTCCATGCTGCACACCTTTCAGCAAACCTACGGCGTAGCGGTATTGCACGTCTGGGGGATGACGGAGCTTAGCCCTATTGGAACCGTCGGCGCCCTGAAGGCCAGGCACCTCGAAATGTCTCCGGCAGAGCGTTATGCCGTGCAATCCAAGCAAGGCCGGGCGGTGTTTGGCGTCGACATGAAGATCGTTGACGCGGACGGCCTGGAGCTGCCTTGGGACGGCGCGACCTCGGGTGACCTGATGGTGCGTGGCCCCTGGGTGGTACGCGACTATTTCAGAAATGAAAGCGACTGTTCGCCGCTGCTCGAACACGCCGGCCAGACCTGGTTCCCCACCGGCGATGTGGCGACCATCGATGGTGATGGCTTCATGCAGATCACCGATCGCAGCAAGGACGTGATCAAGTCGGGTGGGGAGTGGATCGGCTCGATCGATCTGGAGAATATTGCCCTGAGCCATCCCTCAGTCGCCCAGGCGGCCTGCATCGCCGCGAAACACGCGAAGTGGGATGAACGGCCCTTGCTGATCATCGTCAGGAAAGCGCAGGCAGCCCTGACCCGGGAAGATCTGCTGGCCTTTTATGACGGCAAGATTGCCAAGTGGTGGGCGCCGGATGATGTGGTCTTCGTCGACGCGATTCCACTGGGGGCTACGGGCAAGGTGTTGAAGAACCGCCTGCGCGAGCAGTTCGGCGATCATCTGCTGGTCAAGGCTGCCACCTGAGTAACAAGGAATAAATCCAGCCCTGTTCATGTGCAAAGGCAGGGCGGACGTTACGGCAGATACCGGTAGCGTTCGCCCTGCCTTTGCATTACCGCTATCAAGGGGTTTAGCCAGCCGGTGGCTTAGAGGCCGGGTCGCCGGACATCAACTGCTCGAGAAACTCCAGCAGTAATTCGTTGACCTGAGCCGGGCTTTCCTCGGCGGCGCTATGGCCTACACCGGGTAGCAGCACCTTTTTGCGCAGAGCGGGTAGGTAGGCGTCCATCTGGTCGTAGAGGCTGCGGATCTCCACCGGCTCCAGGGAAGGGTCGGCAGCACCACCGATGAACAGGCTTGGCTGGCTGACCTTCGCGCCGTCGAGAAACGCGGTAATTTCCCAGTTGCGGTCGCGACAGCGATAGTAGTTCAGGGCACCGGTAAACCCCGTGCGCGTGTACTCGGCGACGTAGTAGTCGAGCGACCGCGGGCTCAGCCAGCACGGGAACGCTCCCTTCGGCTCGGTAAAGGCGTTGAGAATCGGCTCACCGGCCTCGACAAACAGACGCCAGCGTTTGGCTCCCACGGCGCTGCCGGAGATCGAGTAGAAGACGCTGCTCAAGGTCTTGCGCGGATCAGCGGCCAGCTCGCGATCCGGCTTGGTGAGCTGCTGGAAATACAGGTGGTGGTAGACCCGGCCTTTCGCCATGGCCTGCAAGCCCACGGTTGGCTTGACCTTGCCCCGCGGTGGTACCGGGGTATTGAGCATCACCAGGCCACTGAACAGATCCGGGCGCAACATGGCGGCCGCCTGGGCCACCCAGGCGCCCAGGTCGTGGCCGATGATCACCGCAGAGGTTTCGCCCAGGGCCGCCATCAAACCCACCATGTCGCCGACGGACTGGCTCATGTCATAGGCTTCGATGGCATCGGGGCGGTCCGATTGCCCGAACCCGCGTTGATCGGGCACCACAACCCGATAGCCAGCCTCGGCCAATGCCACGATCTGGCGCCGCCACATGTACCAGAGGTAGGGGAAGCCGTGCAGCAGGATGACAAGCGGGCCATGGCCCTCGTCGATGTAGTGCATGCGGATGCCGTTGACGTCGGCAAAGCAGTGGTTGAATGCATCAGGATCGTCGGCATCCACCTGCTCCATTGCAGCGAGCGGCTGACCGATACACATTGAAGTTCGCGTATCCATTATCTACCTCCATCTTATTAGTTGTGGGCTTGAAGGTAGCTCTGAGAGGGCGCCCTGCACTGAGCTTAGCAGGACACAATATTGTGAAATTGGGCCAGAACGAAAGACTATAGAGCTGCTTCTGCCGCCGCCATTCTTGGCTCGCCAGTAGTGTCCCAATATGCAAAGAAATTATCCCGCCATGCCCATAACGCCGCGCTCGTGTTCTCTACAATGGGACCGCACTTCCTGCTCTGCAATACGCCAGACCAAGGTTGAAGATCGCTAGCGCCATCAGTAATTCCACAAGCGCCGTCTTCCCGCGCAATACACCTTCGATGAAAAAAGAAACGCCGCCATCGGCCGAGGGAGATCGTATACATGCCCAAGCTTGTTCGCGCTGCCGTCTTGACCAAATACCTGGAAGTTACCCAAGACCTGGGATTCAACCCGCGTAACGTGCTGGCAGTTGCCGGCCTGAACAAGGCTCAGCTGCAAGCCCCTGAATACCGCATTCCCATCGATGCCGCCGTACGTCTGCTGGAAGATTCGGCCGCCGCCAGCGATTGCCAGACCTTCGGCCTGCGCATGGCCGAGTCACGCCAGCTTTCGGACCTCGGTGTAGTCAGCCTGCTGCTCAGCCAACAGCGCACCCTGCGCGACGCCTTGCAGGTGATGGCGCGCTACCGTCATCTGATGAACGATTCCCTGGGAGTCTTCGTTGAAGAGGCCGGCAGGATGGTGATCATTCGTGCAGTGATGGTCACCGAGACACTGCTGCCCAATCGCCAAGCCACGGAGCTGGTCATTGGCGTGCTGTTCCGCTTGTGCTCGACACTGCTCGGCTCGAAGTGGCGCCCCTACAGCGTCAACTTCATGCACCAGCCGCCAGACAGCCTGCACGTGCATCAGCGCCTTTTCGGCTGCAATCTGGAATTCGGCAGCGAGTTCAACGGCATCGTTTGCTCCGAAGCCAGTCTCGATATGTTCAATCCCAATGCCGACCCGTCCATGGCCCGTTATGCCCAAGACTACGTCGATTCGTTGCAGGGCGATGAAAGCACCTCAATGCTGTTCGAGGTGCGCAAGGCCATTTACCTGTTGTTGCCCATGGGGCGCGCCACCCTGGAGCAGATCGCCCTGTCACAGGGCATGAACGTGCGCACCTTTCAACGCCGTCTGCAGGACGACGGCTGTGCGTTCAACGACCTGATCAATGACGTGCGCCGCGACCTGGCGCTGCGTTATCTGGAGAACCCGAACAACTCGATGAGCCGCATCGCCGACATGTTCGGCTTCTCCATGGCCAGCTCCTTTACCCGCTGGTTCATCAACCAGTTCGGCATGCCTCCGGCGGCGTGGCGCAGCGCGCAGAAACAGTCCGGTCTCTGCGCAGAGAGTGCCGCAGCCCCTAAATCCTTCTGAGTACAGGGCAAAAAAGGGGTTTCGCGCAATTGCGGGAAACTCAGAAACAACAGCGCCGATTTGACTGATGATGTTCGTGCGAGCAAACACAACTGACAAATCGGCGCTCTAGTGCGTGATATGAGTATTGCGAATTCTTTTTCAAGTAGATCAAGCGCGTCTTTCCCGACCTTCGTGATAAAAAATGGCGACTGCTGGTACAGTCGCCGCGAAAAACCGATGTTTGTGGCACTGGTGGTGAGCTTCACCGTAACGAGGAGCCAGCCCAGAGAGCCCTGCCATAAACCTGGTGAAGCCTGTTTTCAGAGGCCCCAGTGCAGCAACAGCAGTACCAGCACGACCAGAAACACCGTCTCTCCCACCATCAGCAGGATCGGCTTGATGCCAACCGCTGCGAGCTCTTTGAGCCGGGTCTTCATGCCCAGGGCACTGATGGAAATCACCAGGCACCAGCGCGACAGTTCGTTGACCGATCCCTGCACCACCGGAGCGATCCAGCCGGTGCTGTTGATGATCTCGACCGGGTGGTTATTGACTTTGAGTTGGGTGGAAATGAACAGATAGCCGCTCTTTGTATGTCCCCCCGGTCGGCGGGCTTTTGTCAGCAGGTGCAGGAATGAGCCGGGCATGCCAGTTACCGCTCGCGATCACTTTCGCGCAGTGCTTCGCTCATGGAAGCCAGCAGCGCATAGGGGGGTCGTGAACCCACCACCGTCCTCTGCCGGCCGAACTGCACACTCGGCACGTCGAATCTGTACCTGCGAGTATTCCAGTTGGCGCTCGCCGATCAGGTACCAGGGCAAAAGAAATCGAAAAACACATCAATACGTAAACGACGACTCACAACCTCACCTCTAACCCGGCTTCACTGACAGGGTCAGGCACGCTCTGGCCCTGAAGCCGGGCGATATCTCTGTGGTAATGACACTTGGCATAAAAGAACACCACCGCCGCCGCGAGGCTGACCAGCGGCACCAGTTGAAACGCGGCATGCAAACCGATGAGGTCGGACACCCGACCGGTGATGAACGGCCCCGGTGCCAACCCCAGCAGGTTGTTGGCCAGGGTCAGCGTGGCGAAGGCCGTGCCGTGCACCGAGTAATGGGTCAGGTTGGCAACCATCGCCCCGGCAGGACCGGTGGTACCCGTGGCAATCAACATGCCCAGGCAGATAAGCAACAGCTGCAATGGCCCCGCCTGCAACGCAAAAGCGGCCGACAACAACAGGCAGCTGCCCAGGCAAAAGCCGATGGCCAGACTGACCTTGCGCTCCGGTGAGTGGCGACACAGGCGATCGCTGAGCATGCCGCACAGAATCATCCCCACACCGCTGCACAACACGATGAGCGCCGCCATGCCGCCGGCCTTGTCTGTGGGCATGTCGTAGTAGCGGTTGAGGTAGCTGGGAATCCACACCATCACCGTACCGCCGACGAATAGCTGCAAACCGCTACCCACGTACGTGGCGATCACCGAATGGCTGGACCACAAAGTGCGCAGCGGACGCTTGACCGCGGCAGCCGTCTTGTTCGCAATCTGCGCGGCACGTTGGGGCGCAATGCGTGCTTCCTTGACGATCAACGGATAGAGCACCGCCAGCACCAGGCCAAACAGAGCCATGCCGGCGAACGACCAGCGCCAGCCCAGCTTGGCCGCGATAGCACCGCCCAACGCCATGCCCAGCACAGCGCCAAACAAACCACCGGCCATGAAAGCACTGGCCAAGGTGGCGCGCATATGTTTGGGGAACACCGAGATCACCACGGCGATGCCGACGCTGCCATAAGCCGCCTCACCGACACCAACCATAAAGCGCGCGATGAACATCTGCTGGTAGTCCTGCGCCACCGCGCAGCCCAGGGTCGCCAGGCTCCAGAGCAGCGCCATCAACGCCAGGCTCTTGACCCGGCCGAAGCGGTCGGCCATCAACGACAGAGGGAACGTCAGCAGGCCAACCATCAGGGCAACGACGCCGCTGAGCAGACCGAGCTGGCCGTCGCTCAACGCCCACTCGCTCTTGAGCAGCGGGAACACCGCGTTGAGCACTTGGCGTGACATGTAATCGGAAATCAACAGGCCGAACGTCAGCGCGAAGACAATCCAGGCATATTTCCGCGCAACGCCGACTCCACCGTAGTCGTCATCGTCGGCCGCGTCGATTGGGTGAAAGGCCATACAGCCTCCTCAATGTGGTTGTTTTATTATTGTTATCGAGCGTGTAGCCGCTACGGCTTACGAAAGAGACTTCAATGCCCACACGCGTGAGCATCCCCATGACCAAGGGCCGTGCTGTTGAACCGCAGTAGGTTCTAGCGCGTATCCATTACCTTCCGCTCTCTATTTTCGGAAGCCTGAAGGTAGCTCTGACAGGGCATCCTGCACTAAGCTTCGCAGGACTCAATCTTGCGAAATTGGGACACGAGGGAAATCATGTATACCCTGACGCGGAGTGCCAGCCTTACCAACTATGAACAGGTTTGCCGTTCAGAGGGGCTCGATCCTTTTCGTATGCTGCGGATGGCCAAGCTGCCGGCCAGTGCCCTCGACGATCCGAGTATCATGATCAGTAGCGATTCGGTCGGCTGGCTGCTGGAGGAGTCAGCCCGATTGTCCGGTCAGGAAGCCTTCGGTCTGCTGCTCGCCGAAAAGAGACACCTTTCCAACTTTGGCATGCTGGCGCTGCTTATCCGCGAAGAGCCAACACTGCGCGCCGCCTTGCAGTCTTGCTTTCGCTATACGCGTCTGCATAACGCCGGTGTGCAATTGTGGCTTGAGGACGTGGGCGATCTGACCCTGCTGCATGTGGGGGTGAACATGCAGGGCCATCATGGCGTCTGGCGCCAAGCGATAGAACAAGCAACCGGAATTATCCTGCGCACGTTGTGCATTCTGAGCGGCTATACCTTCCGACCGGTAAGGGTCAGTTTTACTCACGCCCCCCCCTCCAGCCTAGAAGTACACCACCGTGTGTTGGGAACCGCGATCGAGTTCTCTCAGGAGTTCAACGCCATCGTTTGCCGCGGGGTCGATTTAAATATGGCCATACCTGAGGCGGACCCCGCGCTGCATCGCGAAGTGAAGCGATCGCTGGACATGCAGTTGGCTAACCTGCGCGACGAGCCGACGCAGCGGGTGCGTCAGATCGTCAAGATGCTGCTGCCAAGCGGACTGTGTTCTGTCGATGCGGTTTCCCAACATCTTGGCATGCATCGACGCACCCTTAACCGCCACCTGGCAACTGAAGGTGAGAGTGTCACAACGATCATCAACGCTGTACGGGCTGAACTCGCCGAAGAGTATTTGGCCAACAGCAGACGCCGATTTTACGAGGTGGCCGAACTGCTTGGCTTTTCCACGGCCGGTGATTTTTCACGCTGGTTCCGCAGCCAGTTTGGCAAGACACCTTCGAATTGGGTTGCTTCCTATCGAGAGAGCAAGGCGCTCCCGAGCCCCGCAGCCTGAAAAAATAGAAGGAGAGATTCAAGGGCGACTGACAAGCCTGTTGGCCGACCAACCTGGCTGAAACTGTCATTTCTTCGACGCGGCCATTATCGGCGACAAGTCCTGCATAAGTGAAACGCCCCAGAACCCAGAGACGCTTCTGAGCATCTCCTTTAGGTCGGCAGTTGCCGTTCATGATGACCAAATATGTTAGGTGTCGCCACAGCGCATAGTTAGGACTTCAATCCCGTATCCAGTCTTTAGAGACGAAAAGAGCGACCATCTGCCCTACGCATGCAGAAAGCCAGCAGTAAGGTGAGCAGTCATGCAGTGCACTATCAGCGAGATCGTCCGCCGCGCTGGCATATCGAAGGCAGCGATCATTAAGGCGCGCAATGAGAGACGCCTTCCCGAGTCACTGTTCACCATGAACGAGCTCGGTATCACCTGTGCCGCGGTTGCTGATTTGGCGGAGCGGGTACTACGGCGAACCATTGGTTAGAGGATCAGTAGCACGATGGCGTATGCCTAGATGCTGCTGACCATACGTCACCTCGACGTACTTTCTTTTTTAGGGGTACGCGAAGGGGTATGTCGTTGCTTTCAACTTGGTACTTACCAGTGTTTATGCGGCCTGAAGGAACATGTTCGACTCCTGGTGCCGCACCATACAAAACAAAGCCCCTGCAGAAACGCCGGGGCTTTGTTGTTTCTATCGTTCGGAAAACCTTCTTTTAGTGCCCCGCGCTCTGCCCCCCATCGACATGCAGAATCTCGCCAGTGACAAACCTGGCGCCATCCAGATACACCACCGCCTGCGCAATATCGTCGACTTCGCCCATGCGCCCCATCGGGTGCAAATTACCCAATGCTTCATGCGTCTCTTCACCGTGCATCGGGGTCTTGATGATGCCTGGGGAAACCGCGTTCACCCGAATCCCGCGCTTGGCATATTCGATGGCCAGGGATCGGGTCGCCGCGTTCAAGCCACCCTTGGTCAATGATGCCAACACCGACGGCACTCCATCGATGGCGTGATCGACCAGACTGGTGGTGATGTTGACGATATGGCCGCTGCCCTGCTTTTCCATCTCGGCGATGGCGAGTTGAGTGATGTAGAAGAAGCCGTTGAGGTTCACCGACAGCACGTTGGCGTAGTCTTGCGCCGTGTACTCGGTAAACGGTTTGGCGATGAAAATTCCGGCGTTGTTGACCAGGGTATCAATGCGACCGAAACGGGAAATCGCTTCACGGATGACGCGCTGGGCGGTGGCCGGCTCGCCGATGTCCCCGGCCACGGTGAGAATGTCGGGATCGCTGGAGGGTTTGATGGAGCGTGAAGTGGCGACGATGCGGTAACCCAACTCACGGAATGCTTTGACCATACCGTCGCCTAAACCCTGGGATGCGCCGGTGATGACGATGACTTTTTTCGAAAAGCTCACGATGAATACCTCAGACGATAATTGTGAATAAAACGTGACGCATCAGGCTTCGGCCGGAGGCTCGCCCTGTACTTCAACTTCTGCTCGACGTCATGACTTCTCACCGGCCTCAGCCAACTGTTTTCGATAACGGGTAGTGGTCATCCCGGCGTAACCCCAGTTATCGGTGTCGACTTCCTCGATGACGATGTGGGTCAACTCAGGGCGTTTGTTGAGCACGCGTTCCAGGGTTTCAGTGATTTCGGCAATCACCTGAGCCTTCTGCTCAGGGGTAACGCCATCGCGGGTAATGCGTACGCTTACGAAAGGCATGAGGGCAACTCCAGTGACCTTCCCGTCAGGATGATAGGGAGGCGTTGGAGCTGAATGTATGAGGTAGGCTGGAGTGGATAAAGGTGGGAACGGGAACTTCATTCATTACGTGGCGTAATGAATGAAGAAGAAAGCAACAAGAGCCTCCATCGAGTGACCTGCCGACTTTCTCAATAGCGGCGATGTGTTGAAAAGGGAATTGCCGTCTTAGCTAAATAGCTTGAAGGTCACGTGTCTTGGGCATGCTGGAACAGCAAATCCGTGTGTAGACATGAGACGTTAACGTGTCGCAATTTTTCATTTTTTGCCACACGTCTTCCGAACATGTCGCCGCGGACGACACGTTCGAAAGACGTGTTACCAAAATCGGGTTTCGGCGACATAAGCAAATCAACTGTCTAGTCCTGAAATAGGTTTACACCTGTTTCAGTCTCAAAACGCCCGATGCACCGCATCGGGCGTTTTGTATTTCAAGGCCAGATGTGGCCGCTCCGCGTTGTAGATCAGCACCGATTCATCAACCATTCTCACCGCGTCGGCCAGGTTCTTGGGGCGATGCAGCAAAAACTCCGTCTTCAAAATCCCGTTTATTCGCTCCGCCATCGCGTTCTGATAGCAGTCATAGCCATCGGTCATCGAACAAATGACCCCGTGCTTGGTGTGAAAACGCTGATAAAGGTCGGAGCAATACTGCGCCCCACGGTCTGAGTGATGAACCAGCGGCTGCTTGGTTTTCCTTCCTCCTACAGCCTTCTTCAGCGCTTTGAGCACCGACTCTGTATGCAAGCTCTCATGCACATGATGTCCCACTATTTTACGCGAGTAGGCGTCGGTGATCAGGCTCAGATAAGCAACGCTCTCCTGGGTAGGCAGATAGGTTATATCCGCAACCCAAACTTGCTCAGGAGCACAGGCAATGATTTGCTGCGGGCCTGCCTTGAGTAGGTTTGGATGGCGGCGAAATCGATGATGGCTGTGGGTGGTCTTGTGGTATGCCCGCTTGCGAGGGACCAATTCTCGCGCTTCTCGCAGGATGCTGAACAGGCGATCGCGCCCCACCCGCAGACTCGTTTCTGCTTCGGCCTGCAGCATATAATGCAGCTTGCGTGTTCCCAGCCTTGGCTGGCGCCGCCGCTTTTCCAAGACGAAATCCACGACCTTTTGATCGTCGCTAGCCTTCGCATCAAACGCTCGGTTGCGCTTGTAGTAAGCCTGACGTGAAATGCCCATGAACAGGCAAGCCCTGCTGATACTCAGGTCTTTGACTTGCCCTTGCGCGAGGACTTGCCGGGTCGCTTTTTTACGATGGATACACCGTAGTCGTTCTTCAAGACGTTTACGACAGCCTCGAAAAACTGAGCCTTTTGATTGCTCAGTTCAAGCTGTTCTTCAAGCTCTTTGATCCGCTGCTCGGGTGACAGCGGTACCGTGGACTCGGCCATGGAACTCTTCCTCAGCACTCGAATAGACGCGCCTTGGCTCCAATCCTGCCGACCATGCTTGCGTAACCACACCAACACCGTTGACCGACCCTGGATGCCATAGCGCCGTTGAGCCTCTTTATAACTCAACTCGCCCTTTTCGACCTGATCGACCACCGACAATTTAAAAGCCAGCGTGTAATCGCGCTGACTGCGCCTTTTCCCCGAATCCATTGCTCCCTCCTGAAAATAGGTCAGAAGGTGTAAACCTTATTCAGGACGGGACAAACAGCACAAAAAAGCCCCGAACCAGTCGGGGCTTCTTCTTTCTCAGCCCTTTATCAGGCCGGGATACCGAACGGGATCATCAGAAAATGTTGATCGGGTAATCCACAAACACACGCACTTCATTGCCACTCACGTTGTACTCGCTCGACTTCTGCGACACGCGCAGAACCGAGCTGCGCAGTTTCACGCTGAGGTCTTTGGCCGGACCGCTTTGCACGACGTACTTGATCTGGTTGAAGATCTCGCGCTCGGTGCCGCCTTCGCTGGTGGAAGTGGTGATGTTGTCACCACGCACGTAGGCGAAGTTGTAGCTCAGGCCAGGGACACCGAAGGTGGTGAAGTCGAGGCCGTAGCCCAGCTGCCAGCTGCGTTCGTCTTCGGCGTTGAAGTCGGACCAGTAGGAGTTGGCCAGGTAAATGGTGTTGCCACCGTCGCCGATGCGTCCCTGGTCTTTCTGGTAGCCACCGTAGGCGTAGCCCAGGTTGCTGTCGCCCGTGCTGCGCTGGTGCGCGAGGGTGAAGGAGTGCGCGCCGGTAACGAAGGTGGCGGCCAGGCTCCAGATCTTGTTGTCGTCGCCGGTAATGCCGTTGTCGCGAACGTAGGAGTCTTCCAGCTTGGTGCGGTAGCCGTTGAAGTCCAGGTTCAAGGACTGATCCTTGTCGACCGGGATCACGTAGTTGGCGTTGATGTATTGCTTCTTCAGCACGTCTTCGACGTCGGAAGCGTACAGCGCGCCTTTGAATTGCTCAGTGAACTGATAGCTGCCGCCCAAGACGTTGATCGACTTCAACCCACCGCTGTCACGGCCTTCAGCGCTTTTGCGCGATTGGGCAGTGAAGCGACCGGCGTTCAGCTCAAGGCCTTTGATCTCCCTGGAGGTGATCAGGGTGCCGGTGTAGCTTTCCGGCAGCAGGCGCGAGTTGTCGTAATTCAACACCGGCAATGCCGGCATTTGGTCGCCGTAGGTCAGGGTGGTGCTGGACAGGCGGAATTTGACCGCTGCGCCACCCTTGGACAGGTCATCGGCCGGTTCTCCGCTGGCGCCCTTTTTGAAAAAATCGATGCCTTGGGCGCCGCTACGATCTTCGCTGCGCTCCAGGTTCAATGCATACAATCCAAAAGCATCCACACCGACACCGACGGTGCCTTGGGTGAAGCCGGAAGAGAAGGTGCCGATGGCCGCCTGGCCCCACTCGGACTTATCCGGATTGCCGTCTTTGTAGTCACGATTCATGTAGGCATTGCGCAGCAGCACTTTGAGGCTGCTGTCTTCAACGAAACCCTTGGACTCGACCTGGTCGTTAGCCATGGCCGGTGTTGCACTCAAAATCCCCAGAGCGATCAGGCTGATTCGCTTGTTCAACATGGTGTTCTTTTCCTTGTTTGCGGTTGAAACGCGCTGTGTCGAACGACGGAAACGGCGCTATCGCGCTCTTTTTTCGTGACGAAAACAAAAAGGCCCGCCCACGATTTCTCGCGGCGGGCCTTTTTATTGTTTTGAATCGTGGCGGTCGGCCACAGGCGTTGGGCGGGATCGTAGCCGCCCCTCTGACTATGTGTCAATTTCAGGAATCGTCGATAAACAGGCAAAAAACGTCCAGGAAAGACAGTTAGGCGGCAGGAATATTCAATTGACGTAGAACGAAAGGCACGAGTTTTCCTCTCGGTCAGGTGACTCAATACCCGAACGTATCAATCACGACATACTTTGCAACAATCAATCTCTCGAACCTTCAAGAACAATTAACGGAAGCAAATAACAAGCATTACCATTCGCACCCTTGAATTTCCAACCTTCTCGGATGCACTTCGCAATGCCTGCCCCCTTTCGTCTTACGCCCATGACCCTTGGGCTTTCTGCCTTCCTGTCTGCCGGTTTTTCCTACGCAACAACGACCACCTTGCCTGCTACCTCGATCAGCGCCGAAGCGGAAGCGGACGATCCGCGCGTCACCCAAACCAGTACGGCGACCCGCACCAATACGCCGGTGCGCTATGTGCCTCAAGCCATCGATTCGATCAAAACCTCGAACGTCTCGGACTACGGCACCAACGATCTGGGCACGGCACTCAGTGGCATCCCTAACGTCAGCAGCGGCGCCGACACGCGCTTCGACAGCTTGCGCATCCGCGGCTTCGATGCCAGCAACGACTTCTATCTCGATGGCATCCGCGACGACAGCCAATACGTGCGCGACTTGCACAACATTGAACGCATCGATGTTCTAAAAGGCCCCGCTGCTGTGTTGTATGGTCGTGGCAGCCAGGGTGGCATCGTCAACCGGGTCAGCAAGTTGCCGGAGTTCGGTCGCCGCTCGACGATCGAAGCCCAGGGCGGCAGCGAAGATCTGCGCAGCCTGTACGCCGACCTGAGTACCGATCCATCCGAGAACATCAGCCTGCGCCTGAACATGGGCAACATGGACGAAAACAGCTTCCGCGATGGCGTGAGTGGCAATCGCCAGTTGTTCGCACCATCGATGAGCTGGCAGCTGACACCCGACCTCAACTGGCTGGTGCAGTACGAATACAGCCGCTACAACCGAACGCCGGACCGTGGGATCCCCGGTGTAAACGGTCGCCCGGCAGACGTAGGACGCGATACGACCTACGGCGGCGAGCACGATTTCATCGATGACAAGGCACAATCCCTACGCTCAAAACTCACCTATGAGTTGAACGATAACTGGCAGCTGCGCCAGACCCTGGGTGTATTCAAGCTCAATAGCGATTTCGACAACACCTATCTGACCGGCTACATTCCGGCCACCCACCAGGTCACGCGCCAGCACTGGCAGCAGGACTTGTCCACCCGCAACGTCTACAACAACGTTGAACTGGAGGGTGGTTTCGATACCTTTGGCCTGGAACATCGCCTGCTCACCGGCATCGAAATCGGCAGCCAACGCCGCGATCCGCTTTTGTACACCGCTGCCACCACAGGCCCGGGGAGTTCACCGGTGCCGCCGCTGGATCTTTACAACCCCAATCGCGACTTGCGTCATACCGGGCGCATGCAGGTGTCGAGCAACTCCCACACTGAAGTCGAAAGCCGCGCCGTTTACGTGCAGGATCAGTTGCACCTGAGCGATCAATGGCAATTGCTCGCCGGCCTGCGCTACGACACCTTCGATATTGAGTCGACCAACAAGCTGCGCGACATATCCGAAGACCGCGACAGCCACAGCACCAGCCCACGTGTAGGACTGGTCTGGACGCCGTTACCGAATCATTCCTTTTACGCTTCCTGGTCCAAGACGTTCTCACCGGTTGGCGGTGGCTTGATCGGCATCACCCCAGGCGCCGCCGGCAATGCCAATGACCTGAGCCCCGAGCTGACCAAGCAGAAAGAAATCGGCGTGAAGAGTGACTGGCTCGATGATCGCTTGAGCACGACACTGGCGATCTACGAACTGGAGCTCTACAACCGCCGCACCAGCGACCCGAACAATCCAACCATTACCCTGCTCTCCGGCCTGCAACGCTCCCGCGGGATCGAGCTGACCGCCGCTGGCAAGATTAGCGGCAACTGGTACGTGCGCGGCGGTGTGGGTATCCAGGACGCAACCATCGAGGAAGATAACAACGGCCTGGAAGGCAAGCGCATCAACAATGTGGCCAAGCACAACGGCAGCCTGTTCCTGACCTGGAAACCGGAAATGGGTTGGTACGCCGAAACCGGTTTGACGCTGGTCGGCGATCGCTATGCCGACAACCTCAACACCACCGTGCTGCCGGGTTACGGTCGTTGGGATGCCTTGGCCGGTTTCCGTGAGAAAGATTGGGATTTGCGCGCGGCGCTGAACAACATCAGCGACAAAACGTACTACTCGTCGGCGACCAGTGCATTTCAGATCCAGCCGGGGGCACCGCGTAGCCTGGTGGTGACGGGCACCTACAGCTTCTGACCACAACACAAAACCTGTAGGAGCTGGCTTGCCAGCGAAAGCGGTGGGTCAATAACGTAGAAGTCGTTTGACACGACGCCTTCGCTGGCAAGCCAGCTCCTACGGGACTATTCAAGAAAAAAAAGCGCTGCCATCCGAGGCAGCGCTTTTTGTTTTTTCAATCCGTTGTTGTGCTTCTTATCCTTCCATCACATCCCACAACGCATCCAGTTCCGCCTCGCTGAAAAAATCTGCGGGGTAGCGCTCGATCATTGTCCGGCGCGGATCAGTTTCACTGATCGAACGCGTTCCATTGGACTTTAACCAGTGCGCCAGAACCTGGAGCGATTCGCTGTTTATCACCAGGGGATGCAACGACTTGTCGCTCATTGCATTTACTTCGGCGTTCATTTCAGCGCTCTCTCCCGATTTGTGAGCGGCTAACTTATCCAAGGTTTATGACAGAACATCGAAGTTCTCCCCCTCCCCAAGTTGCAACCGTACAGATACAAGAGCTGTGCCAAAGTTTCTGAGTTGTGGACAAGCGGATACAAAAAAACCCGCAGTCCATGGGGGCTGCGGGTTCTGGGCAACGGAACAAGGCGAAAGGCCAGCTTGAGCAATAAGGTAATCAACTCAGGCTGTTACGGCCTCACTCACTCCATGTGCGGAGCCGGTTGCTGCTGGGTAAGGCAGTGAATGTTGCCGCCACCCAGTAACAGTTCACGACCCGGCACCATCACCACTTCGTGTTGCGGGAACAGATTCTGCAAAATCTCTTTCGCCGGACCGTCCTGAGGGTCATCAAAACTCGGGGCGATGATGCCGCCGTTGACGATCAGGAAGTTCACGTAGGAACCCGCCAGACGAACAGTAGGATTGCGTTCCTGAGTGCCGTCGACCGGATCCACCCCGGCACACTCTTCTTCGGTCGCGAACAGCGGCCCCGGAATCGGCATTTTGTGCACGGTGAATGGGCGACCTTTAGCGTCCGTGCTGCTTTGCAGCACTTTCATTGCAGCCTGGCAGCGTGGATAGTTCGGATCCTGGGGGTCGTCAGTCCAGGCCAGCAACACTTCACCCGGACGCACGTAGCAGCAGAAGTTATCCACATGGCCGTCGGTTTCATCGTTGAACAAACCGTCCGGCAACCAGATGATTTTATCCACAGCCAGATTTGCGCTGAGTACCGCTTCGATTTCTGCGCGGCTCATGTGTGGATTGCGATTGCGGTTGAGCAGGCATTCTTCGGTGGTGATCAGCGTGCCTTCGCCATCGACGTGAATCGAGCCGCCTTCGAGTACAAAGCCTTCGGTGCGATAGCGCTGGCTGCGCTCGATTTCAAGAATTTTGCCGCCGACCTGCGAGTCCCGGTTCCACGGTGAATACAGACCGCCGTCGAAACCACCCCACGCGTTGAAATCCCAGTTCACACCACGGACTTCGCCACTGTTATTGATAACGAAGGTCGGGCCGGAGTCGCGGACCCAGGCGTCGTCACTGGACATTTCCACCACGCGGATATTCGGTACGTCGAGACGTGCACGAGCGTTTTCGTACTGGCCGGCGGAAACCGCGACAGTCACAGGCTCGAAACGGGCGATGGCCTTGGCCACTGCCGCGTGGGCGGCTTGCGCCGGCTTGCCGCCCAGGCGCCAGTTGTCCGGCCGCTCTGGCCAAATCATCCAGGCCTGGGTTTGCGGTGCCCACTCGGCGGGCATGTAGAAGCCGTCGGCGCGAGGGGAGCTGTTCAAAGTGGTCATGGCTCAGGACTCCAGAGTGACATTGATACCTGACAAAAAATGGAAGCGCATTGGGGCACGCCGTGGACTGTGGCGACTTTATATCCGATAAATATCGGCTTTTAAAGCGTTACCTATCAGAATTAGCTCATGGCATGCATTTAAAGCCGATAACAATCGGATTAACACCCCCCATCCCTGTAGGAGCGAGCTTGCTCGCGATGAGGCCATGTCAGTCACAGATTTGTCGACTGAAAAACCGCCATCGCGAGCAAGCTCGCTCCTAAAGAGAGGGGTGTTTACAACCCCTCTTCAAGCACCTTCGACAGCATGTCCACAAAGAAATCCACGCTCTGGCGTGAGGTGACCATCGGCGGTTTGATCTTCAACACGTTCAGGAAATCACCCGTCGGCTGCATGAAAATCCCGAGCTCACGCAGACGATCACACAGCGCCGTGGTTTCTTGAGTGGCCGGCTCCAGGGTTTCGCGGTTGCGGATCAACTCCACACCCAGATAAAAACCGGACCCGTGCACCGCACCAACCAACGGATGAATATCGATCAGCGCTTCAAGACGCTGCTTGAAATGCCCGCCGACAATTTGCGCGTTCTCCCAAAGCTTTTCCTCTTCCATCACATCCAGCACCGCCATGCCGATCTGGCAACTGACCGGACTGCCCCCTGCGGACGAGAAGAAATAACCTTCGGCCTCCAATGCTTCGGCGATTTCCCGGCGGGTGATCACCGCACCCAACGGTTGACCATTGCCCATGCCCTTGGCCATGGTGATGATGTCCGGCACCACGCCCTGCTCTTCGAAGCCCCAGAAGAAATGGCCCATGCGCCCGTAACCGACCTGGACTTCGTCGGCGATGCACACGCCACCTTGCGCGCGCACCATTGCATAAACCTGTTTCAGATAGCCCGATGGCAGCGAAATACCGCCAGCGTTGCCATACACCGGCTCGCAGATGAAGCCGGCCAGTTGGCGTTTCTGCTCCGCGATTTTCGTCAGGTTGTGTTCGACGCTGCGTACGTAGTCAGGTGCACTGTCCGGACCGCGGAACTCGCCGCGATAGGTGTTTGGTGCGATCACTGGATGCACCCAGTCCGGTCGGCTGCTCAAGGCCTTGGGGTTGTCGGCAATCGAGGTCGACACCGCGTCCGCACCCACCGTCCAGCCGTGATAGGCCTCCAGCACGCTGATCATGTCGCGGCCACCGCTGTAGGCCCACGCCAGACGAATCGCCAGATCGTTTGCCTCGCTGCCGCTGTTGACCAGGAACACTCGATCCATGCCGTCCGGTGACAGTTTCAGCAAACGCTCGGAGAACTCGGCAACCGCTGCGTAGTTGAAGCGCGAGTTGGTGTTGAGCAGCGACCACTGACGGCTGGCGACCGCCGCCATGCGCGGATGGCCATGACCCAACACAGCAACGTTGTTGAGCATGTCGAGGTAGGAGCGGCCCTGCATGTCGATCAAATGGTTGCGCCAGCCGCGCTCGATGCGCGGCGGGTCGACGTAGTAATGTTTTTGCGTGCGGGCGAAGCTGGCATCACGCCGCGCCAGCAAAGTCTGTGCGTCGAGTTCTGCTTCGGCATCACACGCCAGCCCCAGCAGCGTAGCCGGTGACGGGCACAAGGCCTGCCAGGCAGCCGCGCGCGATGGCGTACAGAACAGCGGCGCAGTGATCGACGAGCCTCGGCACAACTGCACAATCAACGGTCCGCTGACCGATCCCAGCACCTGGCCTTTGACCAGGGCTGCGCCGCTGTGCAGCGAAGGCGTGACGCCCCACAACCGCACGCTCAGTTGCGGGCCATCCAGTTGCAGCACGCCGGCCGAGGGTTGATGCACCACGCCAGCAAACGGCGACTCGACCACTGTGCCATGGGGGACGCGTAATTCGACGTGCAACGGGAAGGTATCTGGCTCTGTGGCGCTGTCCGCTTGGGTGCGGGACAAGCGGTACTGTCCATAGCGACTGGCCGCCAGACCATGAGCGGCAAGCGCTTCATCCAGCAAACGCTGATCGATGCCTTGCTGCTCCCAGTTGCCGGCCTCGAAATGCGGGCTCAATACGCCCAGGTCGATCAAGGCAAACGCACGCCCCACCAGGCTCGGCAACAGCGGCGCGAAATTTTCGCCGCCGATGGCTGGCAGTGTATGACCAACCGCCGAGAGGATTGCCGCTTCCATCAACGCCAGCGGAACCGACGTAGCCACGCGGAAAATTTCCCACTCGTGGATCAGATTGTCGCGACTATAGGTGTTGCCCGGATCGATGCTGACTTGCTGCTCACCACTGAGCACCAGCACCGCCGCGCGCGCAACGATCAGCGGCCAGAGCGCCAGCAGCTCTTCGTGTTGAAGCGGGTTGATTGCGTGATAGGCCTGGATCGCCGGCAAAATGCAGAAAGGATCGCCTTCACCGTGGTGCAGCAGGGCGGCACAGGTCACCGACAAATCGGTGATCCGCCAAGTGCGCACCAGATCGCCAAAGTCGATCACGCCTTGCAATTGCCAGTGGCGCTGCGCATCACGCTGCCACACCACGTTGTCATCGGTGATGTCCATGTGGATGGCTTGCACCGGCAGCTTGTCCTCCAGTGGCTGCAAATGACGCTCCGCTTGTTCGGAGGCCTCGACAATCAGCCGACGCTGGGTTTCATCCGTGATGACAGGCAGCAGATGCGCGATCAAGGCATGAGCATGACGAGCATCCCACTGCAGCGTTCGCACCAGGCCTGGGTGATCGAAGTCCGCCAGCGCCAGGTCCATTTCGCCACAAAGGCGACCGTAACCCGCCACCACGGCAGGGTTGAAACGCTTGAGGCTCGTCAGAGGCTGCCCTTCGATGTACTCCAGCAAGCGCACATGGACTGCCTGGCCGCCAACTTCCAGGGAAAGCAGGTCTGCGCCATTTTTTGCCGCGATCACGCCCGGTACATGCACATCGGGATGCGCTCCCAGGTGCCTGAGCCCGGCATGCTGGGCTTGAAGCTCCAGTACCGAATAGTCGCCACGGCAAATTTTCAGGACGAAACGCCCCCGGTCGCTGTCAACGCGGAAGTTCAGGTCCTGCTGGCTACCCAGAGCCTGCAACTTTGCGCTAAACCCGTAATGTTCCTCCAGCAGCTCAAGCGCCTGTTCCGCAGTTACTTGCGGGCTGGGCAAACTGGCGCGATGAATCAACGTGGCGAGCGGCATACAACGACCCCTGAAATTTTATTAGGCGCTTATATCGCCACTGCTCAGGGCGATACGCAACCCCCCACGGTCGGGTCTGAGCGTTTGCGAGGGCGCGAAAGTGCCTTTTTCTTGCGCAGACGGTGACCGCAAGCCTAGGCATAATGCGCCTGTACCCACAGGCGCTCGATGCTCATGACTCCGACCCTTCCCCCCAGACCTCGTTGGCGCAGCCTGGCCCTGCTGGCACTGTGCCTGGCACCGCTGCTCTGGCCGTTGCAGCATCTGGCGGAGCGCTACTACCGCAGCGAATTGGCCAGTCAGAACCGTCAGACCCTCGACCTCTACGTCGCCAACCTGCTGGGCACTCTGCATCGCTATGAAGTATTGCCGCAGATTCTCGGCGACCTGCCGGCCCTGCGCGCCGTGCTCGGTGCACCGGACGATGGCGTCACCCAAGGCAACGCCAACCGCCTGTTGAAGAACATCAGCGCCCAGACCGGTGCCGAAGTCATGTACCTGATGGACGCCACCGGCAAAACCCTGGCCGCTTCCAATTGGGACAAACACGACAGCTTCGTCGGGCGCAATTTTTCCTTTCGGCCCTATTTCAGCGAAGCCATGGCCGGGCGGCTCGGGCGGTTTTTCGGCTTGGGCACCACCTCCGCCAAGCGCGGTTATTTCTTCGCGGCGGGCGTGCGCGACGGCGAGAAAATCGTCGGTGTGCTGGTGGTCAAGGTTGATCTTGACCACACCGAGAGCCTGTGGGGTAAAACCCCTGAGCAATTGCTGCTGACAGACCATAACGGTGTGGTCATTCTGACGTCGCGACCGGAGTGGCGATTCCGCTCCACGCGCCCGTTGAACGAAGCAGAAAGCACCGCCATCACCGCGATCCAGCCTTATCCGACCCGCGATCCACAGCCATTGAAACTCAATCCCAACGCTTGGCTGACTCAGAGCCAACCCATTGCCGAAACCGGCTGGAACGTCAGCATCCTTGCCCCGCGCACCCTGATCGATCGGCCGGTACGCACCGTGGTGGCTGTCGGCGGTGCTGCACTGCTGGTGGTCATGCTGCTACTCGGCCTGATGATGCAGCGTCGTCGCCATTACCTCGAACGCATTGCCTTCGAAGCCAAGGCCCGTCGCGAACTGGAAGGCCGGGTCGCCGAGCGCACGAGTGATCTGGAAGGCCTCAACCGGCGCCTGAAACAGGAAGTGCTGGAGCGCGAACAGGCCCAGCAGGAATTGGTGCGCGCCCAGGATGATCTGGTGCAAGCCGGCAAGCTGTCGGCGCTGGGAACGATGTCGGCGAGCATCAGTCACGAACTCAATCAGCCACTGGCCGCCATCCGCAGTTACGCAGAAAACGCCGAAGTGCTGCTCGACCATCAGCGCACCGATGACGCTCGCGGCAACCTCAAGCTGATCAGCGAATTGACCGGCCGAATGGCCTCGATCATTGCCCATTTACGTGCCTTCGCCCGGCGCGATCGTCACGCCCCTGAAAGCGTCGCCCTGCAACCGGCGCTGGATGATGCACTGGCCTTGCTGGCCAAGCGTCGACGCAGCATGGACGTTGAATTGATCCGCGATTTACCCGCCGCCACCTTATGGGTCGAGGCCGGGGAAACCCGCCTGCGTCAGGTCCTGGGCAACCTGCTGGCCAACGCTCTGGATGCCCTGACCGAAAAAGGCCCGCCACGCAAACTCTGGTTGAGTGCCCAATCCACAGCCGATGGCGTCAACCTGTACATTCGCGACAACGGCCCCGGCTTTTGCATGGAAGCCCTTGGCCGCGCCAGCGAACCCTTCTACACCACCAAGACCCGCACCCAGGGGCTTGGATTGGGTCTGGCGATTTGCGAGACGCTAATGCGCGCCTTCGGCGGTGAACTGTCATTCGCCAACCACAAGGAAGGCGGCGCACTGATTACCCTGAAGCTACGCGCAGGCGCACCGGGTGTGAGCCTGCAACCTTCCGAGGACCGAAGTGCATGACCATCGACAATCGCTTCCAGGTCGTGTTGATCGACGACGATCCCCACCTGCGCCAAGCGTTGAGCCAGACACTCGATCTGGCCGGTTTGAAAATTCTGCCGCTGGCCGAAGCCAAGGGCCTGGCCGGGCAAATCGAACGCGATTGGCCGGGTGTAGTGGTCAGCGACATCCGCATGCCCGGCATGGACGGTCTCGAACTGCTGAGCGAACTTCATGCCCAGGACCCAGAACTGCCGGTATTGCTGATCACCGGTCACGGCGACGTGCCGCTGGCGGTGCAGGCCATGCGTGCCGGGGCCTATGACTTTCTGGAAAAACCCTTCGCCAGCGACGCCCTGCTCGACAGCGTGCGCCGCGCCCTGGCCCTGCGCCGTCTGGTGCTGGATAACCGGAGCCTGCGCTTGGCACTGAGCGACCGAAATGAGCTGAGCACGCGCCTGGTCGGACAATCGACCTCAATGTTGCGCCTGCGCGAGCAGATCGGCGCGTTGGCGGCGACCAGAGCAGATGTCCTGATTCTCGGCGAAACAGGGGCCGGAAAAGAAGTCGTCGCCCGAGCGTTGCACGATCTGTCGAACCGACGCAATGGCCCCTTCGTGGCGATCAACGCCGGAGCGCTGGCCGAGTCAGTGGTCGAAAGCGAGCTGTTCGGCCATGAACCGGGCGCTTTCACCGGCGCGCAAAAGCGCCGTATCGGCAAGTTCGAATTCGCCAACGGCGGCACGCTGTTTCTCGACGAAATCGAAAGCATGAGCCTGGATGTGCAGGTGAAATTGCTGCGTTTGCTGCAAGAACGCGTGGTCGAGCGACTGGGCGGCAATCAGCTGATCCCGCTCGACATCCGCATCATCGCCGCCACCAAGGAAGACCTGCGCCAGGCTGCCGACCAGGGTCGCTTTCGTGCCGACTTGTATTACCGCCTGAACGTGGCACCGTTGCGTATTCCACCGCTGCGTGAGCGTGGGGAAGATGCATTGGTGATGTTCCAGCATTTTGCCGATGAGGCCAGCGCCCGCCACGGCTTGCCGCCACACGAACTGCAACCGGGTCAGCGCGCCTTGCTGCTGCGACACACCTGGCCCGGCAATGTTCGCGAACTGCAAAACGCCGCCGAACGCTTTGCCTTGGGACTGGAACTGGCGCTGGACAACAATGAAGCGCAAACCGGCAACGGCACGACGGCAGAAGTCGTCAGCGGCGGATTGAGTGAGCAGGTGGAAAACTTTGAAAAAACCCTGATTGCCGCTGAACTGGCGCGCTCGCACAGCTCGGTACGCAGCGTCGCCGAAGCCCTCGGTATTCCACGCAAGACCTTGCACGACAAACTGCGCAAGCACGGGCTGAGTTTCGCCGACAGTGGCGCAAGCCCCCAACCTGACGATCTCGATTGAGTTTGCGTCCAGCCATCCACTTCAAACAAAAGGTCCCCGAATGAGCCGCGACATTCGTCAACTGGAATCGGTCCTTCACCACGATATTCCCCTCACCCGGGACATGGGACTTACGGTGCTCGACTGGCATGCACAGCAATTGCGCCTGCACTTGCCACTGGAAGCCAACGTCAATCACAAGAGCACCATGTTCGGCGGCAGTCTGTATTGCGGCGCGGTACTGGCCGGCTGGGGCTGGTTGCACCTGCGTCTGAAAGAAGAAGGTATCACCGACGGGCACATCGTGATTCAGGAAGGTCAGATCAGCTATCCGCTACCGGTGACGGGCGATGCCAACGCCATTTGCGAGGCCCCGGATCCGGTGATCTGGAAAAAGTTTTTGACCACGTTCCAGCGATATGGCCGGGCGCGGTTGACGCTCAATACACGGGTGGTGAATGAGGGCAGTGATGAGGTGGCGGTGAGGTTTGTCGGGCAGTACGTGTTGCACCGTTAAGCGCCACTACCTCTGTAGGAGCCGGCTTGCTGGCGAATGACACACCGCTTCGCCGGCAAGCCAGCTCCTACAGGATCGCGAGCGCCAGCAACTGCTCCCGCCAGGCCGCCTTCGCCGGCAGGGCCAGGAAGAATTCATTCAATAGCGACTCCCGCGCCGGATAGCAAAACGGCTTGCCGCTCAGATCCAGCACTTCCCCGCCCGCGCCTTCCAGCACACCTTGTGCGGCAGCGGTATCCCACTGCGAAGTCGGTGCCAGGCGTGGATAGCAATCCGCCGCGCCTTCGGCCAACAGGCAGAATTTCAGCGAGCTGCCGATATTCGCCAATTGCAATTCGCCAAGGCTGGCGCTCAACCCGGCCAGCAAACGCTCCTGCTCCGGGCTGGAATGTCGACGGCTGGCCACCACAGTGAACGCTTCACCAGGCGCTAAAACATCACGCACCTGAATCGCCACTGGCGTGCCACCCTTGTCGCCACGCCAGGCACCGAGCCCAGCGCCGCCGACATAAAATCGACCGTTGGTCGGCATCGATACCACACCAAAGACCACGCGACCGTTTTCAATCAGGGCAATGTTGACGGTGAACTCTTCGCTGCCGCTGATGAACTCCTTGGTGCCATCCAGCGGATCCACCAGCCACCAGCGCTGCCATCCGGAGCGAACGCTTTGGGGAATGTTGGCGTCCTCTTCGGACAACACCGGGATATTCGGGTCAAGGGCGGTCAGACCCGCCAGAATCAGATGATGCGCCGCCAGATCCGCAGCCGTGACCGGAGAATCATCCGACTTGGCGGTGACAGCTGTGTCTGTGCGCCAGAACGGCAGGATCGCATCGCCTGCCTGCAAGGCCAGTTCGATCACCGGCGCCATCAATGGATGAGGGAAATCCATCACAGAAATGCTCCGCGCTGAGTCAACAGATCACGGGCCAGGTACAGGGCCGCCAAGGCGCGGCCTTCAGTAAATTGTGGATTCTGCGCCAGCGCCGACAACTCGCGCAGGTTGACCTTGCTCACGCCCATTGGCTCGGGCTCATCACCCTCCAGGCGCTCTTCGTAGAGGTCGGTTGCCAATACCACTTGAATTTTTTGGCTCATGTACCCGGGGGACAGTGACAACTCGGTCAAATGTTCAAGTTGCCGCGCGCCAAAGCCTGCCTCTTCCTTGAGCTCACGCTCAGCCGCCGCCAATACGTCTTCGCCCGGCTCGATCAAGCCCTTGGGCAACGACATTTCATATTCATCCGTGCCGCCGCAATATTCCTCGACCAATACCGCATGCTCGGCGTCCAGCATCGCCACGATCATGACTGCGCCGTACCCGGCGCCCTTGCCGACCAATCGCTCATACGTGCGTTCCACGCCGTTGGAAAAGCGCAGCTTCAGCTCTTCCACACAGAACAATCGACTGGTGGCGACAATTTCGCGGGCGAGTATGGTGGGTTTCTGGCGCATGCAAAGCTCCTTGGCGTGAACGCGCTACTATAACGCGGCTTTCCCGATTGTTTACGCCAGAAATCTTTCTATCGCCCGAGACGTTGCCATGCCTTCACTACCCTGGTCCGACATCGACACCGTTCTGCTGGACATGGACGGCACCTTGCTGGACCTGCACTTCGACAACCATTTCTGGCTGGAACACCTGCCCCAGCGCTACGCCCAATTGCACGGCGTCAGCCGAGCCATGGCCGAGCTGGAATTGCAGCCGCTGTTCGAACGCAATGCCGGCCAGTTGCAGTGGTACTGCCTGGACTTCTGGAGCGCCGAGCTGAAACTGCCGGTGCGCGAACTGAAACAGGAAACCGCCCATCTGATCGCCCTGCGCCCGGATGCGGACACTTTTCTGGCAGCGATCAAACAAGCCGGCAAGCGTGTGGTGCTGATTACCAACGCCCACCGTGATTCGTTGTCGTTGAAGCTGGAAAGGGTCGAGCTGGCGCCGTACTTCGAACGCCTGATCAGTTCCCATGATTACGGTTTCCCCAAGGAAAACCCGCAGTTTTGGGATGCCTTGCAAGCCGACATCGATTTCGACCCGGCACGCAGCCTGTTTATCGATGACACCTTGCCTATTCTGCGCAGTGCGCGGGATTTTGGTGTGGTGCATTTGCTGGCTGTGCGTGAGCCGGATAGCCGTAAGGGGCCGAAGGATACCGCCGAGTTTGCGGCGGTTGAGGATTATCGGGATTTGATTGCAGGGCTGTAGATCGAGTTGACTGCATCGCGGGCAAGCCACGCTCCCACAGGATGAGCGTTGTTCGCAACTTCGTGAACGACTCGTAACCTGCAGGAGCGTGGCTTGCCCGCGAAGGCCATCACGTGGTTTTAAACTTTATTCGGGAATTCGCAACGACTGCCCCGGATAGATCTTGTTCACATCCTTGAGCATCGGCTTGTTGGCTTCAAAGATCTTGTTGTACAGGTTCGCATTGCCATACACGCGCAGGGAAATCGCGCTGAGGGTATCGCCCTTCTCGACCACCACAAACTTCGCGGCCACGACCACCGGGCCCGTAACGGTGATCTGATCGTCGACACCACTGACACCGGCTACGTTGCCCAGGGCCAGGAGGATTTTTTCCTTCTCTTCCTGCGTTGCCGCTTCGCCTGTGGCAATGACTTTGTCGCCCTCGACCTTCACCTGAACCTTGGAGGTGTCGATACCGGTCAAGGCACTCTGTACATGCTTGGTCAACGCCTCGCTATTGGCTTCGGCTTTATCCGGGGTCAGCGCATCGAGAATCTTTTCACCGGCTTCTTTTAGAAAACTGAATAGGCTCATTGTTTGCTCTCCATGGGATTAAGTTGTCCAGACGCAAAAGACTAGACCACGGTTATCCCTTGCGAATTCAACCCGACCAATGACGCCGCTTCCCGCCAGGCGATAGAATTCGCGCCTTCCCAGCGCCCTGGAGCGAAGATGGACATCAAACAGCTGAAATTCCTCATCGCGCTCGACGAAACCCGCCATTTCGGCCAGGCCGCCGCGCGTTGCCACATTACCCAGCCGACGCTGTCCATGCGCTTGCGCAGCCTGGAAGAAGAACTCGATCTGTCGCTGGTCAACCGCGGTCAACGCTTCGAAGGATTCACCGCACCGGGCGAGCGGGTGCTGGCTTGGGCTCGCACGGTACTGGCAGCCTATGACGGCTTGTACGCCGAGGCGGCGGCCTGTCGCGGCAATCTGGTTGGCACCTTGCGACTGGGCGTGGTGCCGTTGTCGAGCTTCGACCCGCTGCCGCTGTTGCAACGCTTGCACGCCGAGCACCCGAACCTGCGCTTCGAACTGTCCGCACTGAGTTCCGAGCAGATCCTCGAACAATTGGCGAACAATCGTCTGGACCTGGGTGTGTCTTACCTGGAACGCCTGAACGCCGAACATTTCGACTCACTGTCCTTCAGCGAAACCCGCATGGGGCTGCTGTACGACCAGCGTTTCTTCACCTTTGGCCCCGCACCGCTGAGTTGGGAATCGTTGATCGAGTTACCGCTGGGCATGCTCACCAGTGGCATGCACTTTCGTCAGTCCATTGATCACAACTTCCATAGCCGCGGACTCAGCCCACAGCCCTTGCTGCAGACCGATGCCGTGCATCAACTGTTACAAGCTGTGCACGGCGGCCTGTGTTGCGCCGTGATGCCGCTGGAGGGCGGCCTTGAGGGTCTGACCGAACATCTGCGATTGCAACCGATCGAAAACGCCCAGACTCTCGGCCGACTCGGACTGATCATGCGTCGCAGTGCGCCACGCTCGGCACTGGCGGAAGCCTGTTTTGCGATCTATCAGCAATCGCTGACAGGCTCTTGATCGAGCGCATCTATCGGCGGATCAGTAATAGCGATTAGACGCGACATGTTGTCACGCCTAGTCTTAAAGCTGATCAACCCGTCGGTGATGCCATGAATACCAAGCGCCCTGCCTGCGCGGCGCCTGACCTCGAAACGCCCGCGCCCGCCGCAAGCCAGACCTACAGTTACAGCGATCTTGAATACTCGGAATCGGCCAGCACCGCGCTGGCAGAGGAAGTGGCGCTGGCAATTGCCTATAACGGCATCAGCCAGGCAGTCATGCTGGTGACACCCACAGACCTGGAAGACTTCATCGTCGGCTTCAGCCTGGGCAGCGGCATCATCGAGCACGCCACAGACATTTATGACCTGCAACTGAGCGGCTCGGGGTCGGCGCAGTACGCGCAAGTGACCATTGCCAATCGTGCCTTCTGGAACCTCAAGCAACAGCGTCGGCAACTGGCCGGCACCAGCGGTTGCGGGTTGTGCGGCGTGGAGGCGGTCGAGCAGGCATTGCCGGATCTGAAAGTTTTGCCCGGTGCGCCGCTGCCACCCGCCGAATGGCTCGACGGCCTGCGCCAGCGCATTGGTGCGTTCCAGCCGTTGGGCCAGCATTGCGGTGCCGTGCATGCGGCGGTGTTCATGAATGATCAGGGTGAATTGCTGCTGGGCCGTGAAGACATCGGTCGACACAACGCCCTCGACAAATTGATCGGCGGTCTGATCAGGCAAAAAATCCCGACCGCTGGTGGACTGGCGATCGTCACCAGCCGTTGCAGTCTCGAACTGATCCAGAAGGTCCTGCGCGCCGGCATCCAGACCCTGGTCAGCCTGTCGGCACCCACTGGCCTTGCCGTGCAATGGGCTCGGCGCCACAACCTCAATCTCGTCCACCTGCCGCAAAAGAATGCGCCGCGGGTCTACAGCCCTGCGATGGAGAACCAAGCGTGAGTCAACACCGTCAAGCCGACCAGAAACCCGTCCCTCGTTACAAGCCCTACAGAGGTCCAGCCGGGGGTTGGGGCGCACTGATCAGCGTGGCCCAGGCCTGGTTGACCAGCGACAACGCGCTGAAAAATCTGCGCATTATGCTCAAGACCAACCAGAACGGTGGCTTCGACTGCCCAGGTTGCGCCTGGGGCGATTCGCCGGAAAAGGGCATGGTGATGTTCTGCGAGAACGGCGCCAAAGCGGTGAACTGGGAAGCGACCAAACGCCGTGTCGATGGCAAGTTCTTCGCTAAGCACAGCGTCACCTCGTTGCTGGAGCAGAGCGACTACTGGCTCGAATATCAAGGTCGCCTGACCGAGCCGATGCGCTACGACGCAGAAACCGACCGCTATAAGCCGATCAGTTGGGACGATGCGTTCGCCCTGATTGCCAAGCATCTGAAGGGTTTGTCGAGCCCGAATCAGGCCGAGTTCTATACCTCGGGCCGCGCCAGCAACGAAGCGGCTTTTTTGTACCAGCTGTTCGTGCGCGCCTACGGCACCAACAACTTCCCTGACTGCTCGAACATGTGTCATGAGGCCAGTGGCGTGGCGTTGGCGCAGAGCGTTGGCGTCGGCAAAGGCACCGTGACCTTCGACGACTTCGAACACGCCGATGCGATTTTCGTCTGGGGCCAGAACCCCGGCACCAACCACCCGCGAATGCTCGAACCGCTGCGTGAAGCAGTCAAGCGCGGTGCTCAAGTGGTGTGCATCAACCCGCTCAAGGAGCGTGGACTTGAGCGTTTCCAGCATCCGCAGCACCCGATCGAAATGCTCACCAACGGCGACAAACCGACCAACACCGCGTTCTTCCGCCCGGCGCTCGGTGGCGACATGGCGATCATGCGCGGCATGGCAAAATTCCTTCTACTGTGGGAGCGCGACGCGCAAAGGACTGGCGCCCCGGCAGTGTTCGATCACGACTTTCTCAATGAACACAGCGTTAACGTGCTGGACTATCTGGCGACCATCGACGATACCCCGTGGGACCAGATCATCGAGCAGTCCGGCCTGACCCTCGAGGAAATCGAGCAGGCGGCGCGGATGTATGCCAAGGGCAAGAACGTCATCATGTGCTGGGCCATGGGCATCACCCAGCATCGTCACTCGGTGGCGACCATCCAGGAAATCGCCAATCTGATGATGCTGCGCGGCAACATCGGACGACCGGGTGCCGGCCTGTGTCCGGTGCGAGGCCACAGCAACGTGCAGGGTGACCGGACCATGGGCATCAATGAGCGTCCGCCGGTCGCGTTTCTCGATGCACTGGAACGACGCTTCCAGTTCAAAGTGCCGCGCGATAACGGTCACAACGTGGTTGAGGCGATCCACGCCATGGCCGAAGGTCGGGCGAAAGTGTTCATTGCCCTGGGCGGCAACTTCGCCCAGGCCACACCGGATAGCCGGCGTACCTTCCGAGCCCTGCAGAACTGCGACCTGACCGTGCAGATCAGCACCAAGCTCAACCGCAGCCATTTGACCCATGGCAAGGATGCGCTGATCCTTCCGTGCCTGGGCCGCACTGATATCGACATCCAGACTGGAGGCCCGCAAGCGGTGACCGTTGAGGATTCGTTCAGCATGGTCCACGCCTCTAACGGCCAGTTGCAGCCGCTGTCGAATCAGATGCGCTCGGAACCGGCAATCCTGGCCGGCATCGCCGCTGCGACGCTGGGTAGCCACCCGGTGGACTGGAACTGGCTGGTGGCCGACTACCGCCGCATCCGCGACCTGATCGCCGACACCCTTCCCAACTTCAATGACTTCAATGAGAAGATCAAGAACCCGGGCGGTTTTTACCTCGGTAACAGTGCCGGTGAACGCAAGTGGAATACCGCATCGGGGCGGGCCAATTTCAAGCCAAACGTCCTGCCCCGGGATCTGGTCCACGAACGCACCCGCGCCACCGGTGTGTTGCCGGACCTGATCATGCAATCGATGCGCTCCCACGATCAGTACAACACCACGATCTATGGCCTCAACGATCGTTATCGCGGCGTAAAGGGTCAGCGTGACGTGCTGTTCGTCAACGAAGCCGACATCATTCGCCTGGGCTTTAAGCCAGGTCAAAAGGCCGACATTGTGTCGATCTGGGATGATGGCGAGGAGCGTCGGGTGAAAGGCTTCACACTGCTGGCGTTCGACATCCCGGCCGGGCAAGCGGCGGCGTACTATCCGGAAGTGAATCCACTGGTGCCGCTGGAGAGCACCGGGGATGGCAGCCATACGCCGACGTCGAAGTTTGTGGCGATCCGTTTGGAAGCAGCGAGCGAGACCGGGTTGATCATGGCCAGGTCTGCTTGATGCAATATCAAAAGATCGCAGCCTGCGGCAGCTCCTGCACCGATCTTTGTAGGAGCTGCCGCAGGCTGCGATCATTTGACTTCAATGACCCACTCAACAGCATTCCTTACGCCCACAAAAAAGGCCGTTTTCAATGAAAACGGCCTTTGCGAATAAGTAAAAGACCGACGAAAAATCGTTAAGTTCCGCCCAAAAAACAGTAACTTGCACAATTGTATACAAGTCGTGTTATTCGTCGGATTTCGATTGTCACACCCATTCCAGAGCCTCAGGATCGCGCCGTCATCCCCTTGAGGTTCCTCCATGAAGTTCTCCTCGATTCTCTTGTTGTCCCTTGGCTTGGTCAGTGGCATTGCCTCTGCTGGCGGCACCACCGAAGCAGGTGTGGGCGGCGCATTGGGCGGGGTTCTGGGCTCGGTCGTCGGTCAATCCATCGGCGGTAATACCGGTTCCACTATCGGCGCGGCCTTGGGCGGTGCGGGTGGTAGCGCAGTCGGCGCAGACAAACGCAGCCGTGGCGAAGCCGCCATTGGTGGTGCGTTGGGCGCAGCAGGCGGCAACGTGGTCGGCCGCAGCGTGGGCGGCACCACTGGCAGCCTGATCGGCTCCGCAGCAGGCGGTGGCGCCGGTGGCGCGCTGGGTAACTACATGGGCAACAAGAGCGATGACGACGACGATGATGATCGTCATTCCCATCGCGGCCATGATGATCGTCGCTACTACCGTGATGGTCACCCGGGTCGCGGCCATGCCTACGGCCATCGCAAGCATCACAAGTACTACCGCCATCGTCGCTGAGACCCGAAGGGTTTCGCTGACAGGTGAAAAAATCGCAGCCCAAGGGCTGCGATTTTTTTTCGGTGTTTAAACCACCAACCGCTCCAGCGCACTGCGCAACCCGATCGGAATCGTCACAGGCTGATTCGATGCCCGGTCGACAAACACATGTACGAAGCGCCCTGCCGCGCAGGCCTCGTCTGCCCCTTGCTTGAACACCGCCAGCTCATACTGCACCGAACTGTTACCCAATTTCGCGACCCGCAAACCGATCTCGATCCGATCCGGGAATGCGATGGAAGAAAAGTAATCGCAGGCCGAACTCACTACGAACCCCACCACCTCGCCATCGTGGATATCCAGGCCACCGACCTCGATCAGGTAGGTGTTCACCGCTGTGTCGAAGAAGCCGTAGTAGGTGACATTGTTGACGTGGCCATAGGCGTCGTTGTCATGCCAGCGCGTGGTGATGGGCTGAAAGTGCGGGTAGTCGGTGCGTTGTGGCATCAGCGTTGATTCCTGGAATTGGATAGCCAGTCTAAGTCGAAAAACCGATTTGAACTCATCGCGAGCAAGCTCGCACATTGAATCCTGGTCATACACAAATTCTGCGGGCAACCTGGATCAACCGTGGGAGCCAGCCTGCCGGCGAAGACGCCCGCACGGGCGCCACATCAATCACTTGTCAGCAAACCCCTTACCCTGCGCCGCCAACTCTCCAATCAACCGCGCCGGATTCCAGTGATCGCCCTGGCGAGTCTCCAGCGCCAGCAAGCGTTGATGAATATCCGCCAACCCTTGCTGATCCGCCCAGGCCATCGGCCCGCCCTTGTCTGCCGGGAAACCGTATCCGTTGAGGTAAACCAGGTCGATGTCGTGAGACGACTGCGCGATGCCTTCCTGAAGGATCTTCGCCCCTTCGTTGACCAGTGCCAGCAAGCAGCGCTCCAGAATCTCTTCCTGGCTGATCTCGCGACGCTGGAACCCCAGCCCCTCGCTGACTTCCAGCACCAACGCGTCGACCAGAGGATCATGTTCAGCCTGACGACTGCCCGGCTCATAGTGGTAATAGCCGTTGCCGCTCTTCTGGCCAAAACGCTCCAACTCACACAGCCGGTTATCCACCTGAACCTCAGGCGCATCCTGACCGATACCGGACAGCTGTCGGGCGCGCCATTGCAGATCAACACCGACCACGTCGAACATACGGAACGGGCCCATGGCGAAACCGAAACCCTGCAGCGCCGCATCGACCTGGTAAGGATAAGCCCCCTCCAGCAGCATTTTGCGCGCTTCCAGCACATAGGTATTGAGCATGCGGTTGCCGATGAAACCGTCGCAGTTGCCCGACACCACACTGACCTTGCCCATGCGTTTGCCCAGTGCCAACGCAGCGTCGATGACCGCCGGTGCAGTCTGGGCGCCACGGACGATTTCCAGCAGTTTCATGATGTGTGCCGGGCTGAAGAAGTGCAGACCCAGGACTTGCTGCGGCCGGCGAGTCACCGCCGCAATGGCATCGATGTCCAGCGCCGAGGTGTTGCTGGCCAGAATCGCTTCGGACTTGAGCAGGCCATCCAGTTCGCGGAAGATTTGTTGCTTGAGTTCAAGGTTTTCGTACACCGCCTCGATGACCAGGTCGACATCGCGAATGGCCGCGTAATCCGGCGCAGCACTGACCCTGGCGATACGAGCGTCTGCTTCAGCCTGATCGATACGCTCCTGCCGCACACTGTGGGCGTAGGTGTCTGCCACGGTAACCAACGCCTGCTCCAGCATCTGCGGATTGTTATCAACCCACTGCACCGCCACCCCGGCATTGGCCAGGCACATGACAATGCCTCGGCCCATGGTGCCCGCGCCAATCACGGCTGCGCGCTGAATATTCGTCGGAGTCTGGCTCATATTGTGTTCTCTTGTTGGCGATCCAAAGACAGCCCCCACCATAGTCAGCCACAACGTTTTTTTGAAATTTATTCCTGTGATGAGCAACATTCAGCGGATGGATGTGGCCTCCTGCAGATGCCGCTCGGCCCACGCCCGCACCTCGGCATACGGATAATCCTCCAACGCCGCAAACCCCGGAATCGCCCGCGCCTTGAGCTTGGTGAACAACGGCACGCTGATCCCGCACAAGAATCGCGTCGTGCGCTCAGCCGAGGGCGCGCTGCCCGTATGCTGCTCGTGCCTGTGGATAAAATTGCCACACAGCGCCTCGAAGTTTTTATCCACAAGCGCCGGCAACGCCGGTGGTGCCGGTAACCGCGCCACTTGCCCGTGACACACCGAACAATGCCCGCATTGCTGCGGTGCATTTTCGTCACCGAAGTATTCAGCCAGGCGATAACCCAGGCAGCGCTCGGTAGCGAACAGATCCAGCATCGCGTGAATCCGTGCGATCTCGGTGTGTTCGTGTCGTCTGAAGTAAGCGTGCAGCTCTTCGCTCAACGCGGCGCTGTCGAAATTGCTTTGCAGCAGGCTGTAGACCTCCGTCATCTGCTTGCTTTCCAGCTCGACCCAACCCTTCTCCTGAAAATAATCCAGCGCCTTGACCACTCGATTGCGCTCGGCTTGATGCTGCTCGTACAGGGCATCGAAATTCACCGTGGCCCAGGTTCGGGCACGGCTGGAGGTCTGGATAATGGCTGCGACGAAATCCCTGCGCTCACCCTCAAAACGCGCCAGCAAGGCATCGGGCTCCAGCAAGTACTTGAATCGGTATTCGGCATAGTAGGCGTAGCGCGGGGCGATGATTCCCCGCAGCTCCAGTTGAACCAGCAAGGTCTTGAGCGGGAGCTGACGGATGTTGCTCTGGTCCGCCAGCGGCCCCAGCAAAAACTCCCATTGCCCTTCCGGAGCGCAGGCTTGCAATTCGTCGAGCACATGACGGATGCCATCCAGCTCAGGCGTATCGCCGTAGACAAAGTTTTCCAGCACGTTGAGGCTGTCGCGGTTGGCCAGTACCAGGCACTCGGACGGCTGGCCATCACGCCCCGCACGGCCGATTTCCTGGCTGTAGTTTTCGATGGATTTGGGCAGGTCGAAATGCACCACATTGCGGATATCGCTTTTGTCGATGCCCATGCCGAATGCAATGGTGGCGACGATGCAATTGGACTGCCCGCCCATGAAGCGTTTCTGGATAACGTCGCGCTGATCGTGAGGTAAACCGGCGTGATAAGCCTGCGCTTCAATGCCATTACGGTTCAGGTGTTCGGCAATGTGCTCGGCGGTTTTCTGCAGGGTGACGTAGACGATACTGGGTTGGCCGTGGCGCTCACCCATCCACTCGACGAGACGCCGACGCTTGTCCTGACCACGCACGGGCTCCACCAGTAGATTCAGGTTGGGGCGATAGAAACCCGTGGTCACTACATCGGCGGCGGCGATGGCGAATTTCGACTGCATGTCTGCAATCACTTTGGGCGTCGCCGTGGCCGTCAACAGCAGCACCTGCGCAATGTTGAACTGCCGTTGATAGTCAGGAAGCTTGAGGTAGTCCGGGCGAAAGTTGTGGCCCCATTCCGAGATGCAATGCGCCTCGTCCACCACCAGCAGCGAGATCGGCACCTGCTGCAAAAAATTTCGGAAACGCTCGTTCTTCAGACGCTCGACCGAGATCATCAGAATCTTCAATTCACCGGACTTGGCGCGGGCCATCACATCGATTGCATCATCGCGACTCTGGGCCGAATCGATGCTGCCCGCGGCGATGCCGTGGCGTTGCAGGAACGCCAACTGATCCTGCATCAATGCCAGCAACGGCGAAACCACCAGCGTCAGGTGCGGCAGCAGCACGGCCGATAATTGATAGCAAAGGGACTTGCCGGAACCGGTGGGAAAAATAGCCGCCGCCGAGCGCCCCGCCAGTACCGCGCTGACCGCAGCCTCCTGCCCAGGCCGAAACTGTGGATAACCGAAAACCTGTTCCAGGGTGTTGTGCATAAGCTGTCACTCCGTTGACCGCTGCGATGAGCAAAGCCTAGCCGGCGATCGCAGCGAGTCGAGAAAAGGTCGGGGGCAAAACGATACGCGATGATACAGCGGATGGCTTGGAAGACTTGAGGGATGTAGTGACCGTCAGATAGCTATCGCTAGCAGGCTAGCGATGGGACCAGCACAGTCAACACAACACCCGAAATTGCCTACAACGTCTTAGGCACCTTCAACCACCCCGTAGTCTCTTTCCTCAAAACCCGATAAACCCCCTACAAAGCCTGTCGATCTCCGCCGTCTTGTCCCTCAACACCACGCCCTCCTATAGTTTCCGGCGCGGCTGAAACAGTGTCTCGGCCTGCCGGGCACACTTGCCGATTACGCACAGGACCCACCTCGATGAACAACCCCGATCCACTGACTGATCGATTCCGACCACTCAAATCCCGCTACAGCGAAACCCCGGTGCTGGTCATCGACACCGAGGCCGATCCCTACGAGATCCTCGACGCTGCCCGCCAACGCATCCGCGCCGCCAGCGATCTGCTCGAAACGCTTTACTGTCTGTGCTTCAAACAGGCCGACGCCAGCGACATCCCCAAGATCGTCAGCGCGCTCTACCTGCTGACCCAGGACGGCAACGACCTGCTCGACATCGCCCGGCAACGCCTGCCAAAACTCACCGTCTGAAGAAACACCATCCCCCTCCTTGTAGGAGCGAGCCTGATCGCGAAGAAGAAACGCGGTGCACTGTGGATAAGCCAATCAGCAACGCATGCTCAACTGGAAAAACATATGAACGAAGTTTCGCGGGATGAACGCCGGTTCCGCTCCTTCCCCTCTAGTGCGACGACCAATAAAATCCGCCCAAGCCCACAGGACATCCCGCATGAACCTCGACCCCAATCTCCCTGACGACCCCGCTCTCCATCAGCTCATCCAGCTACTGCACGAAGAACTCGGCTTCCCCGAACGCAAAGCCATCAGCCTCAGCACCTCAATCAACTTTGACCTCGGTTGCAACGGCGCCGATGCACAACATTTGATCGAAACCCTGGAGGACCACTTCGCCATCGACTTCGTGGATTTCGACAGTTATCGCTATTTCCAGCCTGAGGGCTTTGACGTGAATCTAAAGCGTCAAGCCAAGGGGCGCGGTGAGAAGGTGCCATTGACCCTCGGCATGCTCTACCAGGCCATCAAGGCCCAATGCTGGGAAACGGATGTGCTGGCAGGCCTGTAACACTGCGATGCAGTCACACTTGCCCGCGAAAACTGAATTTTGCGCACAAAAAAGCCGCCCCGAGGGGCGGCTTTTTCGTTAGCTCTGTCCCGTCCTGAATAAGGTTTACACCTTCTGACCTATTTTCAGGAGGGAGCAATGGATTCGGGGAAAAGGCGCAGTCAGCGCGATTACACGCTGGCTTTTAAATTGTCGGTGGTCGATCAGGTCGAAAAGGGCGAGTTGAGTTATAAAGAGGCTCAACGGCGCTATGGCATCCAGGGTCGGTCAACGGTGTTGGTGTGGTTACGCAAGCATGGTCGGCAGGATTGGAGCCAAGGCGCGTCTATTCGAGTGCTGAGGAAGAGTTCCATGGCCGAGTCCACGGTACCGCTGTCACCCGAGCAGCGGATCAAAGAGCTTGAAGAACAGCTTGAACTGAGCAATCAAAAGGCTCAGTTTTTCGAGGCTGTCGTAAACGTCTTGAAGAACGACTACGGTGTATCCATCGTAAAAAAGCGACCCGGCAAGTCCTCGCGCAAGGGCAAGTCAAAGACCTGAGTATCAGCAGGGCTTGCCTGTTCATGGGCATTTCACGTCAGGCTTACTACAAGCGCAACCGAGCGTTTGATGCGAAGGCTAGCGACGATCAAAAGGTCGTGGATTTCGTCTTGGAAAAGCGGCGGCGCCAGCCAAGGCTGGGAACACGCAAGCTGCATTATATGCTGCAGGCCGAAGCAGAAACGAGTCTGCGGGTGGGGCGCGATCGCCTGTTCAGCATCCTGCGAGAAGCGCGAGAATTGGTCCCTCGCAAGCGGGCATACCACAAGACCACCCACAGCCATCATCGATTTCGCCGCCATCCAAACCTACTCAAGGCAGGCCCGCAGCAAATCATTGCCTGTGCTCCTGAGCAAGTTTGGGTTGCGGATATAACCTATCTGCCTACCCAGGAGAGCGTTGCTTATCTGAGCCTGATCACCGACGCCTACTCGCGTAAAATAGTGGGACATCATGTGCATGAGAGCTTGCATACAGAGTCGGTGCTCAAAGCGCTGAAGAAGGCTGTAGGAGGAAGGAAAACCAAGCAGCCGCTGGTTCATCACTCAGACCGTGGGGCGCAGTATTGCTCCGACCTTTATCAGCGTTTTCACACCAAGCACGGGGTCATTTGTTCGATGACCGATGGCTATGACTGCTATCAGAACGCGATGGCGGAGCGAATAAACGGGATTTTGAAGACGGAGTTTTTGCTGCATCGCCCCAAGAACCTGGCCGACGCGGTGAGAATGGTTGATGAATCGGTGCTGATCTACAACGCGGAGCGGCCACATCTGGCCTTGAAATACAAAACGCCCGATGCGGTGCATCGGGCGTTTTGAGACTGAAACAGGTGTAAACCTATTTCAGGACTAGACACTCAAACCAACACTTACAAATTAGGACCCGCAGCCTTGATCGCGTCGCTCACTTCGAACTTCTTGAAGTTCTCGATGAACAGGCCGGCCAGTGCTTTGGCGGCTTCGTCGTAGGCGGCTTTGTCTTCCCAAGTGTTGCGTGGGTTCAGCAGGCCAGTCTCAACGCCCGGTACGGCCACTGGCACGTCGAGGTTGATGGTGTCCAGGTGCTCGGTCTCTGCACCGATCAGCGCGCCGCTCTGGATCGCTGCGATCACCGCACGGGTGGTCGGGATGTTGAAGCGCTTGCCGACGCCGTAGCCGCCACCGGTCCAGCCGGTGTTGACCAGGTAGACCTTGGAGCCGAAACCGCGGATGCGCTTGATCAGCAGCTCAGCGTATTCGCCAGCCGGACGCGGGAAGAACGGTGCGCCGAAGCAGGTGGAGAAAGTCGACTTGATGCCGCTGCCCGAACCCATTTCAGTCGAGCCCACCAGTGCGGTGTAGCCGGACAGGAAGTGGTAAGCCGCTTGCTCTTCGTTGAGGATCGACACTGGCGGCAGAACGCCGGTCAGGTCGCAGGTCAGGAAGATCACAGCGTTAGGCTCGCCACCGAGGTTCTTCTCGGAACGCTTGGCAACGTTTTCCAGCGGGTAGGCGGCACGGCTGTTCTGGGTCAGGCTGACATCAGCGTAGTCGGCGTGCTTGGCGTCATCGATAACGACGTTTTCCAGGACCGCGCCGTGCTTGATGGCTTTCCAGATAACCGGTTCGTTCTTCTCGGACAGGTCGATGCACTTGGCATAGCAACCGCCTTCGATGTTGAACACCACGCCTTCGCCCCAGCCGTGTTCGTCGTCACCGATCAGGTAACGGCTTTCGTCGGCGGACAGGGTGGTTTTGCCGGTGCCGGACAGACCGAAGAACAGGGTCACGTCGCCTTCTTCGCCAATGTTGGCGGCGCAGTGCATCGGCAGCACGTCAGCGGCAGGCAACAGGAAGTTCTGCACCGAGAACATGGCTTTCTTCATTTCACCGGCGTAACGCATGCCGGCAATCAGCACTTTCTTCTGTGCGAAGTTGAGGATCACGCAACCGTCGGAGTTGGTGCCGTCACGCTCAGGCACGCACTCGAAGTTGGCTACGTTGAGCACTTGCCATTCTTCGCGACCGGCCGGGTTGTACTGGGCCGGGTTGATGAACAGGCAACGACCGAACAGGTTCTGCCAGGCAGTCTGGGTGGTCATTTTAACGGCCAGGTAGTGATCTTCAGCCGCGCCTACATGCACGTGGGAAACAAAGTGCTCTTGCGCGTTGTTGAACGCCTCGACGCGAGCCCACAGGGCATCGAACTTGTCGGCCGGGAACTTGCGGTTGATCGGGCCCCAGGCGATGGCAGCCTGGGTGCTAGGCTCTTCAACGATGAAACGGTCGACTGGCGAACGGCCGGTACGGTGACCGGTACGAACAACCAGTGCGCCGGTATCGGCAAGCTCGCCTTCACCGCGGTTGAGAGCTTCTTTAACCAGATCATCAACACTCAGATCGGTGTACACGGCATTGTTGGCTTGCGTCATGAGGTTCCCCGTCGGCCAGTGGCCGAGTGCTCCAAACGTTTTTGTAGTAGAAAGTCGTGCACTACTACCGCGAAAAAAGTGGGCCGGATTATGCCAGAAAAGGCCAAAAAGAGTAGACCCCTCCTGTCGTTACGGCGCTAATCCGGCACTTGCCAGTGAATTTACCTGCGCTGAAACGTTTTAGTGACGGGTATCTGACGGCGTCTCGATGCCCGCGCCGGCGAACAATTGAGTGACATCGGCGGCATCAAACAAGTAGCGCTGGTTGCAAAACTGGCAATCGATCTCGATGTTGCCACCGTGTTCGACCACCAGTTGCTGCGCGTCTTCCATACCCAAACTGACCAGTGCATTGGCCGAACGTTCGCGCGAGCAGCTGCAGCGGAAACGTAATTTCTGCACGTCAAACATACGCACCTGCTCGTCATGGTAGAGACGATGAAGCACAGTTTCGTTATCCAGGCTCAGTAGCTCATCGGCGTTCAGCGTACCGGCAAGTGTGGTGATGTGCTGCCAGCTGGCAGCGCGCTCTTCTTCGTCTTTCAAGCGGTCGGCCGGCAGTTGTTGCAGCAACAAGCCACGGGCACGACGGCCATCGGCATAGAGCCAGAAACGCGTGCCGACTTGTTGCGACATGACGAAATAGTTGGTGAAGCATTCGGACAGTGTGGCGCCGTCAAGGTCGACGATGCCCTGGTAGCGCTGGCCCTGTTTCGGGTCGATGGTCAGCGCCAGAACGCCGTCGGGCATCAAGTCGGCCAGGGTCGCATCCGGTGCGATGCGATCCGCTTCATAACGGGCCAGGCCACGGATGTCGCGCTCGCTGGAGCACTCGATCATCAGCAGTGGAATCGGTCCCTCGGAGCGGGCCTGCAAAATCAGCAAGCCATCGAATTTCATCGCGCCGACCAGCAATGAAGCGGCCGCCATCAGCTCGCCGAGCAATTGCGCAACCGGCTGCGGGTAGGCGTGTTTGGCCAGGACTTCGGCGTAGCTGAGCTCCAACGAGACCAGCTCGCCACGGGTGTCGCTGTCATCGAAGATGAAGCGCTGGGTGAAGTCGTTATCCGCTTGGTCGGTCATAGGTCTGGGTATCTGAATTGATGAAAAAGGTTACGGGAAAAAGGAAATTTGCCTGCGCTACCGCTTGGGTGCGCGATGTTCAGCCATGAAAGGCATTTTATGAACAATCCGGGGCGGATCCAAGCAAGGCGGATCGCGCGCCGGATCTGGGCAACGTCCTGCGCTGACACTGCTGGCAATGTGGTTATGGCCTACAGGTCAGAGGCTGTGTGATTTTTTCGACGAGCGGCGACGGCTTAGTACAACGCGCCGCTGGCGACCTACCGGATATGGATGCGCAACCGACCAATTGCAAGTGCGGCGACATTTAGTCGTCGTTGCTATTACCGCGGAACTTGAACAAATCCCGCCGCTGCTTCTTGCTCGGCTTGCCATCGGTGCTCACGCCCAAAGCGCCGGCCTTGCGTTGAGCCGCCGCATTTTCGCGCTTGGCGATGCTGGCTTCAGTCTCCGCGTACAAGGTCTGCGCCTCTGGCGCGCCACGTCGCACGATCGACAGCGCCTGAACCACCACTGTGCGCTCCTCGAAACCAGTGCGAATCACAAACTCATCGCCGATACGCGGCTCTTTGCCCGGCTTGCAGCGCTCGCCCCGGCAATGCACCTTGCCGCTTTCAATCGCGGCCTTGGCCAAGGCTCGGGTTTTGTAGAAGCGCGCAGCCCACAGCCATTTATCGAGACGGACTTTGTCGTCCTCTTCGTTTTTTTGTGCCATGGAATTTCCTCACACTGAAATATTGGTGAACTGTACTACCGTTTCTCTCGTGCCAAGAATTTCGTCGTCGCGAACTACAATGCTGACATTTCATCACCTCCCCCGCGAGACTGGAAAAACGGGCCGTAGATATCTATCGCCTTTTACCCATTATTCTGCGTGAATACCGCGAATTCGGCCGTCTGCGGCCACCGTGGTTTCTACCGGTTGAGCAATATTGAAGACATTTGACCATTTGACCGTTGTCGGTCTGCGCGAGTGGGTGGCGCTCCCTGATTTGGGAGTCGCCGGCCTTCGGGCAAAAATCGACACCGGCGCCAGCACCTCCAGCCTGCACGCCACCGATATCGAGACGTTCGAGCGAGACGGTGAGCAATGGGTGCGCTTTACGGCGCATCTGGGCACAGTAGTGCAACTGCGTCACCGCCGCTGCGAAGCGCCGCTGGTGACGATGAAAACCATTAAAAGCTCGAACGGTCATGCGCAGGTGCGATACGTGATCAGCACTACTCTGGCCATGGGTGACCGGGTCTGGAGAGTCCAGTTCACACTGGCTTGCCGCAAGTCCATGCGTTATCGCCTGTTACTGGGTTCCAAAGCCTTGATCGACGGCCAGTTGGTAGTCAATCCGGGCATTAAGTATGTACAAGACAAGCCGGTGTTCCCGGTATCTACCTCCTCCACAGGTGTTGCATGAAGATCGCTGTGCTGTCGCGGAACCCGCGTCTGTATTCCACCCGCCGCCTGGTTGAAGCCGGTACCGAACGCGGCCATGAGATGGTGGTGGTCGATACCCTGCGCGCCTATATGAACATCGCCAGCCACAAGCCGCAGATCCACTACCGTGGCAAACCGCTTGAAGGTTTTGACGCGGTCATCCCGCGTATTGGCGCATCGGTCACGTTCTATGGCTGCGCGGTGTTGCGCCAGTTTGAGATGATGGGGGTGTTTCCGCTCAACGAATCAGTCGCCATCGCCCGTTCTCGGGACAAACTGCGCTCGCTGCAATTGTTGTCGCGTCGGGGCATCGGATTGCCGGTCACCGGGTTCGCCCACTCTCCCGACGACATTCCTGACCTGATTGAAATGGTCAACGGTGCGCCATTGGTGATCAAGGTGCTGGAAGGCACCCAGGGCATCGGCGTGGTGCTGTGCGAAACCGCTACGGCGGCGGAATCAGTGATCGAGGCGTTCATGGGCCTCAAGCAGAACATCATGGTTCAGGAATACATCAAGGAAGCGGGTGGTGCCGATATTCGCTGCTTTGTGGTCGGCGACAAGGTCATTGCGGCAATGAAGCGCCAGGCCAAGCCGGGCGAGTTCCGCTCCAACCTGCATCGTGGTGGCAGTGCGAGCCTGATCAAGATCACGCCGGAAGAACGCATGACCGCATTGCGCGCCGCAAAGGTCATGGGTTTGTCGGTAGCCGGTGTGGATATTCTTCGGTCCAACCACGGGCCACTGGTGATGGAGGTGAACTCGTCACCGGGACTGGAGGGGATCGAAACTACCACCGGGAAGAACGTGGCCGGCATTATCATCGAGCATCTGGAAAAGAATGGCGGGCCGAACATGACCCGGACCAAGGGTAAGGGATAAAGCAAAAGATCGCAGCCTGCGGCAGCTCCTACAGAGCAACGTGTACCCCTGTAGGAGCTGCCGCAGGCTGCGATCTTTTCAGTCGTTAAACCGCATCCCGCGGCAACATCAAACCCAACGGCAACCGCACCCTCGCTTCCAGCCCGCCGCCCGAACGATTGCGCAACTCAACATTGCCACCATGCATCGAAGCGATCCGCTTCACGATCGCCAGACCCAACCCGGTGCCTTTTCCACCCCGGGCACGGTCGCCTCGGGTGAAGGGGTTGAAGATCGCCTCCAGCTCCGACGGATCAATCCCGGCACCTCGGTCCATGACGCTCAGCACCACGTAAGGTGCGGCGGTATCACCTGAAACGTACGCCGCCACTTCGACACCGCTGCCTGCATGATGCAGCGCATTGCCGATCAGGTTGTTAAGCAGTCGCTTCATCGACACCCGACGCAGCGGAAACGGCTGGATCGGCTCCAGGCGCAAACGCACTTTTTCTTCGTTCTGGTTGTACGGCGCGGCGACTTCGCGGACCAGATCGCTCAAATCGACCTCTTCCACCGTCTCATCGCGCCCGTCACGAATGAACGCCAGGAACTGGTCGAGAATCGCATCCATGTCTTCGATGTCACGCACCATGTCATCCGTCAGGTCGGTGCGATCACCCATCAGTTCGAGAGACAGACGCAGACGAGTCAACGGCGTGCGCAAGTCGTGGGACACACCGGCCAGCATCAGTTCACGCTCCCGACCCGCTTGCTCGACGTCTTCGGCCATCTGGTTGAAGGCGCGATAGACCTCGGTCATTTCACTCGGTGTATCACTGATCGGCAGGCGCACGCTGCGACCCTGGCCGAGTTGCCGGGCGGCATACACCAGGCGTTTCAGGGGTTGATTGAGTTGACTGACGAAGATCCAGGCCGAAGCAGTGGAGAGCAGACCGATAGCAAGGAACCAGCCAAGCACGTTCCAGATTTTCTGGCCGCGCAACGGATGCGGGTACAACGGCACTTTCAACCAGCCTTCACCCAGGCTCGGAGCACGAACCCACAGCGCCGGGGGAGAATGCATGCGCAGTCGCACTTCGGTGTCCGGCCCCAACTCGGTCTGCATCTGCCGCTGGTAGATCTCACTATACGGCCAATGTTGCTCGCCTTCCGGGACGCCGGCACCCACTACCCGAATCAAGGGCGCGCTATCAGCAATCTTGGCGCGACTCTCTTCATCGGCCGCCCAGTAGGCGCGCAGCACCAGAGCGACGCCGTGGCTGTATTGACGGTCAACCAGCACGTCTTCGTTCATCAGCAGATAAACCAGCGTCAGAGCCTTGGAGAAAAGCACGACGATCAGCACCAGCCAGAGGGTGCGAGAGAAGAAACTTTGTGGAAACCAAACCGGGGTCTTCATGGGGAACCGTTACGCACTTGCAGGAGAGAGCGATGCTCGCACATTGCGGATCGCGAGTCTGCGGGCAAGGCCAACGCCCCGTCCCGCACGACTCGCTCCTACAACAAATTGCCAATCATTTGGTGGCGGCGCCATCCGGAACGAACACGTAGCCCACACCCCAGACAGTCTGAATGTAGCGAGGCTTGGAAGGATCGGGCTCGATCATCCGGCGCAGACGGGAAATCTGTACGTCGATGGAGCGCTCCAGGGCATCCCATTCGCGGCCACGGGCCAGGTTCATCAGCTTGTCGCGGGTCAGTGGCTGACGGGCGTTCATCACCAGTGCCTTGAGTACCGCAAACTCGCCAGTGGTAAGCATGTGTACTTCTTCACCGCGCTTGAGTTCGCGGGTGGCCAGGGACAGTTCATAGTCACCAAAGGTCACGCTTTCGTCTTCGCTGCCCGGCGCGCCTGGCACCGGAGCCGACTGTCGACGCAGGACGGCTTTTACGCGCGCCATCAATTCATCGGGGTTGAACGGCTTGGCCAGGTAGTCGTCGGCGCCCAGTTCGAGGCCCTTGATGCGGCTCAGCTCATCGCCCTTGGCAGTCAGCATGATGATCGGAATCTGATTGTTTGCGCCGCGCAGACGGCGGCAGGCGGTCAGGCCGTCTTCGCCGGGCAGCATCAGGTCGAGGACGACCAGGTTGAACACTTCGCGTGCCAGCAGGCGGTCCATTTGCTCGGTGTTCGGTACGGCGCGGGCGCGATAGCCCTTGCTGACGAAAAAACGTTCCAGCAGGCTGCTGAGGCCCGGATCGTCGTCAACAATAAGAATTTTTTCGCCTTCAGCAATGTTTGCAGTGCTGCTCATTGGATGCTCCTTTGATCTCGGCGCGCATTATGGCGTAGCTGCCGTTGTGCGCACCGTGTGCATTGTTAGCAGATTTTTCCTCGAGCGCCAGAAAACCGGCCTTTGCACCTGCACACCACGATGGCCCCGAATGCCTTAACGCTGGTTATAATGCGCGGCCTTTTGTGTCAGGCAACGTCTGATCGTTACGCCAGGTAGCCGCTTTTTATTTTCACGGTGCCGGCAGTAATTATTCGATTTCACGGGTCAACGGGATACCTTTTGATCCAGGTAGCGGCGCAGGCCAGGCCGCTCAACCAGACTCGCCGAGGCCCTATCTGTGCGCCTGCGAGCCTGCTTTCACAATTTTTCAGGTGGTTTTATGGACAGCATCAACAGCCGCATTGCCGAGGAACTCGGTGTACGCCCACAACAGGTCGAAGCGGCCGTCGCGCTACTCGATGAAGGCTCTACCGTCCCCTTCATCGCCCGTTACCGGAAAGAAGTGACCGGCAGCCTCGACGATACGCAATTGCGTCATCTGGAAGAGCGCCTGCGCTACCTGCGAGAACTCGACGAACGGCGCATCAGCATCCTTGCCAGCATCGAAGAGCAAGGCAAGCTGACCCCGCAACTCGAACGCGACATCAAGCTCGCCGACACCAAGACCCGCCTCGAAGACTTATACCTGCCTTACAAGCAAAAGCGCCGCACCAAGGGCCAGATCGCTCTGGAAGCCGGCCTTGGCGACTTGGCTGACGGCCTGTTCAACGACCCGACCCTGAGTCCGGAAACCGAAGCCACACGCTTCATCGACGCTGACAAAGGCGTAGCCGATGTGAAGGCAGCCCTCGAAGGCGCCAAATACATCCTGATGGAACGCTTTGCCGAAAACGCCAGCCTGCTGGAAAAGCTGCGCAGCTACCTCAAGCAGGAAGCCACCCTCAGCGCTCGCGTGATTGCCGGCAAGGAAGAGGAAGGCGCCAAGTTCCGCGACTACTTCGAACACGACGAACCACTCAAAAGCATGCCATCGCACCGCGCCCTGGCGATTTTCCGGGGCCGCAACGAGGGCATCCTCAGCTCCGCACTGAAAGTCGGCGATGAGCTGCCGGGCAGCATGCATCCGTGCGAAGGCATGATCGGCCAGCAATTCGGCATCCAGAACCAGAACCGCGCCGCCGACAAATGGCTGGGCGAAGTGGTGCGCTGGACCTGGAAGGTCAAGCTCTACACCCATCTGGAAACCGACCTGCTGGGCGAACTGCGCGACGGCGCGGAAACCGAAGCGATCAACGTGTTCGCCCACAACCTGCACGACCTGCTGCTGTCGGCCCCGGCCGGCCCGCGTGCCACGTTGGGTCTCGACCCTGGTCTGCGCACTGGCTGCAAGGTGGCAGTGGTCGATTCCACCGGCAAGCTGCTGGATCACGCCACGGTTTACCCGCACGTGCCGCACAACAAGTGGGACCAGACTCTCGCGATTCTCGCCGCCCTGTGCGCCAAGCACTCGGTAGACCTGATCGCCATCGGCAATGGTACCGCCAGCCGTGAGACCGACAAGCTCGCGGCCGAGCTGATCAAAAAATACCCAGCCATGAAGATGACCAAGGTCATGGTGTCCGAGGCTGGCGCATCGGTTTACTCGGCCTCGGAACTGGCGTCCAAGGAATTCCCGGACCTGGACGTGTCGATCCGTGGCGCCGTGTCGATTGCCCGTCGCCTGCAAGATCCATTGGCAGAACTGGTAAAAATCGATCCGAAATCCATCGGTGTCGGCCAGTACCAGCACGACGTGTCGCAGCTGAAACTGGCGCGCGGCCTGGATGCCGTGGTCGAGGACTGCGTGAACGCCGTCGGCGTCGACGTGAACACCGCTTCCGTAGCGCTGCTGGCTCGGATCTCCGGCCTCAACGCAACGCTGGCGCAGAACATCGTCAGCCACCGCGACGAGCACGGCGCCTTCAAAACCCGCGCGGCGCTGAAGAAAGTCGCACGTCTGGGCGAGAAAACCTTCGAACAGGCCGCAGGTTTCTTGCGCGTAATGAACGGCGAAAACCCGCTCGATTCCTCGGCAGTTCACCCGGAAGCCTATCCGCTGGTGCAGCGCATTGCCGCTGAAACCGACCGTGATATCCGCTCGTTGATCGGCGATGCCTCGTTCCTCAAGCGTCTGGATCCGAAGAAGTACACCGACGAAACCTTCGGTTTGCCAACGGTCACCGACATCCTGCAAGAACTGGAAAAACCAGGCCGCGACCCGCGCCCTGAGTTCAAGACTGCCGAGTTCCAGGAAGGCGTCGAAGACCTCAAGGACCTGCAACTGGGGATGATTCTCGAAGGTGTGGTGACCAACGTGACCAACTTCGGAGCCTTCGTCGATATCGGCGTACATCAGGACGGTTTGGTACACATCTCTGCGCTTTCGGAGAAGTTCATCAAGGATCCACGTGAAGCGGTGAAGGCCGGTGACGTGGTGAAGGTGAAGGTCATGGAAATCGACATTCCGCGTAAACGCGTGGGCCTGTCGATGCGTATGAGCGACACTCCTGGCGAAAAAATCGATGGCGCTCGAGGCGCACGTCCGGGATCGGCACCACGCCAATCCCAGAACACTGCTCCACGCAAAGAAACCGCGTCAGCGGCACCGAGCAACAATGCCATGGCTTCGCTGTTCGCCAACGCCAAGCAGTTGAAGAAACGTTGATGGACATCCCCGCCGGTTACACCGAAAGCGCTTTTTTCAAGCTGCTGGGCTGTCGCTTGCACAGCCTGGAAACCGGGGTGGCGCAAGTCGCCCTGGTGCTGGAACCGGAGCTGCGCAATCGCGCCGGCAAACTGCACGGCGGGGCCTTGTTCAGCCTGGTGGACATTGCCATGGGGCTGGCCTGTTCCAGCACCCACGGCTTTGACCAGCAGAGCGCGACCATCGAGTGCAAGATCAACTACATCCGCGCCATCTCAGACGGCGAGGTGATGTGCACGGCCCGGGTGATCCACCCGGGGCGCCGCACATTGGTGGTCGAGGCCGATGTGATGCAGGGCGACAAACTGGTCGCGAAAGCACAAGGCACGTTCGCTGCCCTGTAGCTAGATGTTGTCGATTTGAGTTAATTTCGGCGCTAAGAAACCTGTAGGAGCGAGCATGCTCGCGATGAAGGTCACCGATGACCAGGGCTGCCAGGATGTCAGCGGCGCCCCTGCCTTCTTCGCGAGCATGCTCGCTCCTACAGGGGTCACGGCTGTTCGATGCAAAAACCAGGCGAAAACGCCAGTTTTAACTTCACCCTTGTAGACCGTCTTGCCCACCCCCATATTGGGGCGACTGACGCGTGAAGGAATCCAACTTGAGCGAACTTCTCAACCGCCGCCTGGCCCTGCTTGGCGAGCGAGCTAACCTCTCTCTGCTCGAACAGTGCCTTCACGGCATCGAACGTGAATGCCTGCGCGTGACCGGCGAAGGTCGCCTGGCGCAAACGCCGCACCCGGAAGAATTGGGTTCCGCGCTGACCAATGAACAGATCACCACCGACTATTCCGAGTCGCTGCTGGAGTTCATTACCCCGGCCCTGCCTGATCCTGCCGATACCCTGGCGAGCCTGGACAGCATTCACCGTTTTGCCTACAGCAAGCTCGGCAACGAGTACCTGTGGAGCCCCTCGATGCCGTGCCCGTTGCCGGCCGAGGAAGACATCCCGATCGCCTATTACGGCACGTCCAATATCGGGCAGCTCAAGTACGTGTACCGCAAGGGTCTGGCCCTGCGTTACGGCAAAACCATGCAATGCATTGCCGGGATTCACTACAACTTTTCCCTGCCGGAAAAACTCTGGCCGCTGCTCAAGCAGGCCGAAGGTTTTGTTGGCACCGACCGCGACTTTCAGTCGTCGTCCTATATCGCGTTGATCCGCAACTTCCGCCGCTACAGCTGGCTGCTCATGTATCTGTTCGGTGCTTCACCCGCGCTGGACGCCGGCTTCCTGCGCGGTCGTTCGCACCAGCTGGAGCAGTTGGACCCACACACCTTGTACCTGCCGTACGCCACTAGCCTGCGCATGAGCGACCTGGGTTACCAAAGCAACGCCCAGGCCGGTCTGACACCGTGCTACAACGACCTGTCGAGCTACACCGACAGCCTGCGCAAAGCGGTCGCCACGCCCTATGCGCCCTATGTCGAGATCGGCACGCATCAGGACGGCGAGTGGGTTCAGCTCAACACCAACATCCTGCAGATCGAAAACGAGTACTACTCCAACATCCGCCCGAAACGCGTGACCTACACCGGTGAGCGACCGATTCAGGCACTGGTGGCCCGTGGCATCCAGTACGTCGAAGTACGCTGTCTGGACATCAACCCGTTCCTGCCGATGGGCATCGACCTTACCGAGTCGCGCTTCCTCGATGCGTTCCTGCTGTATTGCGCGCTGAACGACAGCCCGTTGCTGACCAACACCAGTTGCGGCAACGCGACGTCGAACTTCCTCAGCGTGGTCAAGGAAGGGCGTCGGCCGGGCCTGCAACTGCATCGTGACGGGCAACCGGTCGACCTGAAAGAGTGGGCTGGCCAGTTGTTGGAAAACATTGCACCACTGGCCGCCCTGCTTGATCAGAGCCATGGCGGCGATGCCCACAGCAAGGCGCTGGACGCTCAGATGGCCAAGGTCCAGGACCCGTCCCTGACACCGTCGGCCCAGGTATTGGCGTCGATGGCCGAACACAAGGAAAGTTTTGCCCAGTTCTCCCTGCGCCAGAGCCAGGCCCATGCGGAGTTCTTCCGCAGCGAGCCGCTGCCGACTGAAGAACAGGCGAAGTTTGAGGAGCGGGCGCGTTCGTCGCTGGCTGAGCAGGTTGAGCTGGAACAGAACGAAGTCGGCGATTTCGATGTGTTTGTCGGGGCGTACCAGGCGAGCATTCTGGCGATCAGTAACTAACCTCAAGCGCAACGCAAACTTGTAGGAGCTGGCTTGTCGGGTCGCCGCATCGCAGCGAAGGCGGTGTTTCTGTCACACCGCGTTGCCTGGTTCGCCAGCAAGCCGGCTCCTACAAAGAACCACCCTAAACATCTCTCACTCATAAGCTAATTCGAAAAAGTTATTTATTTTCGAATTCTTATATCATTTAGTCTCTTTCTCACGCCGACACTCGGTCGCCTGACAAGGAGCTTTCTGATGAAACTGACTTTCCCTCTTCGCTTACTGGCGGCCGCGTCTTTGGCTACCGCGAGTTTCTTTGCCCAGGCAGCCGACGTCACCGTCGCCTACCAGACCACCGTGGACCCAGCTAAAGTCGCCCAGGCAGACGGCAGCTACGAAAAAGCCACCAACGCCAACATCAACTGGCGCAAATTCGACAACGGTGCCGACATCATTGCCGCCATCGCCTCCGGTGATGTGCAGATCGGCTACCTCGGTTCCAGCCCCCTGACCGCCGCCATTACCCGCAAAGTGCCGGTGGAAACCTTCCTCATCGCCACCCAGATCGGCGCCGCAGAAGCCCTGGTCGCCCGGGACGGCTCCGGGATCAAGACCCCGCAAGACCTGATCGGCAAGAAAATCGCCGTGCCATTCGTTTCCACCGGCCACTACAGCCTGCTGGCCGCGCTGAAACACTGGAACATCGATCCATCGAAAGTGACCGTCCTCAACCTCGCCCCGCCCGCGATCATTGCTGCCTGGAAACGCGGCGACATCGACGCCACTTACGTGTGGGACCCAGCGCTGGGTGTCGCCAAGGAAAACGGCAAAGTGCTGATCACCTCCGGCGAACTGGCCAAGTTCGGCGCACCGACCTTCGATGCCTGGATCGTGCGCAAAGACTTCGCCGAGAAGCATCCGGAAATTGTCACCGCGTTCGCCAAAGTGACACTCGATGCCTACGCCAACTATCGCAAAGACCCACAAGCCTGGCTCGCCAATCAAAGCAACGTCGACAAGCTTGTAAAACTGTCCGGCGCCAAGGCCAGTGATATTCCACTGCTGCTGCAAGGCAACGTCTACCCGCTGGCGGCTGATCAGGTGATCACCCTCGGCGCACCGACCACCAAAGCCATCACCGACACCGCTGCGTTCCTCAAGGAGCAAGGCAAGGTCGAGGCGGTGCTACCGGACTACGCGCCGTACGTCAGCGCCAAGTTCATCACTAATTGATCGGGAGTTAACTGCGATGGCCTTGCTACAGCTGGAGCGTATCAGCGCACAGTACCCCGGCAGCCCGGAACCGGTGCTGGCGGATATTTCCCTGAGTCTGGGCCCCCAGCAATTGCTGGTCGCCCTCGGCCCGTCCGGCAGTGGCAAGACTTCGTTGTTGAACCTGATTGCCGGCTTCGTCGAGCCCAGCGCCGGGCGCATTACCCTCGATGGCGTGCCGGTCAAAGGCCCGAGCGCCGAACGCGGTGTGGTGTTCCAGGACGATGCGCTGCTGCCTTGGCAGGACGTGCTGGCCAACGTCGGCTTTGGTCTGGAACTGGCCGGCATCGCCCGGGACAAACGCGAAATCCGCGCCCGGGAAATGCTCGCGCTGGTGGACCTCTCCGGGTTTGAGAGCCGCCGGATCTGGCAACTCTCTGGGGGTCAGAAGCAACGCGTCGGCCTGGCCCGTGCCCTTGCCGCCGACCCGCGTGTGTTGCTGATGGATGAGCCCTTCGGCGCCCTCGACGCCTTCACCCGTGAACAGATGCAAGAGCTGTTATTGCAGGTCTGGCGGCGTACGGCCAAACCGGTGTTCCTGATTACCCACGACATTGAAGAAGCGGTATTCCTCGCCACCGACCTGATTCTGCTGGCGCCAAACCCCGGGCAAATCGTCGAGCGCCTGAGCCTGGATTTCGGTCACCGTTATGCCGCTGGCGAGTCGGCCCGCTCGATCAAATCTGATCCACGCTTTATCGAAACCCGCGAACACGTACTCGCCAAAGTGTTCTCCCAACGCAGTGCCGCCCAGCGGCAGGAGCGCGCATGAGCAGCTACGAAATTCCCGCCACGACGCAGATCAAACCCGGCGCGAACGTCAGTCCGATCCACCGCAGCCTGAGCACTCGCTGGATCAGCGTGCTGACGCTGGGCGTACTCGTTTTCATCTGGTGGGCTGTAACGGCGAGCGGTTTGATCGAACCGCTGTTCTTGCCGCCACCGTCCACCGTGCTGCAAAAAGGCTGGCTGCTCGCCACCTCGGGCTACATGGATTCAACCTTGTGGCAGCACCTCGGAGCGAGTCTGAGCCGTATCGGCCTGGGCCTCGGCTTTGCGATTCTCACTGCCGTGCCGGTGGGCATCGCCATCGGCGCCAACCGTATCGCCCGAGGTGTGCTCGATCCGCTGATCGAGTTCTACCGGCCGATTCCGCCACTGGCTTATCTGCCTCTGATCGTGATCTGGTGCGGCATCGGTGAGTTGTCGAAAGTGCTCTTGATCTATCTGGCGATCTTCGCCCCGATTGCTATCGCCACCGCCACCGGCGTGCGTACCGTCGACCCTGCCAAACTGCGGGCCGCGCAGTCGCTGGGAGCAACCCGGACGCAGTTGATTCGCCATGTGATTTTGCCGAGTGCCTTGCCGGACATTCTGACCGGGGTGCGCATCGGTCTGGGTGTGGGCTGGTCGACGCTGGTCGCTGCTGAACTGATTGCCGCCACCAGCGGCTTGGGTTTCATGGTGCAGTCAGCCGCGCAATTTCTGGTCACCGATGTGGTGGTGCTGGGGATTCTGGTGATCGCATTGATCGCCTTCGCGATGGAGATGGGCCTGCGCGCCCTGCAACGCAAACTGGTGCCGTGGCACGGCCAGGCCCACTGAATAATTGAACAACCCTGTAGGAGCAAGCCTGCTCGCGATTGCTGATTGCCAGACAACGGTGCTTTGACTGATGCAACGCTATCGCGAGCAGGCTCGCTCCTACCGTTGGTAAACCGGATTGAAGAGAATCATCATGAGCCAGTTGTCCATCACCCCTTTGAGTTCTGCCCTCGGCGCGCAAATCAGCGGCGTCGACATCAGCCAGCCACTGAACCTGGAGCAGCGCGACACCATAGAACAGGCACTGCTCAAGCATCAGGTGCTGTTCTTCCGCAACCAGCCGATTACACCGCAGCAACAGGCGCGATTCGCCACCAATTTCGGCGACCTGCACATTCACCCGATCTACCCGAACGTACCCGAGCAACCCGAAGTGCTGATCCTCGACACTGCCGTCACCGACGTGCGCGATAACGCGATCTGGCACACCGACGTCACCTTCCTGCCGACCCCGGCCATGGGTGCAGTACTCAGCGCCAAGCTGCTGCCAGAGTATGGTGGCGACACATTGTGGGCCAGCGGTATTGCAGCCTATGAAGCCTTGTCGGCACCCTTGAAAAACTTGCTCGAAGGCCTGACCGCCACCCACGATTTCACCCGCTCCTTCCCGCTGGAGCGCTATGGCAACACGCCCGAAGCGCTGGCCCAGTGGGAAGAAGCTCGGCGCAAGAATCCGCCGCTGTCGCATCCGGTGATCCGTACGCATCCGGTCAGCGGACGCCGCTCGTTGTTCATCAATGAAGGCTTTACCTCGAAAATCAACGAGCTGTCGGAAACCGAGAGCGAAGCAGTTCTGAAATTCCTGTTCGCCCATTCAACGCGGCCTGAATTCACCATTCGCTGGCGCTGGCAGCAGGACGACATTGCGTTCTGGGACAACCGCGTGACCCAACATTACGCAGTGGACGACTACCGCCCGGCACGACGGGTGATGCAGCGGGCGACGGTATTGGGGGATGTACCGTTTTAAGATCAAAAGATCGCAGCCTGCGGCAGCTCCTACACGGAACTGATGTACACCCGTAGGAGCTGCCGCAGGCTGCGATTTTTTTTCAGCGACTGACTTTCGCTTCAGTCCGACTTCACACTTGCACAACCACACTCGACAGGAACAAAGTCGCTAAAGCATCAAAGCGGCGATTCCTATCGCAAGGTTGGAGCAAGCATGCACACGACAATCATCATCACCTTCGGCCTGGTTCTGCTCGCGATGATGCTGTTCATCGGCGAGAAACTCGGCTTCAGCCGTCAGACCCTGACCTACGGTTTTGTCGTGCTGTGGTTGGCGATGACGGTTATCAATGGCGCTATCGGCGTGGTGACGACCGGCCAGTCGCTAAGCACGGAACTGGGGATCGGCACGATGGTGTTCAGCATCCCGGTGGCGGCCTTGGTGTTGTTCATGGTGCTGAGCGCCGAGACCTGACCGGCCTCGGCGCCTTGCCCTCAGTCAACGCACCAGATGCAGAAATTGCATGTGCCGCTCGTACTGATCGAGGATGTCGTTGATGATCTGCTCCTTGGTGTAGCCGACCAGATCGTAGTCCTGACTGCCCTCGCTCAAATGCACTTCGGCGCGGTAATAGCGACGGTTGTTGAGCTGCTTGGAACCCATGCCACCCCGAGCGAAAGACGGTGTGAAGTAACCACGCATCTGAACCTGATACACGAAGGGATGCTGGTCGCCATGGCCGATTTCCAGGCTGACGCTGTCATTGGCCGGGTCCGGGTGCGTAACCACGTGCAGGCCCTTTTCCCTGAACACGGCGGACACCTCTTCAATCGCCGGTCGCACGGTCGTGTCGAGGAAGCGATAAACCTCATCGCGCGACGGAAAATGCACCGCCTGACTCAAGCGCTGACGCCAGCCACCCTTGCCACGCCGAGAACCCGAGACCGGCGCCAGCGAGTGCATCTGCGCAATCTGCTTCTGCGACTCCAGATAAAACGCCTTGTGCAGCCCCCACATCATCAGCAGCAAGATCAGCGAGAACGGCAACGACGTCAGGACCACCGCCGACTTCAGCGCATCGATGCTGCCGGAGAACAACAGCGCACTGGTGACCAGCGCGGTCATCGCGCCCCAGAACACCCGCAGCCATTTCGGCCCGTCTTCATCGGGATTGCCGCCCTTGGCGGAAAGTGTCGATAACACCACGGTGCCGGAATCAGCGGAGGTGACGAAGAACACAAAGCTGATGAACACCGTGACCGCGATCACGGTTTTACTCCACGGGTAGGTTTCCAACAGCAAGTACAGCGTCATCGACGGGTTGTCGATGGCCGACATGCCCAATGCGCTCATGCCGTGATTGAGTACCTGGTCGATGGCGCTGTTGCCGAAGATCGACATCCACGCCAGGGTGAAACCAAGCGGGATCAGCAGCACGCCGAAGACGAATTCGCGGATGGTCCGGCCACGGGAAATCCGTGCGATGAACAGGCCCACGAACGGAGACCATGCGATCCACCAGGCCCAATAAAACACCGTCCAGCCACCCAGCCAGTCGCTGGGTTTGTCGTAGGCGTAGAGGTCGAAGCTCTTCATCGGCAAAGCGCCGAGGTAGTCGCCAACGTTCTGGATCAGTGTGTTGAGCAAATGCTGCGTGGGGCCTGCGAACAGCACGAACAGCAGCAGCGCACAGGCCAGCAGCATGTTGATGTCGGACATCACCCGCACGCCTTTGTCGACGCCGGACACGGCAACAATGATCGCCGCGCCCATCATCAGCGTGATCAGGCCGACCTGAATCCACTGGGTGTGAGCGATGCCGAACAGGTAGTCCAGCCCGGAATTGAGGTGCAGCACGCCAAACCCCATATCGGCCCCGAGGCCGAACACCGTGGCGATGATGCCGAAGCCGTCCACCGCATAACCGATAGGGCCGTTGATGCGTTTGCCGATCAGCGGATACAGCGCCGAACGCAGGGCCAGCGGCAGGTTGTGCCGGTAAGCGAAGTACGCGAGCGCCATGCCAACGAAGGCGAACACGCCCCAGCCATGCAGACCCCAATGCAGAAACAGAATCTGCATCGCCTGGCGCGCTGCATCCGCGGTGCCCGCCTCACCCTGAGGCGGCTGGAGCATGTGGGTCAGGGGTTCGGACACGCAAAAGAAGAACAGCGTGATACTGATCCCGGCGGCGAACAACATGCCTGCCCAAGACAGGTAACTGAACTCGGGCTCGTCGTGGTCGGCACCGAGTTTTATCTTGCCGTAGCCCGATAACGCGGTGACCACCACGAAGACCAGATACAGGGTCATCGCCAACATGTAGTACCAGCCGACCGTATTGGCCGCCCAGTTTTGCGCCGCCAGTAACCACGCTCCGGCCTGCTCGGGCATGGCGATGACAACGATACCAAACAACAGAATGAAGCTGGCCGAGAAGTAGAAAACCGGCGGATTCATGCGGACCAGGCCGCTGGCGGGAGTGGACGATGCACTCATGAACGGTGCACCTCGCAGGGGTAAAACGTGGCTGTAGAAATCGGACTCAGCAAAGGCAAGCCTCCTGTTGTGAGCGGGCGGCGAACCACCGGTTTAACTTGAATGAACGTTCAAGTTAAACATACATAGGGGGCTAAGGACTAATCGCAGGGCTCGGCGGTTCTGGTTTTAGGTGTTCTGTAGGAGCTGCCGCAGGCTGCGATCTTCTGATTTTGGTTGGTGGCGCGCCTGGAAAAGATCGCAGCCTCGTTGCACTCGACAGCTCCTACAGCTGTTACATCCTTACTTCTGCGCCCCATCATCATGCTGCAGATTAGCCTGGGTCAGGTTGCTGCCCGCCGGCACGCTGCGGGTCAGCCAGACGTTGCCGCCGATGGTAGAACCCTGGCCGATAGTGATCCGTCCCAAAATCGTCGCCCCGGCATAAATCACCACGTCATCCTCCACGATCGGATGCCGCGCCTGCCCCTTCTGCAACTGACCGTCTTCGTCCGCCGGAAAGCGCTTGGCGCCCAAAGTCACCGCCTGATAAATCCGCACGCGCTCGCCGATGATCGCGGTTTCGCCGATCACTACACCTGTGCCGTGGTCAATGAAGAAACTGCGGCCGATCTGCGCGCCGGGGTGAATGTCGATACCGGTGGCAGAGTGGGCGATTTCCGCGCTGATCCGCGCCAGCAGCGGCAACCCGGCCCGATACAAATGGTGAGCCAGTCGATGATGAATCACCGCCAGAATGCCCGGGTAACACAACAACACTTCATCGACGCTGCGTGCTGCCGGGTCACCGTGATAGGCCGCGAGTACGTCGGTGTCCAGCAGACTGCGCAACCCAGGCAACGCGAGGGCGAAGTCCTGAATGATCTGGATGGTTTTGGCTTCGACTTCAGTCTCGGCCTGGGCACTGTGGCGAGCGGCGTAGCGCAGTTCGAGCCGCGCCTGAGCCAGCAATGCATTTAATGCGACATCCAGCGTATGGCCGACATAGAAATCTTCACTTTCCTCACGCAAGTCCACCGGACCCAGACGCATCGGGAACAACGCACCACACAAGGCTTCGAGAATCTCCGCCATGGCCGCCCGAGAGGGCAACTCACGGCCACCCTGTTCGCCGCTGGCCCGGCCGTTTTGTGTACGCCACTGTTCACGTGCCGTGCGCAACTCGCTGACGATGGTCTGCAATTGCCAATGGCTTGATCGCTCACTCACGGTAAAGACTCCTTACGGGCGGCCGGACTGTCGGGCCGCACTGACGGCGCCTACTTTACGGCAAGGGTCGTGAGGCAAATTAAGAACCAATTGTGCTGTGGTCAGTTCGTTTGGCTATAAGAGATTGACGGTTGCCCCAGCAAAACACCGTGCCTATAGTCCTGAGATCTTTCACCGCCAGTACGGACCCATGATCAAACAACAGCTCGCTCGTTTTAATCGCCTCGACCTGCTCGGTCAGCCCACGGCCCTGGAAAAACTCGAACGCCTGTCGACGTGGCTGGACCGCGACGTATATGTCAAACGCGATGACCTGACGCCACTGGCACTGGGTGGCAACAAGCTGCGCAAACTCGAATACCTGGCCGCCGATGCGCTCGCTCAAGGTGCCGATACGTTGATCACCGCGGGCGCGCTGCAATCCAATCACGTACGCCAGACTGCTGCGATCGCGGCCAAGCTGGGTCTCGGCTGCGTGGCCTTGCTGGAAAACCCGCTGGGCACCGATGACAGTAACTACACCGGCAATGGCAACCGACTGCTGCTCGACCTGTTCGATGCCAAGGTCGAGCTGGTGGAAAACCTCGACAACGCTGACGAGCAACTTCAGGCGCTCGCCGGGCGCCTGCACAGCAACGGCAAAAAACCCTATCTGGTGCCGATCGGCGGTTCCAATGCCTTGGGTGCGCTGGGATATGTCCGCGCAGGGCTGGAATTGGCTGAGCAGATCAAAGACACCGGCCTGACTTTCTCCGCAGTAGTCCTGGCCTCAGGTAGCGCTGGAACCCACAGCGGTCTGGCATTGGCCTTGAGCGAAGCTCTGCCGGATTTGCCAGTAATCGGTGTGACGGTTTCGCGCAGCGAGGAAGACCAGCTGCCGAAGGTACAAGGCCTGGCCGAGCGCACCGCCGAACTGCTGGGCGTGAACCTGCCGGCGGCTTTTAAAGTCGAGTTATGGGACGAATACTTCGGCCCGCGCTATGGCGAGCCGAACGCCGGGACACTGGCAGCAGTGAAGCTGCTGGCAAGCCAGGAAGGCTTGCTGCTCGACCCGGTCTACACTGGCAAGGCCATGGCCGGGTTGCTTGATGGGATCGGGCGTCAGCGTTTCGACAAAGGCCCGATTATTTTCCTGCACACCGGCGGGGCGCCGGCGTTGTTTGCCTATAAGGATTTTCTGTAACCACTTCAAAAGGTCGCAGCCTTCGGCAGCTTCCACAGGTGCACGCCGATCCATGTAGGAGCTGCCGCAGGCTGCGATCTTTTTTATAAAACGTATATTCAATTAAAGAATAATAAAAATAATATCCATTATTTTCAATTCTAAAGGCGTCATCTTATAGTCACGCCGCAGGCGAATTTGCAGCGAGACGCATAAGCTGCTTTAAGGCAGGATATCGCAGTCGTCCAAATCCCGAATTTGCCAACTTTCCTAAAGCGTCTTCCATAAGAAAACACAGGGGCTTGTCATGAATTTTTCCGCACTACGTCGAAATCTGCTGGTGGGTTCGCTGGGCCTGGCACTGAGCGCCGGCCTGATTGGCCAGGCGGTTGCCGGTGAGCAACTGCAACAAATCAAGGACAAAGGCGTGATCAACGTCGGCCTTGAAGGCACTTATCCACCGTTCAGTTTCGTTGATGCCGACGGCAAACTGACCGGCTTCGAAGTCGAGTTCTCCGAAGCACTGGCTAAAGAATTGGGCGTGAAAGTCAAACTGCAACCAACCAAATGGGACGGCATCCTCGCGGCGCTGGAATCCAAGCGTCTGGACGCAGTGATCAATCAGGTAACCATCTCCGAAGAGCGCAAGAAGAAGTACGACTTCTCCGAGCCTTACACCGTATCCGGGATTCAGGCACTGGTGCTGACCAAGAAAGCCACCGAGCTGAACATCAAGAGTGCCGCGGATCTGGCTGGCAAAAAAGTCGGCGTAGGCCTGGGCACCAACTACGAGCAGTGGGTGAAAGAGAATGTTCCGACTGCTGACATCCGCACCTACGAAGACGATCCAACCAAGTTCCAGGACCTGCGTGTCGGCCGCATCGACGCCATCCTGATCGACCGCCTGGCCGCGCTGGAATACGCCAAGAAAGCCAAGGACACCACCGCCGCCGGTGAAGCGTTCTCCCGCCAGGAAGCCGGCATTGCCCTGCGCAAAGGCGAGCCTGAATTGTTGGCTGCGGTGAACAAGGCGATCGACAAGCTGCGCGCCGATGGCACTCTGAAAAAGCTTTCGGAAAAATACTTCAACGCTGACGTCACTCAATAATGGAAGAAGCTTTTCAACTCGCACTGGACTCCGCGCCCTTTTTGCTCAAGGGCGCGTACTACACGGTGATTCTGAGCCTGGGCGGGATGTTCTTCGGCCTGGTGATGGGGTTCGGCCTGGCGCTGATGCGTCTGTCGCGTTTCAAGCTGGTGAGCTGGATTGCCCGCATCTACGTGTCGTTCTTTCGCGGCACGCCGTTGCTGGTGCAATTGTTCGTGATCTATTACGGCTTGCCGCAGTTAGGCCTGGAACTCGATCCGCTGCCGGCGGCACTGATCGGCTTCTCGCTGAACATGGCCGCGTACGCCTGTGAAATCCTGCGTGCCGCGATCAGCTCCATCGAGCGCGGCCAATGGGAAGCGGCTGCCAGTATCGGCATGACCCGCGCGCAGACCTTACGCCGGGCCATCCTGCCGCAAGCCATGCGCACTGCATTGCCACCGCTGGGCAACAGCTTCATTTCGCTGGTCAAAGACACCGCGCTGGCCGCCACCATCCAGGTGCCGGAACTGTTCCGCCAGGCGCAACTGATCACCGCTCGTACCTTCGAAATCTTCACCATGTATCTTGCCGCCGCCCTGATCTACTGGGTTCTCGCAACCGCGCTGTCGCACCTGCAGAACCAGTTGGAAGCGCGGGTCAATCGGCACGACCAGGAGTCCTGACCCAATGATTGTCGTGGAAAAACTGACAAAGCAGTTCAAGGGTCAAGTCGTGCTCAACGGCATCGATCTTGAGGTAAAGGCAGGTGAGGTAGTAGCGATCATCGGCCCTAGCGGTTCGGGCAAAACCACTTTCCTGCGCTGCCTGAATTTTCTGGAGGAACCTACCAGCGGCCGGATCAAGGTCGGCGATATCGAGATCGATACCAGCCGCCCCCTGAACCAGCAGCAGAGCCTGGTGCGACGTTTGCGCCAGCATGTGGGTTTCGTGTTTCAGAACTTCAACCTGTTCCCCCATCGCACCGCCCTGGAAAACGTTATCGAAGGTCCGATCATCGTCAAGAAGATCGCGCGCGTCGATGCCATTGCCTTGGGTAAAAAGCTGCTGGCCAAAGTTGGCCTCGCGGGCAAGGAGGACGCTTACCCGCGTCGTCTCTCCGGCGGTCAGCAACAGCGCGTGGCGATTGCCCGAGCGCTGGCGATGGAGCCGGAAGTGATCCTGTTTGATGAACCGACCTCCGCGCTCGATCCTGAGCTGGTGGGCGAAGTGTTGGCGACCATCCGCGGCCTGGCCGAAGAGAATCGCACTATGGTGATCGTCACCCACGAAATGGGCTTCGCTCGGGATGTGGCCAATCGCGTGGTGTTTTTCGATAAAGGCGTGATCGTTGAGCAAGGCGAAGCGAAGGCGCTGTTTGCCAATCCGAAAGAAGAACGGACAAAACAGTTCCTCAGCAAGTTCCTAAATAACGCTCACAACTAACACCCTGCGCAACACCGGACAACTTCCACGGATGGAAGTTACATCCACACCCCGCGACCCTCTTCAAACCCAAAATAAATACAGGCGAACGCTAGACAACTTTTTGTCAGCGCAAGCGGTACATATTTATATTTAAACAACAATTTGATTATGCTATTGGCCGCTGCGTGGCTATTTCCTACAGGGGCGGGGCGTTGCGATGAAAAACCCGAATCCTACTGGTTTTAGCGGGCATATTCGACACAGACCCAAGGTTTATTAACCTTTCAGCGTAGGAACTTTCTGAATAACCACCCTCTCCCGCCTTAACTAATAATTCCCATTGACACTTATTCCAGCACGCTCTTATCTAGACTCCTGCCGCGACACTCACAACGCTTAATCATTATTCCAACTCAAAGTAATGACATGTTTTGCTGTTCGACATTTGCGTTTTTTGTTTTTCCAGAAACGGACTTCGTTGCAAGACTTCAAGGAGACTCCATGAAAAGCACCTCGAACAAACCCGGGCCCGTGGCCCCGACCCTGGCGCAATCTCACAAGACCGGTATCAACATCACCGGCGCGGCGCATCTGCTGATCGACGTGGCGCCCTACCCCGGCATGGACGAAGGGGATCTGATCGAACTGTTCTGGGACAACTGCTACGTAGCCTCCAAAGCCCTGACACCCGGCGATATCGGGCAATCGGTGCAGCTACGGGTTCCGGAAAGCTTCGTCACCAACGGTACTTCGCGCATTCACTACCGGATCATGCGGGTCGGCCAAGCGCCCACGGTATCTGCCAGCAGGCAAGTGCAGATCAAACTCGACTGCCCTGGCGGCCAACCCTCCCTGCTATGCGGCGATGAAAATCAAGGCCTCGCACCGATCAGCATTCCCGAGGCGATTCGCCGTCAGGGGATCAACGCCAATCAGATCAACCGCGGTGTTCCACTGACCATTGAGCCGTACCTGAACATGGCCATCGATGACGAAATCACCTTGCGCTGGGGTGATGCGCGCATGGACCTGCCAAGGCTCAAGGCGAGTGATGTGGGCCAGCCCATTCAGGTCTGGGTGCCGCCGGCCATCATTCTCGAAGCTGGCGAAGACCTGCGCCTGGAAGTGACGTATTGCATCCTCGACCGGGTGGGCAACAACTCTCGCTGGGCGCCGGCCCGTTTGTTGAAGATTGGTTGTGCCAATCCTTGTCTGAAAGTCTTTCCGAAAAAAGTGCTCAAGGCTGCCGAACTCCGCAAGCGATGAGTCTTGGCCTGGAATCAAAGGATCGCAGCCTGCGGCAGCTCCCGCGCGCATCGTCGTCAACCCTGTAGGAGCTGCCGCAGGCTGCGATCTTTTGACCTTCTATACATATTCCTAAAAGTTAGTTTCTAAATTTTTTATACAAGTTTAGGGTATATACACCGGACCACCGGACATCCTTGTTTTCATGCGCGGCCACAAGCGGCGCTTTCATAAGATGTGAGGTAGGTATGGTCCAGAACACAATCACCCCAGTGCAGAACGCCAGGGCATTGCGTGCAGCCAAGGAGCAGCACTGATGTCCAGTCTGGCAGATGCAATCGTCCAGAGTGACCTGGACATCGCCCCGTTGTTGTTGCCCGCGCAAGTGCTGCGCAACGATGCCCAAGCCATCAAGGCTGCCCACGAACTGGCGCAAGTCGCCCGCCTGCAAGCCGCCAAACGTGACCAACAGCGCAAGCTGCCATGGTCTGAAATCGAACAGTTCACCCGCAGCGGCCTGGGCAGCATTTCCATTCCCCGTGAGTACGGCGGCCCGCAGGTTTCGTTCGTCACCCTGGCCGAGGTGTTCGCGATCATTTCCGCAGCAGACCCGGCGCTTGGGCAGATCCCGCAAAATCAGTTCGGGATTCTTAATCTGGTGCTCGGTAGCGCCACCGAAGCGCAGAAACAACTGCTGTTCAAAAGTGTGCTCGACGGCTGGCGCATCGGCAATGCCGGGCCTGAGCGCAGCACCAAAAACACTCTGGACCTGAAAGCGCGTATCACCGCTGACGACGTCCTCAATGGCCAGAAGTTCTATTCCACCGGCGCACTGTTCGCCCATTGGGTCGCGGTCAAAGCATTGAACGAGGACGGCAGACAAGTGCTGGCGTTCATCCAACGCGGTACACCGGGTTTGCGCATCGTTGATGACTGGTCGGGCTTCGGTCAACGCACCACCGCCAGCGGTACGATTTTGCTCAACAACGTAAAGGTCGATCCTGAGCTGGTGGTGGATAACTGGCGGATCAACGAAACACCCAATATCCAGGGTGCAGTCTCGCAGTTGATCCAGGCCGCCATCGATGCCGGCATCGCCCGGGGTGCTATCGACGATGCCATCGACTTTGTGAAAAAACGCGCCCGGCCGTGGATCGACGCCAAGGTCGAACGAGCCAGCGATGACCTCTACGTGATCGCCGACATCGGCAAACTGAAAATCGAACTGCACGCCGCCGAAGCGCTGTTGCGCAAGGCCGGGCAGGTGCTCGATCAGGTTAGCGCCGCGCCCTTCACCGCCGAGTCCGCCGCCCGCGCCTCGATTGCCGTGGCCGAAGCCAAAGTGCTGACCACCGAAATCTCGTTGCAGGCCAGCGAAAAACTCTTCGAACTGGCCGGCAGCCACGCAACCCTCGCCGAATTCAACCTCGACCGTCACTGGCGCAATGCCCGGGTGCACACGCTGCACGACCCGGTGCGCTGGAAGTATTACGCCGTCGGCGCGTACCGCCTGAACGGCACCTTGCCGGCCCGTCATTCCTGGATCTGACGACCAGACATCTGGAGAAGCACATGACAAGTTCTCACCACGTCGCGGTCATCACCAGCGATGAGCAAGCCCTGATTGTCGCCAGCGATCTGGCCGAAGACTTCAAACGCGACAGCGCCCTGCGCGACCGTGAACGCCGTTTGCCCCACGCGGAGCTGGAGGTATTTTCCCGCTCGGGCCTGTGGGGTATCAGCGTGCCGAAAGAATACGGCGGCGCAGGTGTTTCCAACGTTACGCTGGCCAAAGTAATCGCCCTGATCGCACAGGCCGACGGCTCGCTTGGACAGATACCGCAAAACCACTTTTACGCACTGGAAGTGCTGCGCGTGAACGGTAACCACGAGCAGAAACAACGTTTGTACTCGCAGGTTCTGGCCGGCCAGCGCTTCGGCAATGCCTTGGCCGAACTCGGCACCAAAACCGCCCACGACCGCACAACCAGCCTGACCCCCGACGGCATCGGCTATCGCATCAGCGGTCGCAAGTTCTACGCCACGGGCGCGATTTACGCCCAGCGAATTCCGACATCCGTGGTAGATGAAAACGGCGTGCAGCAACTGGCGTTCGTGCCGCGTAACAGCAAAGGCCTTACCGTGATTGATGACTGGAGCGGCTTCGGCCAGCGCACCACCGGCAGCGGTTCGGTGGTGTTCGAAGACGTCTATGTCGCTGCCGAAGACGTCATTCCCTTTCAAAGCGCTTTCGAGCGTCCGACGCCGGTCGGACCGTTGGCGCAGATTCTCCACGCCGCCATCGACACCGGCATCGCCCGCGCCGCTTACGAAGATGCGTTGCATTTCGTGCGCACCAAGACCCGTCCATGGATCGACGCCACCCATGAAAAAGCCTCCGACGATCCGCTGACCCTAAAGAGCTTCGGCCACTTGAGCATCCGCCTGCACGCCGCCGAAGCACTACTGGAACGCGCGGGTGAGTTCCTCGACAAAGCCCAACTCGAGACCACCGCCGACACGGTCGCAGCCGCCTCGATTGCCGTCGCAGAAGTTCGCGCCATCAGCACCGAAATATCTCTCGCCGCCGCCAGTACATTGTTTGAACTTGCAGGCAGTCAGGCGACGCTACGCGAGCACGGACTGGACCGGCACTGGCGCAACGCTCGGGTGCATACCCTGCACGACCCGGTGCGCTGGAAGTATCACGCCGTCGGCAACTACTACCTCAACGATGAAAACCCGCCACTGCGGGGGACCATCTGATGACCCGCAAGAAGATCCTGCTCAACGCGTTCAACATGAACTGCATCGGGCACATCAACCACGGTTTGTGGACGCACCCAAGAGACACATCGACCCGGTATAAAACCATCGAGTACTGGACCGAACTGGCGCAATTGCTCGAGCGCGGCCTGTTCGACGGCTTGTTCATTGCCGACATCGTCGGCGTCTACGACGTTTACCAGAACTCGGTGGATGTACCGCTCAAAGAATCGATCCAGTTGCCCGTCAATGACCCGCTGCTGCTGGTTTCGGCGATGGCGGCGGTGACCAGAAACCTCGGTTTCGGCCTGACCGCCAACCTCACCTACGAACCGCCCTATCTGTTCGCTCGGCGCATGTCGACGCTGGACCATTTGAGTCGCGGCCGTGTGGGCTGGAACATCGTCACCGGCTACCTCGACAGCGCCGCCAAGGCCATGGGCCTGAGCGAACAGGTCGAGCACGACCGTCGATATGACCAGGCGGACGAATACCTGCAAGTGCTCTACAAACTCTGGGAAGGCAGTTGGGAAAACGGCGCGGTGCTCAACGACCCGCAGCAGCGGATCTACGCGCAGCCAGAAAAGGTGCACAAGGTCGAGCACAAAGGCGAGTTCTATCAGGTCGAGGGTTATCACCTCTGCGAACCGTCACCGCAACGCACCCCGGTGTTGTTTCAAGCGGGCAGTTCGGATCGCGGACTGCAGTTCGCCGGGCGACATGCCGAGTGCGTGTTCATCAGCGGCCAGACCAAAGCATCGACCAAGGTTCAAGTGGACAACGTCCGCGCCAGCGCCATCGAAGCGGGGCGCAACCCAGAAGACATCAAGGTGTTCATGGGCCTGAACGTGATCGTTGACGAAACCGAAGAGCGGGCCTGGGCCAAGCACGCCGAATACTTGAGCTACGCCAGTGCCGAAGCCGGCGTGGCGCATTTTTCGGCCTCCACCGGGATCGATTTCTCCGAGTACGCCATCGACGAACCGATCCAGTACGTGAAGAGCAACGCCATTCAGTCCGCTACCAAACACCTGCAAAACAACGACTGGACCCGACGAAAACTGCTGGAGCAACACGCCCTCGGTGGTCGCTACATCACCGTGGTGGGTTCGCCCGGGCAGGTGGCAGATGAACTGGAATCCTGGATCGCCGAGACGGGGTTGGATGGCTTCAACCTGACGCGGATTGTCACGCCGGAAAGCTATGTGGATTTCATTGAGCTGGTGATTCCTGAGCTGCAACGGCGCGGGTCGTACAAGACCGCTTATGACGATGGCAGCTTGCGGCAAAAGCTGTTTCACGAAGGGGCGCATTTGCCTGAGCAACACACCGGTTCGGCGTTTCGCCGTTAAAAGAATCGCCGGCAAGCCAGCGCCTACAGGGTTTTGTGAACGCCATAAATCCACTGTAGGAGCTGGCTTGCCAGCGATGAGGCCCGACCAAGCACCACAAACCTTATGCACTGACTGGATATATCATCATGAAAAAGAACTACTTCTCTCACCCAGTCAAAGCACTGGCCCTGGCCCTCGGCCTCTTCAGCTCGGTGACCTTCGCCGCCGACGCGCCATTGAAAATCGGCACCACCGCGGCTTTCGCCATTCCTCTGGAAGCCGCCGTCGAGGAAGCCAACAAACAAGGCCTGAAAGTCGAACTGGTGGAGTTCAGCGACTGGATCGCACCGAACGTCAGCCTGGCCTCAGGCGATATCGACGTGAACTACTTCCAGCACATCCCCTTCCTGGAAAACGCCAAGGCTGCCGCAGGTTTTGACCTGGTGCCGTTCGCGCCCGGGATCATCAACAACGTCGGCCTCTACTCGAAGAAATACAAAAGCTTCGACGAGCTGCCAGAAGGCGCCAGCGTCGCCATCGCCAACGACCCGATCAACAGCGGTCGCGGTTTGCAGTTGCTGGCCAAGGCGGGGCTGATCACGCTTAAACCCGGCGTCGGATACAAAGCCACCGAAGAAGACATCATCGCCAACCCGAAGAAAATCAAAATCCTCCAGGTCGAAGCCGTGCAACTGGTGCGTGCTTACGACGACGCCGATCTGGTCCAGGGTTACCCGGCCTACATTCGCCTATCGAAGACCTTCGATGCCGGTTCCGCGCTGCTGTTCGACGGTCTTGATCACAAGGAATACGTGATCCAGTTCGTGATCCAGCCCAAAAGCAAAACCGATCCGCGCCTGATCAAGTTCGTCGACATCTACCAGCACTCGCCGGCCGTACGCGCAGCACTGGATAAGGCTCACGGCAAACTGTATCAAGCCGGCTGGGAAAGCTGAGCATGACCGCCGCGATCCAACGGCGACTGGAGATTCCAGAGCCTGCAAGCGCTGCACAAACGGAGCTGCATCCCGAACTCAATCGTGCCCATGTGCGCTTCATCAATCTGGGTAAAACCTACAGCGGCCAGCAAGGTCCGGTGGCCGCGTTGCACGGTATCGACCTGGCGATTCAGCGCGGTGAAGTGTTCGGCATCATCGGCCGCAGCGGTGCTGGCAAATCGTCGCTGATTCGCACCATCAATCGTCTGGAACAACCGAGCAGCGGTCGGGTACTGATCGATCAGGTCGACATCGGCGAGTTCGACGAAAACCGCTTGGTGGCCCTGCGTCGGCGTATCGGCATGATCTTTCAGCACTTCAATTTGATGTCCGCCAAGACGGTTTGGCAGAACGTCGAGTTGCCGCTCAAAGTCGCAGGAGTACCCAAGGAACAGCGCGAGAAAAAGGTTCGTGAGTTGCTGGAACTGGTGGGCCTGCAATCCAGGCACAAGGCTTACCCGGCGCAGCTGTCCGGTGGGCAGAAACAGCGTGTCGGTATCGCCCGTGCACTGGTGCATGATCCGGATATTTTGCTGTGCGACGAAGCAACCTCTGCACTGGACCCTGAGACCACTCAATCGATCCTCGGCCTGCTGCGCGAGATCAACCAGCGCCTTGGCCTGACCATCGTTTTGATCACCCACGAGATGGCGGTGATCCGCGATATCTGTGATCGCGTCGTGGTGCTGGAACACGGGCGAATCGTCGAGCAAGGGCCGGTGTGGGAGGTGTTCGGCAATCCGCAACATGAGGTCAGTAAGACGCTACTCGCGCCGTTACAACACACCCTGCCTGAAGAGCTGCAAAACCGTTTGCACTCGCAGCCGAAAACCTGCGATGCCGCCGTGGTCCTTCGCTTGCAATTCACCGGCAACCAACGCGACGAGCCAGACCTGGCCGCGCTGTTCAGTGCACTCGGTGGTCGCGTGCGTTTGCTGCAAGGGGGTGTGGAACGGATTCAGGGGCATGCGATTGGACAACTGTTATTAGCGGTGACCGGCTCGCCACTCGACGCCGAAGAATTGCGTCAGCGCGCCAGTGATTGGGCGCAAAACGTGGAGGTATTGGGTTATGTGGTTTGATCGTTTGTTGCAAGGTTTCATCGACACCTTCCTGATGGTCGGCGTGTCGTCGTTGATTGCGCTGTTGGCGGGCATTCCGCTGGCGGTGATCCTCGTCACCAGCGCCAAGGGTGGTATTTACGAAGCGCCAGCGCTGAACCGGGCCTTGGGTGCATTCGTGAACCTGTTTCGCTCGATTCCGTTTCTGATTTTGATGGTGGCGCTGATTCCGTTCACACGGTTGATCGTCGGCACCACTTACGGCGTATGGGCGGCTGTGGTCCCACTGACCATTGCGGCCACACCCTTCTTTGCGCGCATTGCTGAAGTGAGTTTACGAGAGGTCGATCACGGGTTGGTCGAAGCGGCGCAGGCGATGGGTTGCCGGCGTTGGCACATCGTTTGGCACGTGTTGCTGCCCGAGGCACTGCCGGGGATTGTTGGTGGGTTCACCATCACGCTGGTGACAATGATCAATTCGTCGGCCATGGCCGGGGCGATTGGTGCCGGTGGACTGGGGGATATTGCCTATCGGTACGGCTATCAGCGGTTTGATAGCCAGATCATGTTGACGGTGATTGTATTGCTGGTGGTGTTGGTGGCGGCGATTCAGTTGGGTGGGGATCGGTTGGCGCGGGGGTTGAACAAGCGGTAGGTGAAGAGCAAAAGATCGCAGCCTTCGGCAGCTCCTACAGGGATTGGCAGTGATCCGACGTTAGGGCTGCGATCATGGCTTGTGTAGGAGCTGCCGCAGGCTGCGATCTTTCAAAGCGCGAAAGCGCTTATAGTCAACACATCTCCTTTTCCTGCGCAGCCGACCATGAAGCAAACACCCGACGACCTCGAACAGATCACCTCCACCACTCTGGGTCATTACAACGCGGTCGCCGAAGATTTCCGTGAAGGCACCCGCGATCACGACGTCAGCCAGAACATCGCTGCCCTGTTGCGACACCTTCAGGGCGAGGCGCCTTTCGACATTCTCGATTTTGGCTGCGGACCCGGGCGCGATTTGCAAACCTTTACGCGCATGGGTCACCGCGCAGTCGGCCTCGACGGTTCGGAAAAGCTCGCGCAGATGGCCCGTGAGGACAGTGGTTGCGAGGTCTGGCAACAGGATTTTCTGAAGCTCGATCTGCCGGCCGAGCGTTTCGACGGGATTTTTGCCAATGCGGTGTTGTTTCACATTCCGCGTCAGGAGTTACCTCGGGTGTTGAAGCAATTGCGCGGGGCGTTGAAACCGGGTGGGGTGTTGTTCAGTTCCAATCCCCGGGGCGAAAACCAGGAAGGCTGGAACGGGCCGCGTTATGGGTCGTATCACGACCTGACGGCCTGGCAGCAGTTGCTGACCGAGGCGGGGTTTGTGGAGTTGGAGCATTACTACCGGCCAGCGGGGCTGCCGCGAGCGCAGCAGCCTTGGTTGGCGAGTGTCTGGCGGCGCGCTGACTAATGCACAAATCAAAAGATCGCAACCTTCGGCAGCTCCTACAGTAGGTGGGTGTAGGAGCTGCCGAAGGCTGCGATCTTTTGTTTTTATTGCCAGAACAATCTCGCTCCCACAGGGTTCAGCAAAATTCCTGTGGGAGCGCACTTTTTACTGCACCTCTTTCTGCGGTTCGCGAATCTTGTACCAGGCCACATACAGCGCCGGCAAAAACAACAGCGTCAGCAAGGTGGCGATGACGATCCCGCCGATCATCGCGTAGGCCATCGGCCCCCAGAACACTTCCCGGGCAATCGGGATCATCCCCAGGCTCGCTGCCGCAGCGGTCAGCAGGATCGGCCGACGCCGGTGCTCGGTGGCCTGTACCACCGCATCCCACGGCGTATACCCATTCTTCTCGTACTCGTCGATCTGGGTCACCAGGATCACCGAGTTGCGGATGATGATACCGATCAGCGCCAGAATCCCGAGGATCGCCACGAAGCCCATCGGCGTGCCGGTCGGCACCAGCGCGATCACCACGCCGATCAACCCCAGCGGCGCGACACTCGCCACCAGGAACAGCTTCTGCACGCTGTGCAACTGGATCATCAGGAACGTTGCCATCATGAACAACATCAGCGGCACGACCTTGGCAATCGGCCCTTGGGCCTTGCCGCTTTCCTCCACCGTACCACCCGTGGCGACCTTGTAGCCCGCCGGCAATTTTTCGGCGAACGCATCTATCGACGGCTTGAGGATTTTCACCAGGTCGGTCGGCTGGATCTCGTCGCGTATCGCCGCCTTGATGGTGATGGTCGGCAAGCGATCACGTCGCCATACCAGCGGCTGCTCCAGTTCGTAGCGCACTGTGGCAAACGCCAGCAACGGAATCGACGTGCCGCTTGGCGTGACGATCTGCAGGTTCTGCAGGGTTTGCGGAGTGCCGCGTTCGGAATCCACCGCACGACCGACCACGTTGATCAGGTAGATGTCGTCATCGACCTGGGTCACCGGCTGACCACTGACGATGCCGTTCATCAAGTTGGCCACGTCCTCGGAGGACAACCCCAACTGCCGCGCCTTGTCTTGTGCGATGTCGATGCGCAGGACTTTGCCCGGTTCATTCCAGTCGTAGATGATTTCGCCAATGTGCGGGTTCTTGTCGAGCTCGGTGGCCAGGTCTATGGCATGTCGGCGCACCTGATCGATGTCCTTGCCGCTGACCCGGTACTGGATCGGACGCCCAACCGGCGGGCCCATTTCCAGTGCCTGAACGTAGCTGCCGATGCCGACGAAGTCTTTGCGCAGGCGATCACGCAGCTTCTGCATCATGGCCTCGCGGGACTCGCCTTTGCTGACGATCACCAACTGCGCGTAGAAAGGGTTTTGCAGTTGTTGGTCCAGAGGCAGATAGAAACGAATGGCGCCCTGGCCGATGTAGGTGCTCCAGCGCACGATGTCCGGATCGCCTTTGAGGGTCGCTTCCAGCAGATCGACGGCGCGCCGGGTTTCGTCCATGGAGGCGTTTTGCGGCAGGTTCAGGTCCACCAGGATTTCCGGACGGTCCGAGGACGGGAAGAACTGGTTCTGTACAAAACGCATGCTGAACAGCGCCAACGCGAACAACAGCACGGTAATGCCGATGGCCCACCAGCGATTGCGCATGCACCACAGCAGCCCGCCATTGAAGGCCTTGCCGATGCGCCCGGGTTCACCGTCGTGGGCTTTGACCTTGGTGCTGAGGATGTGCACGCCGATGACCGGCGCAAACAACACCGCCACCACCCACGACACCAGCATCGCACAGGCGATTACCGCAAACAGTGTGTAGGTGTACTCACCCGCCGAGCTGGCGTTCAGGCCAATCGGCACGAAACCCGCCACCGTCACCAGCGTACCGGTAAGCATCGGGAATGCCGTGGAGGTGTAGGCAAACGTAGCCGCCTGCTCTTTGGTCTCGCCCAGTTCCAGACGCGTGACCATCATTTCCACGGTGATCATTGCATCGTCCACCAGCAAGCCGAGGGCGATGATCAATGCACCGAGGGAGATCCGCTGCATGGTGATGCCGCTGTATTCCATGAATACAAACACCATCGCCAGCACCAACGGAATCGAACATGCCACCACCAGCCCGGCGCGCACGCCAAGGCTGACGAAGCTGACCAGCAGCACGATCACCACCGCTTCGAACAGTGCACTGGTAAAGCCGCCAACGGCTTCCTCCACCACCACGGCCTGATCGGAGACGTTGTAAATGCCCACGCCCACTGGCAGGTCGGCAGTCAACTGTTCGATACGGGCGTGCAGTGCCTTGCCGAATGCCTGGACGTTGCCGCCCTTCTGCATGGCAATCGCCAGACCGATGGCCGGTTTGCCATTGAAACGGAATTCCGGCGAAGCGGGATCGACGTAACCGCGACTGATTTCGGCGATGTCGGCCAGACGATAGTAGCGGTCGTTGAGCTTGAGGTTGACCTCCGCCAGGTCTTTCTCCGAAGCGAACTTCCCTGTAGTGCGCACCGAAATCCGCTCAGGCCCGGCCTCGATAACCCCCGCCGGGGTCACGGCGTTCTGCGTTTGCAGGCTCTGCACGACCTGAAGCTGATCGATGCCCAGCGCCGCGAGTTTGCGTGTGGAGAAGTTCAGGTACAGCACTTCGTCCTGCTGGCCGACCATCTCGATCTTGCCCAGCCCCGGCACGCCGCGAATCTCCATGCGCGCCTGTTCAACATAGTCGCGCAACTGACGCAGGGTCAGACCGTCGGCGGTGAAAGCATAGATCGAACCGAACACGTCACCGAACTCGTCGTTGAACCCGGGGCCTTGCATGCCTTGGGGAAACTGGCCACGAATGTCGTTGATCTTCTTGCGCACCTGATACCAGATTTCCGGGATGTCCTTGGCACTGGTGGTGTCGCGCAGGTACACATACACCGTCGATTCGCCGGGGCGCGTGTAGCTTTTTACGTAATCGAGCGAGTCGAGCTCTTCGAGCTTTTTCTCGATACGGTCGGTGATCTGCTTGAGGGTTTCCTCCTGTGTCGCCCCCGGCCATTTACTCTGGATCACCATGGTCTTGATGGTGAACGAAGGATCTTCCTCACGCCCCAGGTTGAAATACGAGAACACACCCATCAGCAACGCGACGAACATCAGATACCAGATGAACGACTGATGCTTGAGAGCCCATTCGGAGAGGTTGAAAGGCCCTTTCATTGACTGTCCTCGTCGATTTTAACTGCCTGCCCTGGTTTGAGGCTGTTTACACCGGCACTGACCACCCGCTCGCCATTCTTCACACCACCCGCCAGCACCACGGTGCTGGCGGTACGGCTGATCACGGTGACATCCCGGGGGGAAACGGTTTTGTTCTGTGCATCGATCACCCAGATGCGCGGTTTGCCATCGACCTCCTGCAACGCGGTCAAGGGAAGCTCAATGCGCGGCTTGATCGCCGAGCTCAAGGTGACGCTGATCGCAGTACCCAGGCGGAAACCTTCTGGCGTTTCAGCCAAAGTCAGGCGCGCACGCCGGGTGCGTGTGGCGCTTTGCGCCTGGGGTTCGATTTCGCGAATGGTCGCGGTGGTGTTGATGCTCGGGTTGAGTTGCGTAGCGACCAGAAACACCACATCGCTGGGCAGTTGATCAACCAGCGTATCGGGCAGATCGATCACCGCTTCCTTGATGTCCGGTTGTGCCAGGGTCACCACTTGCTGCCCGGCCGACACGACTTGCCCGGCTTCAGCGCTCCAGGCCGTGACTACGGCTTTATGGTCGGCACGCAGCTCGGTGTAGCTCAGTTGGTCCTTGCTCTGGTCGACGGCTGCACGGGCCTGGTCGAGGGACGCCTGGGTGGTTTTAAGGTTAGTCAGCGCATCATCCAGCTGCGCCTGTGCGCCCACCCCACGATCAAACAGGGTTTGCTGGCGCATGGCGCTGGCCTTGGCATTGATCAGTTGCGCCTGGATTTTCGCCAGATCGCCCTGGGCCGAACGCAGTTGGTTCTGCTGATCGGATGGATCGAGCGTGGCGAGCAATGTGCCCTTCTCGACCTCGGTGCCGACATCGACGTTACGGCTGGCGATTCGCCCGCCTACGCGAAACCCGGTATTACTTTCGTAGCGCGCCTGAATGCTGCCGGCGAAGCGCCCCAGATCCTCTTCGTTCAAAGCCTTGATCTTGATCGACAGCACCGGCCGCACAGGCTCCGGCGGTGGCGTACTTTCGGAACAGGCGCTCAGCAGCAGCCCGATGGACAACGCCCATATCGGCTTCATGGCTTGGCCTCCCAACTCAGATCCTTGTAAGTATTTTCGGCAATCTCGACTTCCATGCCTGGGTGCAACAGCTGCCCGCCGGCGACGATGACTTTTTCCCCACCCTTCAATCCGCCGCTGATGATGACCTTGCCGGTCAGGTAACGGCCGACCGTGACCGAGTGCAACTGCGCCTGGCCCTTGTCGTCGATAATCCAGACGGCAGGTTCACTGATGTTCTTGGTCAGCGCCGACCACGGCAACTCGACAACAGACTTGCCCGAGCCCCTGGCCGTGGCGCTGACCACCGAGCCCAATTGCATGCCTTCGGGCAATTTATCGAGGCCGACCTTGACCTGCACAGTACCGGACTGCGCCGACACGGCGGGGGTGACTTCACGCACGGTGCCAGTGGTTTTGATGGCCGGGTTATCGAGCAGACTGATGACAATGGTCTGATCTTTCGGCTTTTCGGCCAGCAGTGATTCATAGACGTTGAACACCGCATCCCGGTCGCCGTCCGTGGCCAGGCTGAAGATCGGCATGGTCGCCTGCACCACCTGACCTACTTCGGCCTGACGTTCGGTAATGACACCCGGTGCATCGGCAATCAGCGCCGTGTAGCTCAGCTGGTCCTTGGCGTTGGCCAACTGCGCTTGGGCCGCGCTCAACGCGCTCTGACTGCTGCGCAAGGCGGCCTGGGCCGAGTCGTATTCGCTCTGGCTGGTGTAGCCCTTGGGCAGGAGTTTCTGCTGACGCACGAACGCCGCCGCATTCTGTTTGACCCGCGCCTGCTCGGCGACGACTTGCGCCTGCGCCGAATCGACACTGGTCTGCAAATCCTTGGGGTCAAGCCGGGCCAGCACTTGTTTGGCCGTTACCCGATCGCCGACATCGACCGAACGCTGGATGATCTTGCCGCCCACGCGAAACGACAGTTCAGTCTGGACACGCGCCTGCACGTCACCGGTGAGGGTGACCGAGGCGGCAAAATCCTCCTGCTTGACGACTTGCACGAACACCCGTGGGAGGTATTCCTGAACCGGTTTTTTCTCTTCGCAAGCCGTCAGCAGGGTGACGACACTCAAGGCCATTACTACTTTTAATCCGGGAACCACCATGCAAACTCCTTGGCCTTTTTCAAATACAACACGACAGAGAGCTTAGAACAGAGTTGGAACCTTGCACGATGGTCTTATGAAGAAAAAATTCGAAGCGGGTTCGGTCGAAAAGGCTTGCAATAGACGCGTTGGCGTACCCGACAATGGCGCACTTGTTTGATATCGCTTCAGGAATCCTCATGCTCCAGACGCTCGCCGTGGCCAACTATCGCTCGATCAACAAACTGGTGATCCCGTTGGGCCGGCTGAACCTGATCACCGGCCCCAACGGCAGCGGCAAGTCCAACCTTTACCGCGCCCTGCGACTGTTGGCGGAAACCGCCCAGGGCGGAGTGGTCAACGCCCTGGCTCGCGAAGGCGGTCTGGATTCGACGTTCTGGGCGGGGCCGGAAACTCTCACTCGGCGCATGCGTAATGGCGAAGTGCCGATCGAGGCCACGGTGCGCCACGGGGTCAAACGCCTGCGCCTGGGGTTTGCCGGCGACGACTTCGGCTACTCGATCAGCCTGGGCCTGCCCGATTCCAATGGGCATTTCATGCTGCCCGGCAATCACGCTCCCATACCCTCACGCTTCAGCCTCGACCCGCAGATCAAGCGCGAATGTCTGTGGGCCGGGCCGTTCTATCGCCCGGCCAGTCTGCTGGTGGATCGCGAGGGCCCGATGATCCGCGCCCGCGCCAGTCGCAGTTGGGATGTGCTGGCGCAGCACACGCCGACTTTCGACAGTCTGTTCGATCAGATCGGCAGCCTGCGGACTTCGCCGCAGGTGTTGGAAATTCGCGAATTCATCCGCCGCTGGCGTTTTTACGATCACTTTCGCAGCGATGCCGATGCGCCCGCTCGGCAACCTCAATTAGGCACGCGCACACCGGTGTTGCATCACGACGGGCGCGATCTGGCGGCGGCCTTGCAGACGATCATCGAAATCGGCGATCCCGAGGCGTTGTGGGCGGCAATCAGTGACGCGTTTCCTGGCGCCAGGCTGAACATCGAACCGCTGCGCGGCGGACGCTTCGCCATCGAGTTTTTTCAGGAGGGGTTATTGCGCCCGTTGTCGGCGGCAGAGTTGTCGGACGGGACGTTGCGCTATCTGCTGTTGGTCGCGGCATTACTGACGCCGCGTCCGCCAACACTGATGGTGCTGAACGAACCGGAAACCAGTCTGCATCCAGATCTGCTGCCGGCGTTGGCGCGCTTGATCATCCGCGCATCGCAGCACTGCCAGGTGTGGGTGGTCTCACATGCCCGACGATTGATTTCAGCGTTGCAGGAGGATCCGCAATGCAATTGCATCGTGCTGGAGAAAAATCTCGGGCAGACCGGGATCGTCGGCCAGCGGATGCTGGATGAACCCGCCTGGCATTGGCCAGACTGAACGGCCAGTGATTTGCCGGGACGACGCAAGACGACTATTTTCCCCTACACCGCAGGAAGGATCTTTTTTTCGAAATACCCCTCCAAGGACGGCCCCCCTTTGGGCAGCCTCCCCAGGCCAGGCAATCACAAGGATGAGAAAATGGCAGACGCAAAAGTGCCGCAACGGCTGGATCCGCAGGACGTTGTGAAATTACTGATGGCGTTGCGCAGGGCGTTGGAGGCCAGGGTGGCTTGAAGGCTTTTGATGTCGCCCCAGTTCACAACCAAATCAAACGCCCATAAAAAAACGCCGACGCTGGATCAGCCGTCGGCGTTTGAAACCTTGAAGGGTTTTGCTTCGCGAATCAGAACGCCGGCAGTACCGCGCCGCTGTACTTCTTCTCGATGAAGGCTTTCACTTCTGGACTGGTCAAAGCCTTGGCCAGTTTCTGAATGGCAACGCTGTCCTTGTTGTCCGGACGGGCCACCAGGTAGTTCACGTAAGGCGAATCGGCACCTTCAATGATCAGCGCATCTTTGGCCGGGTTCAGGCCCGCTTCCAGCGCGTAGTTGGTGTTGATCATGTCCAGGTCGACCTGATCCAGCACACGCGGGAGCATGGCCGATTCGAGTTCCTTGAACTTGAAGTTATGTGGGTTCTTGGCAATGTCTTTGGGCGTCGACACAGCGTTTTTCGGGTCTTTCAACTCGATCAGGCCAGCCTTCTGCAACAGGATCAGGGCACGGCCGCTGTTGCTGCCTTCGTTAGGGATGGCGATGGTTGCGCCGTCTTTCAGCTCCGCCAGGGATTTGACTTTCTTCGAGTAGCCACCGAACGGTTCGACGTGAACACCGATGACGGTTTCAAGATGGGTGCCTTTGCCTTCGTTGAAGCTTTTCAGGTACGGCAGGGTCTGGAAGTAGTTGGCGTCCAGACGCTTCTGATCGACCTGCACGTTCGGCTGAACGTAGTCGGTGAATACTTTGATTTCCAGGTCCACGCCTTCTTTGGCGAGGGTTGGCTTGATCAGTTCGAGAATCTCGGCGTGTGGTACCGGGGTTGCGGCAACCACCAGTTTCTCGCCCGCCAGGGCCAGGCCCGAGGTCAGGGCAGCCGCCAGTGCGGTGAACAACAGAACCTTTTTCATGCAGTGTCCTTATCGGAAATCACAGTCGCTTGTGGCGACGGCTTGAAGATGAGAGTGCCAGTGAAGTGCTATCGCTGGCGTGAGGCGGACAATACCGGGATTTTTTATTCCCGAACAATAACGTTTATTAAGCTTCATATTCCATTTTGTTCATAAAACTCTAACTCGCACATCTTCCTTTGTAGGAGCCGGCTTGCTGGCGATGGCGTCCGTTCAGAAAAACCGCGTCGCCGCGATCGCGAGCAAGCTTGCTCCTACGAAAGCCCGGTGTTTTTGAGTAACTGTTTCAAGGCTGCCTGGTCAGCGACAGAGCCATTGTCGAGAATCTGCCGGATCTGACTCTCGATCTGCTCCAGAGAAATCGAGAGCTCCGGCAAATTCAAATGCTCCGGCAAAATCTCATCCCCGGTGCTTACCAGCAGCGCAAAGTGAATGATGTTTTCCAGCTCTCGGGTATTACCCGGCCAGCTATGGCGTTCCAGCACGATCTGCGCCGCCTCACTGATCAGCGGCACCGGCAAGTCCAGGCGCTGGCTGTAGATGCCGAGGAAATATTCGGCCAGGGACAGGATGTCGCCCGTACGTTCGCGCAGCGCCGGCAGTTCGAGTTGGCCTTCGCTGAGGTAATGAAAAAGCCGCTCGTGGAATTTTCCAGCCGCAACAGCCTTGGCCAGATCGATGCTGGTGGCCGCAACCAGACGCACGTCCACCGGGCTCGGCTGAGGGGCACCGACGCGCATGACTTCATGATTTTCCAGGGCGGCGAGCAATTTGATCTGGATCGGCAGCGGCAGGTCGCCGATTTCGTCCAGGTACAGCGTGCCGCCATTGGCCGAGCCGAACCAGCCGGCGCGGCTGCTCGCTGATCCGCTAAAGCTGCCCGCGGCGTAGCCAAACAATTCGGCGTCGGCGTAAGTCGGACTGATGGCGCCGCAATTGACCGACACAAACAAGCCGCCACGATCGCTGGCGCGATGGATATGCCGCGCCAGCAACTCCTTGCCCGAACCGGTCTCACCACGGATGAGCACCGAGATTGAACGCGGCGCCAGTTGCTCCAGGTCTTCGCGCAGCTGCCGGGAACGCGGATCGACGAACACCAGCGCCTTGGCGCGAATGCTCAGGGGACTTTTTTCTGCATCGGGAAAGGTCAGCAAGGGCTGACCGAAGGTTTCAAAACTCATGGCAGACTCCCGCCCAAAACCGCCGGGAGACGGGGGCGATTTAATGAAAAATAAGACTCAAGCGCGGCGCAGAGCGTGATGTTCCATGCGGTTTTGCAGGCGGTACAGATAGGCAAACCCCTGCTCCCAACGCTGGTGACCGGACTTGACGTTGATGTGCCCCGCTCCGGCCAGAATCCCCGCCTCGGCGCCCCAGTTGCGTGCCAGTTCCAGCGCTCGAGGCGCACTGACGGCGCTGTCGTTGTCGGAGCTGACGACCTGGCTAGGGAAAGGTAAAAGATCCGTCGGAATCGGCGCAAAATTGCGCAAGGCCGGCGCACAGGCCGGACGCTCGACATCCGCGGGCGCGACCAGCAGAGCACCGCGCACCTGACGCAGAAATTGCACCGGTGCCGTTGCAGCCCAATGGGCGACAGTGATGCAACCCAGGCTGTGGGCGATCAGGATCACCGGCGTGCTGTCGGCGGCAATCGCCTCGGCCAGTGCCGCGACCCAGTCTTCGCGTCGCGGCGTCAACCAGTCGGCCTGCTCCACCCGTGCACTGTTCGGCAGGCTGTTCTGCCAATGGCTTTGCCAATGATCGTCTGGCGATCCTTGCCAGCCCGGCACAATCAGGTAGCGAATTGATTCGTTGCGCATGGGGGAGCTCTCCGGCTGCGTGTCTGTTCCCGATCGAGTATAGGGAGGAGAGTTATATTCGTTAAGGAATAAGAAGCTATTTATTAAGATCTTAAAGGAATATTAGATTGATGATTTGTAGGAGCTGGCTTGCTAGCGAATGCGGTAGGTCAGGCAGCAATTTACCCGCTGGAAGGACGCCAACGCCGGCAAGCCAGCGCCTACAGAGTTTGCCGGACATAAAAAAAGGGCCGCACCCTGCCAAGGAGACGGCCCCGCAAAAGCAAAAATCTGTTAACGCGCGGTAATCACCGACAGCTTGGTAATCCCTGCCCGCTCGATCGACGCCATGGCCCGTGCCACTTCGCCGTAGTTCACCCCGTCATCGGCCTGCAATTGCACCCGCACTTCCGGGTCCTTGGCCTTGGCCGCCTGCAGGTTAAATTCCAGCAAATCCGGCTGGATTTCATCCTTGTTGATAAACAGCTTGCCGGCGCCATCAATGCTCACCACCAGCGGGTCTTTCTGTTCCACCGGCGCCACGGCCTCGGTCTTGGGCAGGTTGATCGGTATCGCGTTGGTCAGCAGCGGCGCGGTGACGATGAACACCACCAGCAGCACCAGCATCACATCCACCAGTGGCGTCACGTTGATCTCGCTCAGAACCTCATCACTGTCTTGCGTGGAGAAGGCCATATCAGGACGCCTCCTTCACTTTCTGCGCGCCGCCCTGGGCCGAAACCCTGTGCGCCGTCGGATGAATCAACACGCGGAACGAACTCTTCTGCGCCAGGCTGTAGAAGTCATGGGCGAAGTCATCGAGGTCCGCCGCCGTCAGTTTCAAACGACGTAAAAAGTAGTTGTAAACCAGCACTGCCGGCACGGCGACGGCGATCCCTACGCCCGTGGCAACCAGCGCCGCTCCGATAGGTCCGGCCACGGTTTCCAGGCTTGCAGAGCCAGCTGCACTGATGCCTTTCAACGCTTCCATGATTCCCCACACCGTGCCGAACAAACCAATGAACGGTGAGGTGCTGCCAATACTCGCGACCACCGCCAGCCCGGTCTCCAGAGACCGACGTTCACGCACGATCTGCTGACGCAAGGCCCGCTCCAGACGGTCCTGATGATTGATCGCCTGGCTTAAATCCGCTGCCTGTGGCGTCTCACCGACCTGGATCGCCGCATAACCGGCCTGTGCCACACGCGCCGCAGCGCCGGGTTGGGTTTCGCTCAACTCGGCGGCCGAATCGAGACTCGATGCCGCCCAGAACTGTTTATGAAACTTGCGATCCTGCGCCTTGAGGCGGCCGAACTGCACACCCTTGAGCAAGGCCAGGCCCCAGGTCGCGACGGAAAAAACCACCAGCAGCCAGATCACCGCGCTTTCGATGGATTCAAGTGGAGATGCCAATAACGTCATGGTGTAGTCCTCGTGTAAACGTTTCGCGCGAATTTGGTTTCGGTTTAATGAATCTTGAAGTCGATGGGCACGCTGACCCATCCATCCTGTGCGACATCACCCTGCTTGGCTGGCACGAAACTCCAGCGTTTCACCGCGCTCAAGGCGGCTTCGTCGAGGGCTTCGCGGCCGCTGCTTTTCTGAATCTGGATCTCGCCTGGCTTACCGCTGGCCAGTACATGCACCCGCAGCAACACCGTACCTTCCCAACCGCGACGCTGGGCCAGCGACGGATACTCCGGCGCTGGATTTTTCAAGTAACCCGCGCTCGCTGACGCCGGTGTCACGGGTGCCGGTGCAGGTGGAGCCGGTGGTGCCGGGGCCGCAACGGGTGCTGCCGGTTGCGGCGGCGCCGGTGGTTGTTCTGCGACTTTCGGGACCGGTTTTGCGACCGGTTTGGCAACAGGTTTCGGCTTGGGCACGGGTTTGGGTGGTGGCGGTTTTACAGCCAGTTCGTCCTCCACGGGAGGGGGTGGCTCCACAACTGGCTGGACCGGTTGCGGCGGCGGTGGCTCGACCACGGGCGGCGCCGGACGCGAGAACTCGATGGTCATCGGCGGGATTTCCGGCGGCACGATCGGCAACGCCGGGGTCGGCTGCTGGTTGACCCAATAGATCACCGCGCCATGCACCAGCAGCGCCAGCACCCCCAGCAGGATCGTTTCCCGACGGTTCAAGATTCCTTGGGGCGTGCGTTGCAAACGCAACTGACCCAAGGGCACACGGTGCGGCCGGCCGAGGTCGACCAAATCGCCACCGTGCGCCGGGCGCCACAACACGTCATGTGCGCTGGCGGCGGTCTGAACATTGCCCATTGCTTAAACTCCCTGCGGTCTCTTGGCGAATAACCGAAACGTCGTACTGAACATCCCCCGACGACGTCTGGGTGGAAGAAATCATTGACTGGAACACTTAGCTCATAAAGTAATGTTTGTTGTTATGCTTAGATCGATAACGAATATGCAAAACATCACCTCACCGCCAGAGCCCGCCGTTCAAGGGCTGTGGCCCGAAGGCGAAATACCGATGCCTTACAGGCATGAAAAGTATTCATCCAAGGCATCGTTTTTCGCCGTCAGAAGTCGTAACGACCGGTCACACCTAACGTCCGTGGTGTGCCGAGCAGGCCTTCGTAACCTCCATTGGCAGCCGTCCACAGCGTCGTGTAGTAGGTTTTGTCGAAGGCGTTTTTCAACCACAGCGACACGTCCCACTGCCCCTGCTTGAAGTCACCGCGAAGACCCGTGGACAGGTTGACCACGGCATAACTCGGTATCTGCCCATAGTCGGAATCCTCCACCGTGCCAACCGCTTTGGAACGGAAGGCGTAACTGCCGGTGACGTACTCCTCGAAGCCGTTGCTCAGGTTCCATTTGTATTCGCCGTTGGCGTTGCCGATCCATTTCGACGCGCCCACCACTTGATGTCCGGTGAGGTCACAAGACGCTGGAGCGCCCGGTGCCAGGCTGACTTCCGGCGGGCATGGCGCGTCCTTGTAGGAGAGGTAGCTGACATCGTTGTACGAACCGTTGATGTTCAACGTCAGGCCACGCAACGGAATCAGGGTGCTTTCGAACTCCACACCGCGAGAACGCACGGAGCCGGCGTTGGTCAGGTATTGCACGCGGTTGGCTTCGTCGTAGGCGTTGGTCTGGTAGCCGTTGACCTGGGTCCAGAACACGTTGGCGTTGAGTTGCAGGCGACGGTCCCAGAGCGTGCTCTTGAAACCGAGCTCGGCGTTGTTCGCCCGCTCAGTGCCGATCAGCAACGAGTCAGCACCCGCCACCGGCGCCGTGCCCACGGCCAGGTTGACCCCACCGGATTTCTCGCCGTGGGACAACGTGGCGTAGGTCAGCAGGTCGTCGGTAAGGCGATAGCTGAGGTTCAACAAACCCGAAGGGCTGGAACTGTATTGATTCAGATCGCCGGAATCGTAAGCGCCGGCACGACCGCGCCTGGCTGTGGCCGCCGCACCGGTGACTGCCGTGCCACCGACCGGCGCATCGCGCGTGACCCAGGCATTTTTCTCTTCATAAGTGCCGCGTATCCCAGCGGTGAAATCAAGACGTTCGGTCAGGTGCCAGGTACCTTGGGCGAACAGCGCAAAGCTATCGGTTTTGATATGTCCGTCGCCGACACTGTTGATATTGTTGAGCGCACCGTTGGGTGTGCCGCTCCAGATGTCCGCTTGCGGTCCGTAATAGGTGAAGGATTTGTTGTCCAGGTCGGAGCCGAAGTAATAGGCGCCCACCACATAATCGAAGAATCCGCCCGTGGGCGATGCCAGGCGAAACTCCTGGGAATACTGCTTATCCTCCACCGAAACACCGGCGTTGTAGAAGGCGGAAACGTCCAGGCCATCATCGTTGCGCGGGGTGAAATTCCACCAGCGATAGGAGCTGACGGATGTCAGGGTGAAGTCGCTCGGCAGTGCCCAGTTGGCCTCGACCGACGTGCCGCCCTGATGCACGGTGACGTGCTGTTCGTTGTTCAGGTTGACCTTGCGGTGCGTACCGTCGACCAGCGTCGCACCCGCCGCATTTGCCCGGGCCTGATACAGGTTGGTGCCATTGATGGTCGGGCCGGTGTTGTACAACACCCGAGTACCGGCGCTGGAATCTTCCTCGTTGTAGTCACCGATCCAGCGCAGGTTGAACGACTCGTTGGGTTTGAACAACAACTGTCCACGAAAGCCTTCGCGCGAGCCTCCGTTCAAATCATGGCCGTCGAATTCGTTCTTGATGTCGCCGTCGCTGCGGGTGCGATAAGCAGAAAAACGCCCCGCCAGTTCGTCATTCAGCGGCCCGGAAATCGTGCCCTTGGTCTGGAAATAGCCATCCTCACCCACCGAGGTTTCGATGCTGCGTTCAGGGGTGAACGTCGGCGCGCGGGTGCTGATGTTGATCACGCCGGCTGTGGTGTTCTTGCCGAACAGCGTGCCTTGCGGACCGCGCAGCACTTCGAGCTGTTCGATGTCCATCAGATCGAACACCGCCATGCCCGGCCGGCCGAGGTATACGTTGTCGATGTACAGGCCGACACTGCCTTCCAGGCCATCGCTGGCCGGGTTGTTGCCCAGCCCGCGGATCGAGACGCTGGACTGACGCGCATGCATGTAGGCGACGTTGACGCTGGGCACCAGTTGCTGCAAATCCTGGATGCGATAGACCCGCTGGGCTTCCAGGTTCTGGCCGCTGACCACGCTCATTGGCGTTGGTACATCCTGCGAGCTTTCCTCACGGCGGCGAGTGGTGACCGTCACGGTTTCCAGTTGTGCGCTGTCAGCCGTGGCGGATTTTTTCGGGGTGGTTTCAGGGGTGGTGCTGTCGGCTGCGTAGCCTTGGGTCCAACTGGCGCTGCCAGCCAGCAACAGTGCGAGTGGCAGGCGTTTGAGCCGTTGGGGTGACGAGGTTGAAGCGAAGTGCAACGGACTCATAAGGCGCGGTTCCCGATCAAAAGAAATTCTGTATTGCTTGCCAGGCCGCCATCGCCAGCAGGCTGGGTGGCTCCCACATTGTTTTTGTGTACGCCACAAATCCCCTGTGGGAGCCAGCCTGCTGGCGATAGCGTCAGCTCAGACGCCGCCGATATCCGGCCCTTTCACGGTCTGGCTGATCTGCCCATTCACACCCACCGGCACCTCGCCCTTGAGCGTCACGCGGCGCACGATGCGATCCTGGGTTGCGTAGTCATCCACCGCGTAATGCTGGGTGGAGCGGTTGTCCCAGATCGCCACATCACCGGCCTGCCAGCGCCAGCGCACGATGTTTTCCTGGCGGATCACATGGCTTTGCAGCAAGCCAAACAGGTGCGCCGAATCAGCCTGGGAATAACCCTTGATGCGTTTGACGAAATGCCCGAGCAACAGGCTCTTCTCACCACTGATCGGGTGCACGCGGACCACCGGATGCTCGGTCTCGTAGACGGTCGAGGTGAAGATCTTGCGATAGCGCTCCAGCTTCTCGGCCGAGACGTCTGGCTTGCCGCCCGCGTAGTCGTATTCGTTGCTGTGTACGGCGACCAGTTTGTCGGCCAACTCACGCAGCTCCGCCGACAACCCGTCATAGGCGGTAGCGGTGTTGGCCCACAGGGTGTCGCCGCCGAAAGCAGGGGCGACCACCGAGCGCAGGATCGACGCTTTCGGGTAGGCCTCGACGAAGGTCACGTCGGTGTGCCAGGAGCTGGCGCGCTGGCCCTCAGCGCCGTCCAGCTCGAGCAGAAAACGCGTGCCTTCGCGAACCGGTACGGTCGGGTGCGCCACCGGTTCGCCGAGCAGGTGGGCGAACGCCTCCTGGCGCTGATCGTCGAGCTGGGTCTGCTCACGGAAGAAGATCACTTTGTATTGCAGCAGCGCCTGTTGAATGGCTTCGACAGTCGCGGCATCCAGTTCGCCCGAAAGGTGTACGCCACGAATCTCGGCGCCGATCCGGCCGGCCACCGGATGGATTTCAAGCGCTTGAACGGCGGGTTTTACAGCGAAAGCGGCATTGCTCATGGGTAGACCCTCATCGGACTGCTTGCGGTTGACCGACCGCGAAACACTGCTCTATCCATATTCTATTTAGATCTAATAGATATCTGAATGCTTCGTTGACGGAATAAGAGGTTGCATTTAAAACCTCAGTCATCGCTCGTCGCAAATGCCTTCGAACTATTTTTAGGATGCCGGAAAAGCATATGGATCTTCGCCAGTTGCGTTACTTCATCGCCCTCGACGAACACCGCAGTTTTGTTCGTGCTGCTGAGGCCATGGGCATTACTCAGCCCGCTTTCAGCCGCAGTATCCAGGGACTTGAGCACGAGTTCGGCTGCGTCCTGGTGGATCGCGGCAACAAGGATTTGAGACCGACACCCGAAGGCTTGATGGTGCTGCAACACGCCCGCAGCCTGGTGCAAGGCGCAGCGTTGCTCAGTGCTGAAGTGACACAAATGACCAAGCTCGATGCCGGCGAATTGCGCTTCGGCTGCGGCCCGGCGCCGGCAGTGAAACTGGTACCGGATGCCGTGGCGCAGTTCATCAATGCGCACCCCAAAGTGCGCACGTGTTTCGAGGTGGATAACTGGGAAAAACTCAGCCGTGCACTGAGCCGCGAGGAGATCGAGTTCTTCATCGCCGACATCCGCCATTTCGAGTCCGATCCGAACTTCCAGACCCAGGCACTGACGCCCAAACGCGGGGTGTTTTTCTGCCGACCCGGACATCCACTGCTGGCCAAGGAAAGCCTGTCGACCAACGACATGTTCGACTATCCGCTGGCGACTACGATGATTCCTCCGGGCATTCGCAAACTGCTGGCGAACCTCAGCGGACGGGTGGATTTCTCCCCGAGCATTCAGACCGAACATTTTCCGGCGCTGGTGAAAATCGTGCTGCAATCGAACGCGATTGGCGTGGGTACGCAGGAGGCGTTTGTCGAAGACAGCGCTCAGGGTTCGCTGGTGTTGCTGCACTGGCGCAATCTGCCGCAGAACATCGAGAGCATGAATGCGCGCTGCGGGATTGTCAGTCGCTCCGGGTTCCGGCTATCGCCGGCGGCGCGGGCGATGATCGAGACGTTGGTGGCGGTGGACAGGCAACAGATGGCTGTTGCTGTTTGAAGATCAAGAGATCGCAGCCTTCGGCAGCTCCTACACTAATCGATGTAGGAGCTGCCGATGGCTGCGATCTTTTAAGATTCAGAGCTTGGCAGCAGCCAACTCCGGCGCCACCCAATCGCTCACCTTGAACGGCTTGCGAATCAACTTCTGCTGCGAAGCCATGTCCACCGCATCCTGCAACTTGCCAAGGAACACCGGATCAAGCGTCGACTGGAACACCTCGCTCAGTTTCTGATCCTTCAAGTCCTGGGAAAGAATGATCGGTGGATAACTCGCCAATCCCGACACCAGTTGAATGTAGGCATCCTTGTTGCCGTCCTGGGTCAACCACTCCACGGCTTGCTGTTGGGCCTTGAGCAATTTTGCCACCACTTGCGGATGCGCATCGACAAATGCCCCGGTGCCGACCAGCACTGCCTGCACGCTACCGGCGCCACCAAGATCCTTGGTGTTCAATGGCAGTTCCGCCAGGCCTTTGGCTTGCAGCGCCGTCAGGCCCGAACCACTCCAGGATGCGTCGATCTGTTTCGCTGCAAGCGCCGCGACGGCCGCGTTGAAATCCAGGTTAATGACTTTTACATCCCTCTCGCTCAAGCCCTGGCTGGCCAGCGCCGCATCAAACGACAACTGGCTGGCGGTGCCGCGAAAAATCGCCACACGTTTGCCCTTGAGGTCCTGCAAGGTCTTGATCCCTGATCCCGGCACCACGCCCAGATAGTGCTTCACGTCCCGCGCAGTCGCACTGAGCAAACGCGTGTCCAGACCATTGGACTTGCCGATGATGGCCGCCAGATCACCGAGGTACGCCAGATCGACCTGATCGTTGGCAAACGCCTCGTTGATCACCGGTCCCGCACCCTTGAAGAAGCTCCACTGAATCTTGATGCCCTGTTCGGCGAAGGCTTTTTCGAAGATCTGTTGATCACGCAAAACGTCCACTACCCCGCCGCCACTGTGCTGGGTGCCGGCGCTGAGGTCCGGCACGGCGATGCGGATTTCCTTGAGCTCTTCGGCGCTGGCGGTGAAGGCCAGTAAACCCGCCAGGGCCGGTGCGGCGAAGACGCTGATGACGCGCTTGAAAGGAAAGTTCATGGGTGTAGCTCCTTGGGGCAACGGGCGTTGAGGAGCTGAAACTAGGCTGATTCTTCATCAGCACTTAAATACTATAAATTCACATTTTTATATCTTTTCGATCTAAATCAACCGCTGCGGGGCTCTGACGCTCGCATGCAAAAACAGCATCGAAAATATTCATCGAAGGCATTGGATGCGAGTGTAACGGCAGGCTTTAAATGGATTCGCTTATCTCCAAATAGCATTGATTTTATTTTTTATATAACCACCGAGCAATTCGAAATCTCCAAGATCGCAGCCTTCGGCAGCTCCCACAGAGGGGTGTCGATAGCTGTAGGAGCTGCCGAAGGCTGCGATCTTTTGATCTTCACCCGACAACGGAGGTCACCCATGGCCCGTGTTTCCCTTCTCAGCCTGCCGCTGGCCGCGCCGTCACTTGCGAACAGGCAACGCTGGCCAAGCCTGGGCCAACGTTTGCTGCCGTGGTTGTTGCCCACTGCCCTTTTCGCCCTCTGGTGGCTCGCCAGCCGCAATCATTGGATGAGCGAGCAGATCCTGCCCGCGCCGTCACTGGTCTGGAGCAGCGCGGTCGAGTTATCGCAAGGTGAGTTATTGAGCCATTTGGGGATCAGCCTGCAACGCCTGTTCTTGGGGCTCCTGGCCGGAATCAGCGCAGGTGCTGCATTGGGTGCGGCGCTGGGTTTCAGCCCTCGATTGGAGCGCTTGGTGTTCCCGACTTTCGCCGGGTTGGCGCAAGTCCCGACCCTGGCGTGGATTCCATTGTTCATGGTGTTTTTCGGCATCGGCGAAGTACTGAAACTGGTGGTGCTGATCAAGGCCATCGTGGTGCCGGTGACCTTGCACACGCTGGTCGGTGTGCGGGATGCGCAACCGAAACTGCGCGAAGCCGCCGCCGTGTTGCGCTTGCCGTCGCGACTGCTGATCCGGCGACTGGTACTGCCTGCGGCCCTGCCGGCATTCATGGCCGGTGTGCGACTTGCGTTGGCGGCGGGCTGGACGTCGTTGCTCGCCGTGGAACTGCTCGCCTCCAGTGAAGGCATCGGCTACCTGATGGTCTGGGCGCGACAGCTATTCATGCTCGACATCGTCTTCGTGTGCATCGTAGTGATCGGTGTGATCGGCGTGGCGATGGACCGCGGCATCGGTCTGCTGGACAGGAAACTGGTGCACTGGCCGCACCCAGCCACTGCCGAGATCCGTCGCGGTCCGCGTTATCAAGGCTGGCAACGCTTGCAACCGTGGCTGCTGCCGCTGGTGCTGTTGGCATTGTGGCAATTGACCTCGGATCGGCAGTGGGTTGATGCAAATATTCTGGTCAGCCCGCTGGCGGTCCTGCAAACCACCTGGAACGGTCTACTCGACGGCACGCTGATAGGTGGCATGGCCCTCAGTCTGGGTCGGACTCTTGGCGGGTTGCTGCTCGGTGGCGGGCTCGGCTTTGCCTTTGGACTGCTGCTGGGACTGTCGCGCACCAGTGAGCGTGTGCTTGGCCCGACCCTCGCCGCCATTCGCCAGATTGCGATTTTCGCCTGGGTGCCGTTACTCACCGCGTGGTTCGGTCTTGGCGAATTGGCCAAGTGGGTGTTCGTCGCCCTCGCCGCTTTTTTCCCGCTGTTTATCGCCACTCAACGCAGCGTCGCCAACCTCTCACCCCAACTCAACGAAGCCGCTCAGGTGCTGCGCCTGAACCTGCGCCAACGCCTGCGCCGACTGGTATTGCCAGGCGCCGCGCCGGGGATTTTCGCAGGGCTCAGGCTGAGCCTGATCTACGCCTGGCTCGGCACGATCGGCGCCGAATATTTCATGCCGTCCAACGGCGGCATCGGCAGCCAGATGATCGGCGCCCAACAACTGCTGCGCATGGACCTGATCATGGCCGGCATGTTGCTGGTAGGCCTTACCGGCGCCCTGCTCAACCTCATTGGCCAACGCCTGGAAATCCGCGTCACCCGCTGGAGACACGCATGAACGCACCGATTGTCAGCTTCAATCACGTGGGCAAAACCTTCGACGTCGACGGCTTCACACTTGAGGCCATTCGCGAATTCAACCTGGACATTGCCGAGGGCGAGTTTGTCGCCATCGTCGGCTCCAGCGGTTGCGGCAAATCCACTTTGCTGCGGCTGTTGGTGGGCCTCGATACGCAGTTTCGCGGGCAGATCACCGTGGACGGAAAAGCCGTCAGCGGCATCGGCGGCGAACGCGGCATCGTCTTTCAGGAGCACCGGTTGTTTCCGTGGCTGAGCGTGGCCGACAACATCGGCCTGGGCCTGGTCAACGAACCGTTGAGCGCCGCGCAAAAGAAAAAGCGCATCGATGACTTCATCGAACTGGTGGGCCTGAGCGACTTCACCCGCGCCTATCCGCACCAGCTCTCCGGCGGCATGGCGCAACGCGTGGCGATTGCTCGCGGCCTGGTGGCCAGCCCCCGGATTCTGCTGCTCGATGAGCCATTCGGCGCTCTCGACGCCCTCACTCGCCAGCAGATGCAGGACGAACTGCTGGCGATCCGCACACGGGCAAAAATCACCACCATCCTGGTGACCCACGATGTCGAGGAAGCGATTTTCCTGGCCGACCGCGTGGTGGTGATGGAGCCGCGTCCGGGCCGGATCAAGCAAGTGGTCGACATCGCCCTGCCCCATCCGCGTCAGCGCAGCAGTTTCGACTTCCATCAACTGCGCGAAGAACTGCTGCACGAACTCACCAGCGACGATCACTACCAACCGCCCATCCCGGTGCAGATCCGCGATCTGCCGCTGTCTTTCATTGCCTACTGAAAAAGGAAATTTTTGATGCCACAACGTCCCAACTTTCTGGTGATTCTGGCCGATGACCTGGGCTTTTCCGATCTCGGTGCATTCGGCGGTGAGATCAACACACCGAACCTCGATGCCCTGGCCAATAACGGCCTGCGTTTGACAGATTTTCACACCGCGCCAACCTGCTCGCCGACCCGTTCGATGCTGCTGACCGGCACCGATCATCACATCGCTGGCATCGGCACCATGGCCGAAGCGCTGACCCCGGACCTGATCGGCAAACCGGGCTACGAAGGGCACCTGAACGACCGCGTCGTTGCCCTGCCCGAGCTGTTGCGCGAGGCCGGTTACCAGACCCTGATGAGCGGTAAATGGCACTTGGGCCTGACCGCAGAACTGGCACCCCACGCCCGGGGTTTCGAGCGCTCTTTTTCACTGCTGCCCGGCGCCGCCAACCATTACGGCTTCGAGCCGACCTACGATGAAACGACGCCGAGACTACTCAAATCCACCCCGGCGCTGTACATCGAAGACGACCAATTCATCGATGAACTGCCAAAGGATTTCTATTCCTCCGACGCCTTCGGCGACAAGCTGCTGCAATACCTCAAGGAGCGCGATCAGACTCGGCCGTTCTTCGCCTACCTGCCATTTTCCGCACCGCACTGGCCATTGCAGGCGCCGGCTGATGTGGTGGAAAAATACCGCGGGCGTTATGACGCTGGCCCTGAAGTACTGCGACTGGAGCGCTTGGAAAAGCTCAAGCAACTAGGGCTGATCGAGGCCGATGTCGAGCCGCATCCGTTGATCCAGTTGACTGCACAATGGGATGCCCTGAGCGATGAGCAACGGCAGATTTCTGCGCGGGCCATGGAGGTTTACGCCGCAATGGTCGAGCGCATGGACTGGAATATCGGGCGCGTCGTCGATTACTTGCGCCAGCAAGGACAACTGGACAACACCTTCATTCTGTTCATGTCCGATAACGGTGCTGAAGGGGCATTGCTGGAGGCTTTCCCGAAATTCGGCCCGCAATTACTGACCTATCTCAACCAGCATTACGACAACAGCCTGGACAACATCGGCCGCGCCAATTCCTACGTCTGGTATGGCCCGAACTGGGCGCAGGTGGCAACCGCACCATCGCGGCTGTTCAAGGCGTTCACCACCGAAGGCGGGATTCGCGTACCGGCGCTGGTGCACTATCCGCAGTTGCCGCTCAAAGGCCAGATCAGCCATGGGTTTGGCACGGTAATGGACATCACGCCGACCATTCTGGATCTTGCCGGCGTGCGCCATCCGGGCAAGCAATGGCATGGCAAACCCGTGGCGGAGGTTCGCGGTAAATCGTGGCTGGGGTTCCTGTCGGGCGAGACCGCGCAAGTGCATGACGAGCACACCGTGACGGGATGGGAGTTGTTCGGACGGAGGGCGATTCGCCAGGGGCAGTGGAAGGCAGTTTACATTCCAGGGCCAGTAGGACCGGCGACCTGGCAGTTGTATGACCTGGGCAGTGATCCGGGGGAAATTCATGACCTGGCATCGAGTCAGCCGGAAAAGCTCAATGCCTTGATCGGGCATTGGCAGCAGTACGTGGATGAGACCGGAGTGATCCTGAGCGAGTCGCCGTTTCAGCCGGATTGATTCAGCCTGATCTACCGCCATCGCCGGCAAGCCAACTCCTACAGTGATTGATGTGATACGACGATCGCATTCACACCGATAAACCCTGTAGGAGCTGGCTTGCCAGCGATGAGGCCATCAAGCGCGCGCACTCTCCACAGTCTGCCCCTGTACTTCTTCCTTGCGCTCAAACCGGTTGGCCCGCGCAAACGTCCCGAAATCATTAAATCGCACACCCATTTCGCGCATCACCTTGTGCGCCACCGGCACCGTCATCTGGCGGATGTAGAACGGCTCCTTCACCACAAAGTGATGGATACCATGGCTGCTGCCGAAGTTGAAGCAGAACGCCTGCAACGGCCACAGCCATGGGGCATTAAGCACTTGGCACTGCTGCATCACGTTGCCCGACTCGATATCACCGTAGTAGTGCATGTTCGAGCTGATGAAGTGCAGGCAGAACGTGCGCAACACGTTCGGGCCGATGATCACCACTGCCGCGATGTCGATCACCTGCATGACTGACAGCGTGGTCGCCGACCATTCGATTGGCGCGCCCATCAGATGCGCGATGCCGTTCGCGGCGTGGAAGCCGAGAAAAACGTACCACGCGCCCCAATGCACCAGCGCCAGCGGCGCGTAGACCTTCAACGTGCGGTAGATGATGCTGTACTTTTGCGCCCATGTTTTTGCGCGAAGCATGCGGATGAACGACGACATCATGTTGTCGCCGACCATCAACAAACGGGCGATTCCCCAAGGCTCGCCGTTGGTGATCGCCCGCTCTTCCATGTCGGTTTCCGTGCCGGAAACCTTGTGGTGATTAAGGTGCAGATGACGGCGAACCCAAGGATTGATCGTGCTCGGGCGCGCCAGCCACACCAGCCCCATCATCAGGTTGTGCGGCACTTTCTGTTTGCGAAAGTACATACTGTGAATCAGGTCGTGCTCCAGTTCATGGGTCAACGACGCAAAAAACGCGTTCAGCAACAGGCACGCCCACCAGGCCATGTGCCCGGTGATGTAGAGCGCCGCCGAACCGATCATGCCGGTCAGCGCGAAGGCCAGAATGCCCGCGCCGAGCGCGTCCTGATGCTTGAGAATCGGGTAACGCTGGCGCAGTTCGACGCCTCTGGCCAGCACCACTTCGCGAATATGTGCTGATCGTTGGGCTGCATTCAGTCGCTGGGGACTTGCAGAAGTACCGTCCATGCTTCCATCCTCTGGTTATTGATGGTTGCATCCTGCCTTGCGAAGCCTCGCAACGCGGTAGCCGAGAACGCCAACCTGTTGACCGGAAGCGCCAATCAGCATGACTGAACCGACCTCCCTCGCCAGCTGGACCCGTGCCTTGCGCAAGCAACTCGACGCGCTTGGCCTCGACAGCACCAGCCTGTGCCGGCAATCAGGGCTCGACCCGCAGTTGATGGACGACCCGAACGCACGTTACCCGTTGTCCGGTACCACGCGCCTGTGGGAGTTGGCAGTGCAGGTCAGCGGCGATCCGGCGATTGGATTGCGCGTTTCCCGCTTTGTCAGCCCCACCACCTTTCATGCGTTGGGTTATGCGCTGGTAGCCAGCGGCAGCCTGCGGGAGGTGTTCGAGCGGATCGTGCGCTATCACCAGGTGGTCAGCGATGCCCTGGAGCTGGAGCTGACCCGTGCCGAGGATTGCTACCATTTCAGCTTGAAAATACCGGTCGGCAATCCGCCTCCGGCCTTCGAAGCCATCGATGCGTTCATGGCGATTTACGTGCGCACTTGCCGCAATCGCCTCGGGCGTGACTACGCGCCACTGGCGACGTATCTGCGCCGCCCGGAGCCGCCAGACGCCCAACAATGGCACAAGGTTTTCCGATCTCCGGTGCATTTCGGCGCCGACGAAGATCGACTGGAATTCGCCTTCGCCGACTTCGAAAGCCACCTCGATGACGCAAATCCCGAACTGGCCGAGCACAACGAAACCGTACTCAAGCGCACTCTGGCGCAACTCAAGCCGCTGACGTGGGAACGCAAGGTCCGCGACGCCATTGAAGAACAACTGCCCGAAGGCGAGCCCAGCGCCGAACACATCGCCAAAGCCCTGCACCTGAGCCTGCGCAGCCTGCAACGGCACCTCGCCGACGAAGGATGCCGATTCGATACGTTGCTCAACGAAAGCCGCGAAAACCTCGCGCTGCTGCACCTGCGCGACCCGCAGGTATCGCTGAGCGAGATCAGTTATCTGCTCGGGTTTGCCGACACCAGCAGTTTCAGCCGCGCATTCAAGCGTTGGACGGGGATGACACCGGGTCAGTTTCGGGATGGGTTGCGCTGATTGATCCGGATGATGATTCACCCAGATCAACTGTAAGAGCGAGCCTGCTCGCGATAGCGGACTGTCAGTCTATATACCTGGAGACTGACACACCGTCATCGCGAGCAGGCTCGCTCCTTCAAGGGATATGTGTCGAATTTCAGATTGTGGCCAACACCCGCAATCGCTCGGCATCGAGGATTTCGATTTCACCGTAACTCAGCCCGATGATCCCCTGGCCCTGCAACTCCTTGAGGATCTGATTGGTGGTCTGGCGTGACAGCGACAACATGGCGGCAAGCTGCTCCTGGGGCAGTTGCAGGACGCGGCGCGGTGGGGCGGTCTCGCCATAGCCTTCGGCGATCATCAGCAAGCGGTGCGCCAGCCGTGCCGGGGCCGGCAACAGGCTCAGTTGTTCGAGGTTGATGAAGGTCATGCGCAATTTCTGGCTCATCAGCAACGCCAGTTGGCGCCAGTGCTGCGGATGCTCATCAAGCAGCGCCAGCAACGTGTTTTGGGGGATGTGCAGCAGCGTGCACTGGCCCACGCCGTACGCATCGTGGGTGCGGGGCTGACCGTCGAACAGGCAGATTTCGCCGAACCAGTGCGGCGGCTCCACCAGGCTCAGCAACGCCTCTTTGCCCTGCTCGCTCACGGCACCCACGCGCACTGCGCCTTCCAGCACCGCGTACAGGCCGCAGGGTGGATCGCCGCGTTTGAACAGCCGCTGGCCCGGTGACAAGCGCCGAAGCCTGGCCACCGACAGCAGACTATCCTGTAGGGAGTCAGGCAAATGGCTGAACCACTGACCGCTCATCAGGCGTGGACGCCAGACCTGCATATCCATGAAAACTCCTAGAGATTGTCGCCTGGCTGACAGAGCGGGAAGTGGCCACGGGGCATGATCAGTCACCCTACAGGAGAACAATAATGAAAAACCTCGTCGACCACCTCAGTCAATACGCCGCCTACCACCGTGACCCGCGCAACATCGCCTCGCACTTTATCGGCATCCCGCTGATCGTGGTGGCTGTCGCGGTGTTGTTGTCCCGGCCGGAGTGGTCACTGGGTGGCGTGTGGATTTCGCCAGCCGTGCTCGTGTCGTTGGCGTCAGCGTGGTTTTACCTGCGTCTGGAGTTGCGTCTTGGGGTGCTGATGACGGTGTTGCTCGGGCTGTCCGTGTGGGCAGGTCATTTGCTGGCACAGCAAAGCACGCTGGTCTGGTTGAGCAGCGGCGTGGCGATGTTCGTCATCGGTTGGGCGATCCAGTTTGTCGGCCATCACTACGAAGGGCGCAAACCGGCATTTGTCGATGACGTGACCGGGTTGATTGTCGGGCCGTTGTTCGTGGTGGCGGAGCTGGCGTTCATGCTGGGGATGCGGCATGAGCTCAAAGAGCAGATCGAGGCGCGGGCAGGCGGTGTTCGGGTCAATCGCAAAAAAACGGCGGCCTGAACGGATCTGTAGGAGCCGGCTTGCCGGCGATAGCGGTGCATCTAACACACCGCGTTGTCATTGATCGCTGGCAAGCCAGCTCCTACAGGGTTTCCTTCGACCAGAGTCAGATGTTGGCGACTTTCTGCCAGACCTTCGGCTTGAAGAACAATGTCTCGCCCTTCGCCAAACCCACCAGGCTGTCGTGATCCTTGACCACTTCGGCTTCGATCAGGTCATTCTGCCCTTCGACCTTCAGCGTCACCCGCGTCGTCGCGCCCAGCGGACGAATATCGCGCACTTCGGCCGCGTGGTGATCCTCTAGTTCATGCCGTGACAACGACACTTCATGCGGACGGAACAGCACGTGATTATCGCCCCCCAGGTGCAGGCGATTGGAGTCGCCGAGGAAGTGGTAAACGAAATCGCTCGCCGGATTTTCGTAGACGTCGCCCGGTGAACCGATCTGCTCGATCACACCCTTGTTCATCACCACGATGCGGTCGGCCACTTCCATGGCTTCTTCCTGGTCGTGGGTCACAAACACCGACGTCAGGTTGATGTCCTCGTGCAAGCGCGCCAACCAGCGGCGCAGCTCTTTGCGGACCTTGGCGTCGAGGGCGCCAAACGGCTCGTCGAGCAACAGCACTTTTGGCTCTACGGCCAAAGCACGGGCCAGGGCAATCCGCTGACGCTGACCACCGGAGAGTTGTTCCGGGTAGCGGTCCGACAGCCAGTCCAACTGCACCATGTTCAACAGCTCGTGGACTTTGGTGGCGATCTGGCTTTCGCTCGGGCGCTGGTTTTTCGGTTTCATGCGCAGGCCGAACGCGACGTTGTCGAACACCGTCATGTGGCGGAACAGGGCGTAGTGCTGGAACACGAAACCGACGTTGCGATCACGCACGTCGTGGCCGGAGACGTCTTCGCCGTGGAACACGATGTTGCCCTGGTCTGGAGTCTCCAGGCCGGCGATGATCCGCAGCAGCGTGGTTTTGCCGCAGCCCGACGGACCGAGCAACGCGACAAGCTCGCCGCTCTGAATGTCCAGACTGATGTTGTCCAGCGCCTTGAACGCGTTGAAATTCTTGCTGACGTTACGCACTTCGATCGACATGAATTATTCCTCCGCGGCGCTGGCGCGCAGGCGGTTAATACGGTTTTCGCTCCACTGCTTGAGCAGCAGGATGAAGAGCGCCAGGATCAGCAACAGGCTCGCCACGGCGAACGCGGCCACGTGGTTGTATTCGTTGTAGAGGATCTCGACGTGCAGCGGCAAGGTGTTGGTCACCCCGCGAATGTGCCCGGAAACCACCGACACTGCACCGAACTCACCCATCGCCCGCGCGGTACACAGCACCACGCCGTAGATCAGGCCCCATTTGATGTTGGGGACGGTGACGTGCCAGAACATCTGCCAGCCATTGGCGCCGAGCAAGCGTGCGGCCTCCTCTTCCTGGGTGCCTTGTTCCTGCATCAGCGGGATCAGCTCCCGCGCCACGAACGGTACGGTGACGAAGATCGTCGCCAACACGATGCCCGGCAAAGCGAAGACGATCTGGATGTCGTGGTCCTGCAACCAGGGGCCGAATAAACCCTGTGCGCCGAACATCAGCACGTAGACCAGACCGGCAATCACCGGTGACACCGAGAACGGCAAGTCGATCAGTGTTACCAGCATGCTCTTGCCGCGGAACGAGTACTTGCTCACGCACCACGCAGCGCTGACACCGAACACCAGGTTCAGCGGCACCGAAATCAGCACGGCAATCACCGTGAGTTTCAGTGCCGACAGCGCGTCCGGCTCAAAAATCGCGGAGAAGAACGCACCGAGGCCGAGCTTCAAGCCTTGGGACACCACGATGAACAGGGGCAGCAACAGGAAAAGCGCAAAAATCAGCCAGCCAAGACCGATCAGGATTCGCCGCGACGTCGCACTGCCACGACGGGCAGCGTTCGAGGAAGCGGCAGCAATAGACGATTGGGACATGGGTGCCGCCTCCTTATGGGGTTTCGATGCGACGCTGCAGCAAGTTGATCAGCAGCAGCAGAATGAAGGAAACCACCAGCATCAGTACACCAATGGAGGTAGCGCCGGTGTAATCGTATTGGTCGAGTTTGACCATGATCAGCAGCGGCAGGATCTCGGTTTTCATCGGCATATTGCCGGCGATGAAAATCACCGAACCGTACTCGCCGACCCCGCGGGCAAAGGCCAGGGCGAACCCTGTCAGCCACGCCGGAAGCAGCGCCGGAACCAGGATATGGCGGAAAACCTGCAACGGCTTCGCACCCAGGCACGCCGCCGCTTCTTCCACTTCACGAGGAATATCGGCCAATACTGGCTGTACGGTACGTACCACGAATGGAAGTGTCACGAAAGTGAGGGCAAGGGTGATGCCCAGAGGGGTGTAGGCGATCTTGAAACCCAGATCCGCTGCAAACTGACCGACCAGGCCGGTAGGGGTATACAACGCCGTCAGTGCAATACCGGCCACCGCCGTGGGCAATGCGAACGGCAAGTCGATCATTGCATCGATAACTTTTCGTCCAGGGAAGGTATAGCGCACTAATACCCAGGCCAGCAGTGTTCCGATGATGCCGTTGATGATCGCGGCATAGAGCGCGGTGCCGAAGCTCAGTTTCAATGCTGCCAGCACCCGTGGTGCCGAAATGATTGCCCAGAACTGATCCCAGGTGAGTTGAGCGGCATGCACGAACATCGCCGCCAGTGGTATGAGCACAATCAGGCTGAGGTACACCAAGGTGTAGCCCAGCGTCAGCCCGAAGCCGGGTATGACGGGGGAGATACGACGCGACATAAAAGTCCTTGGTTGAGAACGCACAAAGCCTCGAATCGAAATTCGAGGCTCGTTGATGGCTATTTAAGATTACTGTGCCTGATAGATCTGGTCGAATACGCCACCGTCATTAAAGAATTTCGGCTGCGCGGTTTTCCACCCGCCGAAGTCTTTGTCGATGCTCACCAGCTCCAGTTTCGGGAACTGCTGGGCGTACTTGGCAGCGACATCCTTGTCGCGTGGACGATAGAAGTTTTTCGCCGCGATTTCCTGGCCGGCCGGGCTGTACAGGTGTTTGAGGTACGCCTCGGCGATCTCGGTGTTGCCTTTTTTCTCGGCGTTTTTGTCCACCAATGCCACTGGCGGCTCGGCGAGGATCGACAGCGAAGGCACGACGATGTCGAATTTGTCGGCACCGCCATCCTCTTTCAAAGCCAGGAACGCTTCGTTTTCCCAGGCCAGCAACACGTCACCCTGACCGTTGTTGACGAAGGTGATGGTCGAACCGCGCGCGCCGGTGTCCAGCACTGGCACGTGTTTGAACAGAGTTTGCACATACGCCTTGGCCTTGGCTTCGTCACCACCATTGGCTTTCAGGCCGTAGGCCCATGCCGCGAGGAAGTTCCAGCGAGCACCGCCGGAGGTTTTCGGGTTTGGCGTGATCACCGACACATCATTCTTGACCAGATCCCCCCAGTCCTTGATGCCTTTAGGATTGCCCTTGCGCACCAGGAAGACGATGGTCGAGGTGTACGGCGTGCTCGCTTCGGGCAAGCGTTTCTGCCAATCCGCCGGCAACGTTTTACCGAGTTTGGCGATTTCGTCGATGTCACCCGCCAAGGCCAGGGTCACCACGTCGGCGCGCAGGCCGTCGATCACCGCCCGACCCTGCTTGCCCGAACCGCCGTGCGATTGCTGGATCTTCACGGTGTCACCAGCGTGATCCTTCTGCCAGGACTTGATGAACTCGGCGTTGTACTCCTGATACAGCTCACGGGTCGGGTCATACGACACGTTGAGCAGTTCGTAGTCCTTGGCAACTGCGGAACCGGCAAAAAGGGCGCTGGCCAGGGCGGCCAAGGCGAAATGGCGAATCGACGACATGGTGAAAGCTCCTGGAATTCTGTTGGTGATGGCTTTTTTTATGGATATCTGGAACCGCGATGCCTGATCTGCCTCACCCCGGTTTGTGGCCCGGCTGCTGCAAACGGAATTTTTCTTTGCGCTCGATCTGCACCACCTGGGCGTTGTGCACGGTGATTTCCACGGCGCCAAAGCGCAGGTCGCGCAGGGCACTCTGGATTTCACGCAGGATGGTGGCTTCGTCTTGACCGTCGACACTACGCAGGGATGCGCTCATGGGGCTGCTCCTTCAACTGAGAGGTTGCCTGGCAGTGGCGGCACTGCTTGCGGCGTGAAACCAATAGTAGAGAGGCGCGGATATTCTTAAAAAGACTATTTAAGAATGTTTATATAACCAGAAGAGATTAACTGAAGGGACAAGGGCTTGAGGCCAATCGCCCGCTTTCAGCCATACCCAAAACCTGTAGAAGGCGGCTTGCCGGCGATGCGGCCATCAAACCTTGCATTCGCATTCAAGGCCGCTATCGCTGGCAAGCCAGCCCCTACAGGGATTGCTCAGCGAATCTCGGGAGACCGAGCCCAATCCAGCTGCACGGCTGGCACTGGCCGCCCAAACCAGTAACCCTGCCCCAGATCGCAATCGTGTTCGAGCAAGAAAGCTGCCTGCTCGACCTGCTCGATCCCCTCCGCATGCACCTGCATGCCCATACTCTGGGCGAGGGCGATGATGATCCGCGCAATGGCCGCGTCATCCTCATCCCATGGCAATCCGGCCACGAAGCCTTGGTCGATTTTCAGCTTTTGCACCGGTAAGCGCTTGAGCCGCAACAGCGACGAATAACCAGTACCGAAATCGTCGATGGCCAGGCGCACACCCAATTCGCGCAGTCGATGCATCTGCTCCAGCGCGACCTCCGGGTCCTCCATCACGGCGCTTTCAGTGACTTCCAGTTCCAGATATGAGGGTTCCAGCCCGGTTTCGCGCAACACCTGCGCCACCTGCTGATACAGCTCACGACGAGCGAACAAGCGCGAAGAAACGTTGACCGCCACAAACGACAACGCCACCCCGTCCAGCTGCCACAGACACATCTGACGACACGCCTGCCCCATGACCCAGGCATCGATTTCGGCGATCAATCCGGTTCGCTCGGCAACCGGGATGAATTCAGCTGGAGACACCAGCCCCCGCTGCGGGTGCTGCCAGCGCACCAGCGCCTCGACCCCGACAAGGCGACTGGTCTTGAGGTCGTGAACCGGCTGGTAGTACACCCGCAACTCTTGCTGGTCGAGCGCACGGCGCAGCTCGAAGGCAATCTCGACACGATGCTGGGCGTGAGCCGTCAGCTCTTCGGTGTACAGGGCGTAGCCGTTGCGACCGGCGTTCTTGGCCTTGAACAAGGCCGAATCGGCGTTGCGCAGCAATTGTTCGGCACCCTGCGCATCGCTGGGGAACAGACTGATGCCAATGCTGGTGTTGATAAACAGCTGATGACCGTCGATAGAGAACGGCTCCTTGAGGCCATCGATGATCCGCTGAGCCAATGCGGCGGCCTGCACCAATTGCGGACAACTTTCGGCCAGCACGGCGAACTCATCACCTCCCAGCCGCGCCAGGGTGACCCCTGGCCCAAACATGGCGCTCAGCCGCTCGGCGACCGCCTTGAGCAACTGATCGCCGATGGTGTGCCCCAGGCTGTCGTTGATCATCTTGAAATGATCCAGATCGACCATCAGCAATGCGCAGCCGCGCTTGTTGATCTGCGCCGAGGCCAGGGCCTGTTCGGCACGATCGGTGAACAGCAGGCGGTTCGGCAAGTCGGTCAGTGGGTCGTGGTGCGCCAGGTGCATCAATTCGTGTTCGGACTTCTTGATCGCACTGATGTCGGAAAAAACCGCCACATAATGGCTGGGGCGACCGTCGTCGTCGTGAATCAAACGAATCGTCTGCCATTGCGGGTAAATCTCTCCGCTTTTGCGCCGGTTCCAGATTTCCCCGCTCCACTCCCCGAGGCTGTCGAGTGTGGAAAACATTGCCTGATAGAAATCGGGCGGATGCCGCCCCGATTTGAACAGACTGGGCCTTTTATTGAGTACGTCCTCGCGCTGATAACCGGTGATGTCCATGAATGCGCGATTCACGTGGACGATCAGGCCCTCGGTGTTGGTAACCAGCACCCCTTCACAGGTGCAATCGAACACCGCAGCGGCCTGGCGCAGACGCTCACGATCGGCTTTACGCTCACGCAACCTCGCGCCGATCCCCAGACAGTGAAACAGTCGAGCTCGAGCGATAAAGATCAACCCGGCACTCAACAGCACCAAAACATAACCGTTGATCAGTTGCCAGCGCAGTCGCTCGTCGGAACTATCGAAGAAACTGCTCAATAACCAGTCGCCAATCACCAGCCAGACAACCGAAAACAAGAGGTAAAGCAGCGCTGCCCGCAAGGCATCGCGATAGGTAGCAGACATCAGGCGATCCATGTCCCTGCAAAAAGGTGGGCATTGTAGTTTAAAGACACATCCAGGCACTCTTATCTGAAAGGCCGACTGGTTTTCTGTGTGAGCTTAGTGATAATGCAACGGCTGTTTTTTTATTTATCGAGGGCCCTATAGCCTATGTGGTACGAAGGTTTTCTTGGCTTGTCGCCCTGGTCGCTGGTGGCAGTCACCTTGCTGATGACCCACGTCACGATCATTGCCGTCACGGTTTATCTGCATCGTTACTCAGCCCATCGCTCGCTTGAGTTGAATGCCGGCCTGAAGCACTTTTTCCGTTTCTGGCTGTGGCTGACCACGGCGCAGAACACCCGCGAGTGGACGGCCATCCACCGCAAGCATCACGCCAAATGCGAAACCGTCGATGATCCGCACAGCCCGGTCATCAAGGGCTTGTCCACGGTACTGCGCAAAGGCGCCGAGCTGTACCGCGCCGAAGCGGAAAACCCCGAGACCCTGCGCATCTACGGCAAGAACTGCCCCGAGGACTGGATCGAGCGCAACCTCTACAGTCGCTTCCCGCTGCTGGGCATTGCCATTATGGGCGCTATCGACCTGCTGCTGTTCGGCACCATCGGCATCACCATCTGGGCCATCCAGATGATGTGGATTCCGGTCTGGGCCGCTGGCGTGGTCAATGGCCTGGGCCATGCCATCGGCTATCGCAACTTCGAATGCCGCGATGCGGCGACCAACCTAGTGCCGTGGGGCATCCTGATCGGCGGTGAAGAACTGCATAACAACCATCACACCTACCCTAACTCGGCAAAACTGTCGGTGAAAAAGTGGGAATTCGATCTGGGCTGGGCCTGGATTCAAGTGTTCAGCTTCCTGCGCCTGGCCAAGGTTCAGCGGGTTGCGCCGATCGCCCACCGTGTCGAAGGCAAGGGCAATCTGGACATGGACACCGCGATGGCGATCCTCAACAACCGCTTTCAGATCATGGCCCAGTACCGCAAATTGGTGATCGGCCCGCTGGTCAAGCAAGAACTGGAGAAGGTCGATCACTCGGTCCGCCACCAGTTCCACCGCGCCAAACGCCTGCTTTCGCGAGAAACCAGCTTGCTGGATGACAAACACCACGTGCGCATTCAGAACATGCTCGAGCACAGCCAGGCATTAAAGGTAATTTACGAGAAACGCTTGGCCTTGCAGCAGATCTGGGTCAAGACCAGCTCAAATGGTCACGACATGCTGGCCGCCATCAAGGACTGGATCCATGAGGCAGAAGCCAGCGGGATTCAATCCCTGCGCGACTTCGCCGATCAGTTGAAGACCTACTCCCTGCGCCCTGCTGCGGCCTGAGCCAAAAAACCTGTAGGAGCGAGCCTGCTCGCGAAACGGGCGTGTCAGTCGAAATCAGTATCGACTGACACGCCTGTTTCGCTGGCAAGCCCGCTCCTACAGGAGGTTTGCTTCAGGACTGTCTTTTGCGCAGGCGCATCAGTTCCGGCAAACCGATCTTGAGCAACCGCGCCGTCCGGCTCTTCGCCAGTTCCTCAATGCCCTCATGCTCTGTCAGACGCGCCATCTGCGCCGCCATGTTCATCACCAGCGCTTCTCGAGAATAAACCCCGCCACCGAGCTGATAGGCCGCTGCAATCAGCTCGCGCAACTCCAGCGGCAACCGCCAGCGCGTGCGCAGCGCCGAGCCATAGGCCGCGCCGAATCTGGTCAGCGACTCGCCCACTTCCTCCAGCTCATCCAACTCACCACCGGCCTGTTTCCATTCCTGCAAACAACGAAGCAACGCCAGATCGCCAAGACGGTGCAGCATGCCGGCGCAGTAGCAGCGCTCCTGATCCAGATCGAGCAAGCGCGCCAGGGTCCGCGCAAATTCGGCCGTGTGTAACGACAGCTCCCAGTAACGCTCGGCGTAGTCCGCCAGACAGGGATCGCTAAGCCGTGCGCTTCGCTTGAGCGCCAGCCCGAGGATCAGGTTCATGCTTTGCCCGGTGCCCAAGCGATGTAGCGCCTGGGACAAGGTTTGCACCGCTGCGCCATGATGCTGGGCCGCACTATTGGCAGCAGCAATCAACACAGCCGTGACCTGCGGATCGGTACGAATTTCGTCTTCCAGCACTTTCAGATCGAGGCCGCCGGGGTGGAGGCTGCGCTTCACCGCTACCTGCACGTCCGTCATCAGAGGCGCACCTTCAGCCAGCTCACGGCGTCGCTCTAGAAACACAGGCAAGGTCATCCCCGGTGCGAGAGCCGGCACTTCACAGGAGACTTCTTCGCCAGCATTGAGCAGTAACCCCTGCAACCGATGGGTCAGGCTTTCCATATTCAGGGGTTTGGTCAGGTACGCGGCCGGCGCCAGCGGCAGGGCTTCACGCACACTGGCGCTATCGTTGCGACTACTCATCAGCATGAACGGCAACGGAGGATTGCGTTTGCGCTGACGAACACTGCGCAGGACATTCAGGCCATCGACACCCGGCAGCTCCCAGTCGGCGATCACCAGGTCATACGGATTGGCCGCCAACAGTGCCAAGGCTTGCTGACCGTCACCGCACAAATCCAGCCGTGCATCGCAACGAACGCTCAACAGCACTTCCTTGAGCAGATCCCGGGACCAAGGGTCAGCCTCGGCAATCAATACGCGTGGAACGGCGGGTAAAATAACCGTTGTCATACAGCTCTCCCTGGCAATGCAGGAACCTTAGCCAATGCAGGCCCTTCGATACAGTGTTAATGCGCATGAGGGGTTTCAAGGAGCGTAAAAAAACCCGCCGAAGCGGGTTTTTTGTGAACCGGGTCACACTTGGTGATCAGAGCTCAGAGAAGCACTCTTCAATGATCGCCAGACCTTTATCCAGCTGCTCGTCCGGCGAAGTCAGCGGTACCAGCACACGCAGAACGTTGCCGTAGGTGCCGCAGGACAGCAGGATCAGACCCTTGTCGCGCGCCTTGGCCACAACCGATGCCACAGCGGCAGCGTTCGGCTTGTGGCTGTCGCCGTTTTCGAACAGTTCGACTGCGATCATCGCGCCCAGGGCACGGACTTCACCGATCACCGGGTATTTAGCCTGGATGGCCTTCAGGCCAGTCACCAGACGCTCGCCGACAGCCTTGCAGCGGTCCAGCAGGTGCTCTTCTTCGAACACTTCCATCACGGCCAGGGCCGCGGCGCAAGCGATTGGGCTACCGGCATAAGTGCCGCCCAGGCCGCCTGGAGCGATGGCGTCCATGTATTCGGCCTTACCGCACACACCGGCCAGCGGGAAGCCGCCAGCGATGGATTTGGCGAAGGTGGTCAGGTCGGCAGCAACGCCCATCTGTTCCATGGCGAAGAAAGTACCGGTACGGCCAGCGCCCGTCTGTACTTCGTCGGCGATCAGCAGGATGCCGTGCTGGTCGCACAGTGCACGCAGACGCTTCATGAATTCTTTAGGCGCGACGTAGAAACCACCTTCGCCCTGAACTGGCTCGATGATGATTGCAGCGATGTCACGTGGCTCTGCATCGTTCTTGAAGACGCGCTCGATGGACGCGATCGAATCGTCGATGCTCACACCGTGCAGTTCGTTCGGGTACAGCGCCCGGAACACGCCGCCTGGCATCAGACCCATGCCGGCCGAGTAAGGCACGACTTTACCGGTCAGACCCAGAGTCATCATGGTGCGACCGTGGTAAGCGCCGGTGAACGCGATCACGCCGGCACGGCCAGTGGCGGCACGGGCGATTTTCACGGCGTTTTCTACGGCTTCGGAACCGGTGGTGACCAGCAGGGTTTTCTTCTCGAAATCACCTGGGACCTTGGCGTTGATTTTTTCGCACACTTCAACGTACGGCTCGTAAGCCAGCACCTGGAAGCAGGTGTGGGTCAGCTTGTTCAGCTGCTCGGTCACGGCGGCGATGATTTTCGGGTGCACGTGGCCAGTGTTCAGCACAGCGATACCGCCGGCGAAGTCGATGAACTCACGACCTTCAACGTCGGTCACGGTCGCGTTCTTGGCGGACTCGGCGAAGATCGGGTGAATCTGGCCAACACCACGTGGAACAGCAGCGGTACGGCGGGCCATCAAAGAAGCGTTAGTCTTGCTCATAAAGTCCTCATTCGCCGCTCATCGGGCGGCGTGGTTCAAGGAAAATGCGGCGGGGAGTCAACGGCGGCAGCATGCGATGATCGACTGCCACAGCGTTCCCGGCCGCAGATAAAATTCCGTTTGAAGCGGCGCAAAGGGTCAGCGCTCTCGTGCCCTTTGCGCTTGAAGCAATGCCTTGCCGAGCTTAGATGCCCAGGCAGAGGTATTTGATTTCCAGGTAATCTTCGATGCCGTACTTGGAGCCTTCACGGCCCAGGCCCGAAGCCTTGATGCCGCCGAACGGCGCGACTTCGTTGGAGATCAGCCCGGTGTTGACGCCAACCATGCCGTATTCCAGGGCTTCAGCCACACGGAACACACGACCCAGGTCGCGGGCATAGAAGTACGAGGCCAGACCGAATTCGGTGTCGTTGGACATCGCGATCACATCGGCTTCGTCTTTGAAGCGGAACAGTGGAGCCAGCGGACCGAAAGTTTCTTCCTTGGCCACCGCCGCATTGTTCGGCACGTTGGTCAGGATGGTCGGCTCGAAGAAGTTGCCTTCGATGGACTTGCCGCCGGACAGCACGGTGGCGCCTTTGGAGACGGCGTCAGCGATATGCTCTTGCACCTTGGCCACAGCTTTTTCATCGATCAGCGGACCGGTGGTGGTGCCGTCTTCCAGACCGTTGCCGATCTTGAGTTTGGCCACAGCCACTTTCAGCTTCTCGGCGAATGCGTCGTAGACCGAATCCTGAATATACAGGCGGTTGGCGCAGACGCAGGTCTGACCGTTGTTGCGATATTTGGAAATGATCGCGCCTTCGACGGCCTTATCCAGATCCGCATCGTCGAACACGATGAACGGCGCGTTGCCACCCAGTTCCAGGGACACTTTCTTGATGTCCTTGGCGCATTCCGACATCAGCTGACGACCGATTTCGGTCGAACCGGTAAAGGACAGCTTGCGCACGATCGGATTGCTGGTCAGCTCGCTGCCGATGTCGCCGGCGCTGCCGGAAACCACGCTGAACACGCCAGCCGGGATGCCGGCACGCTGGGCCAGTTCGGCCAGGGCGAAGGCGGAGAAAGGAGTTTGCGAAGCAGGCTTGAGCACCATGGTGCAACCGGCGGCCAGGGCCGGACCGGCTTTACGGGTGATCATTGCAGCCGGGAAGTTCCACGGGGTGATGGCAGCGGTCACGCCGATTGGCTGCTTGATCACGATCAGGCGCTTGTCTGGCTGGTGGCCCGGAATCACGTCACCGTAGATGCGCTTGGCTTCTTCGGCGAACCATTCAATGAAGGAAGCGGCATAGACGATTTCGCCCTTGGCTTCGGCCAATGGCTTGCCTTGTTCCATGGTCATCAGGCGAGCCAGGTCGTCCTGATTCTCGATGATCAGTTCGAACCAGCGACGCAGCTTGTTCGCGCGATCCTTGGCGGTCAGTGCACGCCAGGCCGGCAGCGCTTTGTCAGCGGCTTCGATTGCACGGCGGGTTTCGGCAGCGCCCATTTTCGGTACGGTGCCCAGAATTTCGCCCGTTGCAGGGTTGTTGACCTTGATCGTCTGACCGTTGTCCGCATCGACCCACGCGCCATCGATGAAGGCTTGCTGGCGGAACAACTGGGTGTCTTTAAGCTGCATGTCGGCTTTCCTTAACAGCACCGTAACAATACGGAGCGAATTATGATTGTAGAAAGGCGCCTCAATAGGCTGCCGTCAGGGAAATCATTCACCGGGCTGAAGCACATAAATAGCGCACTGATTCAACTCGTGCGGTTCAGCACCCAGACAAGAGCGTTTGAAATCTCAAACGAATCCTAGGATCAAAGGGGGTAAAGGACAATAGGCTGTTCGAAAAAAAGAACGAAAACGTCGTTTTAGCCTCATTTTTCTGATCAGCGTAGCAAACGCCTGCGACAGCATCGAAAAACGCAGGCGATTCAGCAGCATGGACGCCCGCAGCGCATATGAGTATCATGGCGCCCGCATCGCACCAGTAGCTCAGCTGGATAGAGTACTGCCCTCCGAAGGCAGGGGTCGTGGGTTCGAATCCCGCCTGGTGCACCATACGCTGCAACGAGAAAGCCTCAGGCCTGATGGGTCTGGGGCTTTTTTGTGGCCCACAAAAAAACCGCCGAAGCGGTTTTTTCATTCTGTCGTCCAGTCAAACTCGTCGTAATCACCATCGTCTTCGTCGTCCTCAAAGACTTCCTCTTCCAGGTCGTCGTCTTCAACAACATCTTCTTCCGGCTGATTCAGCAGAAAATCCTTGCGACTCTCGGTAATGGCTCGCCGCAGTTCTTCGCCCTTTTGCGGGCAGTTGAGCATTTGGGCGATGCGGTCGATTTTTTTTGCCACGGCATCCTCCAACGCATCGGCTATGGCCCGATAGTGCGCGTTTTCGGGCTGCAATGCCAAATCGCCGAGCGGGGTCAGATCGTTCTGAATATTCTTCAGCGGTGGTAACGGCGCACCACGCTGCTGTTTTTCAGCACGTGGCCTTTGATTTTTTCCAGAAATTGCGCGCGGGTCAGGCCGGCAGGCAAGGCGTCCGGGGCCAGGTCCAGGGCGTAGAGCTGGATAATGTAGTGGTGGGCGCTGTCGCCGACTGGCGGGCAAGGGCCGATGTAACCGGTGGTGCCTTTGCTGTTGGTGCCGCCCACGCCTTCAAGCGCTGATTTGGCACCGACGCCGGAGGCAATCTGGTGAGTGCCTGCCTTGATGCCGTAATGCACCCAGTGATCGACGCCCTGGCCTTTCTGACCGTCAGGGTCGTGCATGACGATGGCATAGCTAAGGGTGCCTGCGGGGCCGGGGTTCCAGCTCAGCGCCGGGGAAACGTTATGCCCGCCGCAGCCCGGCGCATCGCTGGCGGCGGCCGAGGTGAACAAACGGTCATCCGAGACACCCGGTATGTTCAGGGTGAATCGCTCTTGAGCGGCATTGGCCGGAAATTGCACGCAAAAGGCGACTGCCACGGCCGCGAGCCAAGGGTTCAAAGAGGTCAATCGGGTCATACCGGAGCACCTTGTGCGTGTGGGGCCGTGGTCGGCGTGCAAACTATAGCCGGACCGTTCGCGCCGTGGCAGTGGCTTTTGGATGAACCTCGCAATCTGCGCCAAACTCATAATGGAAAGGTTTGTTTGGAGAGCGATCATGACTCTGTATCGCGTTGCAGACTTCGCCGATGTGCCCGAAAACCGTGGCCTGGAAGTACAGGTGGGAGACAGGAAAATCCTTCTGCTACGGGCAGGTGACCAATTGCGTGCCTATCAGGGTGAATGTCCGCATGCCGGGCGCCGTTGGCCGAAGGCGCAGTTTGCGATGGGCGCTTGGCCTGTCCGTGGCACAAGGCCCGGTTTCGGATCGAGGATGGGGGACTCTGTGAGCCACCCGCGGGCGCCGCTGCGTTGCGGGAGAAAGGCTTCGCAGGCCGGATTTTCCTGATCGATCGGGAAGCGCGCGCTGGTTACGACCGTACGGTGTTGCGACCCCTTCAACCCGCCCTTCATTGGCCTGCCTGGAAAGGATGGCGTGGTGACCGCGGCGATTGCCTGTGAGCAGGACCAGGCGCTGGCGATGCTCGCCGAAAGGATGAAACAGCCGCTATCGCTGGATGAGGCGTGGCGGCTGATTCGAGACCTTCCCTAGAGCAGGTGCGGTTTTTACTGGATTTGCCCAGCACCCGCGAACTTGCTCATCAGGAAGCTGGCGAACTCTTCAACGGTCATTTTCTGGCCGTTGAAATCCACCTGGTTGTTGGCGTAATGCAGCTTGGTGACGATGTCATTACCGTCCAGTTTCGCCAATTGCGAACCCACCGCCATGCCGCTGAACATGTCCGCCGTGGCAGTCGCCTGATCGGCAATCAGCTTTGCGTCGGTCTGGCCGTCGATTTGCGATTGCACAGTGAGCACATCTACCAGCATCGGCTTGGATACTTTCAGATTGAAATCCAGCAGCGCGATCAACTGCCTGACCAACTGCTCTGTCGGCAGATCAATGGCTTGAGGTTTGGTCAAATCAAGCACGAGGCTGGCGCGGCTTTCACCGTTGGCGGTATTGATCGACAGGTTTTCCAGGGCAACCTGTGGACCGGCCGCGAGGAGTTTTTCCAGGCTGGATTTGAGCAGCGCCTCTTCAGCCTCGCTCAGCTTCAGTTCCGGTGCCGGCAACCCGGCCGCTGTCGCTTCCGCAGCCGCTCGTTCGTACGGCTGCAGCCTGGTCTGGTAAACCTGCATCAACGACATGGTTGCCGGGATGTCGAGGTTCTTCAGGCTCATCGCCAATGCCGCAGAACCGATGGTCTTACCGTTCAGGGAGACTTCGGCCACCTTGTAATCGGCCCGCCCGGAAGCGCTGGTCCCCGATTCTTCGGTGAGGTTTTTCATTTCGAATTTCTTGAAGTCCAGCACTGACTGTTTTACGCCAAACGTCGACTTGCCGCTGGCCAGTTCCAGGACGTTCTCGCCGCTGTAGAACCCGTAGGTGCTTTTGGTCAGGTTGCTGGCCAAAGTCAGGCCGTTCAACTCGACCTGCACCGGCGCCTGATCTTCGGAAACGGTGATCACTTTCAGGCTGTCCATGTAGCCGTCAGCCTTGACCTTCTTTGCTTGGGCACTGGCTGAGACATCCATATTCAGGCCGGAGAACTTCATGCTCGATTTGTCATCCAGCGCCATTTCCAGCGGCTGCAATTCGAGAGTGCCGTTGGTGGAATTGTCGTAACCGATATTGACCACACCGGTCAGCGGCGATTTGTCTTTGGCGGCGGCGAACCACTTCTCGGTCAGCGGGGTTTTTTCCAGTTCGTAGTGACTGGTCGCCATGACTGGCAGCCATTTCAGCGATATCAATCGCGAGAACGGCAGCGGGCCGTGCTCGATATGATCGACGAACAGCAACTCGATCGGCGCTTCGCCGAACATTTCACCTTCGCCCTTCACTCGGTAGTGCGCGGTACTGCTGAATACATGACGTTCCAGCGAGACCAGCTCCAGCGACGCAGTGCCGTTGGACCCAACCATGGCCGCTTGCAGTTCCTTGTTGGCATCGCCAATGGAGGTGTTCAACACACCTTCGATTTTGGTGCCGGTGAACCAGGCTCCGCCTGCGCTGATGGCGCCAATGGCAACAACAATTCCCAGAAGCACGCCTGCTGATTTATTCATGTATGACCCGTTCAATGTCCGTTGTTGAAAATGTCGTCTTCCCTGAACCCTAGACGGGTTGCGGCTCGACTGCGCAAAAAGTGGAATGCAGATTAGCACCAGGCGCGCTGGGCGACCCAATGATTAAAGGTTAAAGAGTGTCTTGGAATTTGGGGGGAACGTAGGGTCAGGAAAGATCGCAGCCTTCGGCAGCTCCTACGGAATTTTCGTCATTTCATGTAGGAGCTGCCGAAGGCTGCGATCTTGATGCGATCAGGAGTATTGGACTTCGATCTCATCGAGTTGATGATCGAAAGATTTCAGCCGCGCGGTCCAAGTATAAACCAGCACCTCGAAATCGCGATTGATCACCGCCCCACCCGTCACTTCGCCGCGCGGGTCGCAGAAATCCAGTTGATAGCGCTCACGAGCCATGGCCGTGGCGACATCGGCCAGTTCCCGGGCGTTACTGAGCCAGTGTCGGCCGTCGTCGTCGATTTGTTTGTCCAGTTCAAGGCACTGCTTTTTCAGGGTTTCGAGGCTTTTTTCCAGCGGTGTGCCAGTCAGTTCACCCATGACTTCCTGAAACGTGCGCCCCGGCTGCCAGTAGCTGCCCCAGAAATAGCGATCGAATACCGTTTCGACACGGCGCAGCGCAACCTTGGTGTCCCAGATCAACACCAGAGTCTTGCCTTGTTCGAGTTGTCTTTTTTTAATGCGTTGCGTCTGGACGGATGCCCAGGCCACCACTGCGACGGACATTACGGCAATCAGTGCGACGGCGCTGTCGAGGAACGCCAGCGCCTTGTCAATCTGCTGGGCCAGCATGATGCCGTAGAAATACGTGGCCGAGAGCAGCACCAGCGCCACGACGGCGCACCAGAAGCCGAGAGCATAAGGGTTTTTCATTATTGGTTTCCCCATGACCTGCGCGAGCCTTGTGTGAAGCAAGGGCGCTTTGCACGGGGCGCCCTTCCAACATTTCAAAGCATAGCAACGGCCTCAGGGTTTGCTGGCGTTAGATGCTTGCGTTCGTCCGCTTTCCCATCCGCCACCCAAGGCGAGGAACAAATCGATCTGACTCATGGCGACCTGGGTGTTCGCAGTGGCCAACTGCGCTCGCACATCAGTGTAGGTGCGGGTGGCCTGCAGGTCGGCCAAAAACGATGCGCGGCCAGCCTGGAAGAAGCGGTGCGTCTGATCGGCGGCCAATTTTGCCGATTGTTCGGCGTCTGCCAGCGCATCGCGCCGCTGAAGTAACGCGGAGTACTGAGCCAGACCGGTTTGAGTCTCGCGAATGGCGTTAAGCACCACGCCGTCGAAATGCGCCAGCGTTGCCTGGGTCACCGCCTCGGCTTCGCGGATTTTTGCCCGGGCGCCGTTCGTCGGCACAGTCCAGGTCAGCGACGGTCCAAAACCCCAGCGGTTGGTGGACGGCTCGCCCAGATTATCCAGGATACCGACGGTACCGATGGTCGCGCCGATGCTGATGTCCGGATACAACTGGCCGGTGGCGACGCCGATGGTGGCGGTTGCCGCAGCCAATCGCCGCTCGGCTTGCCGTACGTCAGGACGACGCTTGAGCAACGCGGCGCCATCGCCCACTGGCACCAATTGGGCGATTTTCGGCAGTTCGGCGCAATTCGCGGTGCCGGCTGGCAGTTGATCCAGCGGTTTGGCCAGCAACATCGACAAACGGAACAGACCCGCCTGGCGCGCCGCTTCATAGCGCGGCATGTCAGCGCGCAAGGATTTGAATTGGGTTTGCGAACGGGTGACCTGGGTTTCGTCCCCTCGCCCGGCATCGCGCAGTCGCTGGATCAGCGTAGTGCTTTGCGATTGCAGATCAAGAGAGTGCTGAGCAATTTCCCGCTCTTCATTGGCCGCACACACTTGGGTGTAGGCGCGGACCACGTCGGCCACCAAGGTGATGCGTGCCGTATCAGCGGCGGCCTGGGTCGCATCGGCATTGGCCTTGGCCGCCTCGATGCCACGCTGCAGCGTACCGAACAGATCAAACTGATACGAGGCACTGATGCCGATGTCACCGATGTTGGCCACCGGCACTTTTTCCGGCAGCAGGAACGCTTCGCCAGATTCCTGCAAACGCTGGGCGCCCATCTTCACGCCGCCACTCCAGCCACCCGCAGCCTCAGCCTGATCGACCTGAGCGCGAGCCCGCAACAGACTGGCCGCCGCCACGCGCAAATCGGTGTTGGAGGCCATGGCCTGCTGCACTAACTGGTCGAGTCGCGGGTCCTGATACAAGCGCCACCAATCGCTGGGGACGGGTGCCGACACCACCGTTTTAGCGTCGTGCGCCAGGTTGCCCTGCAAGTCTTCGCGGTGGACGGCGGCCGCTTCGGGCAAGTGATAATCCGGCCCGACCACCTGGCACGCCGACAGCAGCAGGCCTAAGCCTGCAACCGCTAAACCCGAGGCCTTGCTCATTGCTCAGGCTCCCGATTTTTGTCGTCGATAATCGAGACCGTCGCGGTGCGTCCGGCGATCATGCGAAAATCCGCCGGCACGTCATCGAAGGCGATCCGCACGGGAATTCGCTGCGCGAGGCGCACCCAGCTGAACGCCGGGTTGACGTTGGGCAGCAGGTTGTTGCCACTGGTGCGGTCGCGGTCTTCGATACCAGCGACGATACTTTCCACATGGCCGCGCAGGCGTGCGTTGTCGCCGATCACCCGAATGTCGACGCTCTGGCCGACATGGATGCCGTTCAGTTTGGTTTCTTCGAAATAGCCGTCGATGTGAAACGAGTTGCTGTCGACGACCGACAACACCGGCCGCCCGGCGCTGACAAACTCCTGGGCACGCGGGGCGCGGTCGTTGACGTAGCCGTCCACCGGGCTGCGGATTACCGAGCGATCAAGGTTGAGCTGCGCGCTGTCCACCGCCACCTGGGCTTCCATCAGCGCAACCTGTGCACGAGCCACGCGAGACTGGCTCTCCTCAAGCTGTTCGCCCGGCACCAGGTTGCCCAGACCCTTGTTACGCTTGGCTTCGCGCTGAGCTTGGGCCAGGGTTTCTTCACGGTCAGCGACCGCCGCTTTCGCCTGGCGCAGGGCCAGTTTGAAACGGTCCGGATCGATGCTGAACAGCACCTGGCCACGTTTGACCATCTGGTTGTCACGCACATCCACTTGCTGGATCAGCCCGGAGACATCCGGCGCGATCTGCACGATGTCGGCACGGATGTGCCCGTCACGGGTCCATGGCGCGAACATGTAATACATGACCATGCGCCAGACCACGACAACGGCGAAGCTTACGATCAACAGGGTCAACACCACACGACCCAAGGTTAAAAACGGTTTTTTCATGTCATCAGGTATCGACTGAGTGAATCCACGGCGCCCAGCAGCACGGCGTAGAGAGCCACGTTGAACAATGCCCGGTGCCAGACCAGACGGTAAAAGTGCAGGCGCGTCAGCACCCCGTGCACCAACAGGTAAATCACGTACGTAATGCCCATCAGCACCAGCAGCGTGGGCAGGAACACCCCGCTGATATCCAGATCACCGATCATAAAGGCGCTCCATCGATGCCATGGGGAAGCGGTTCTTCGACTTCGGCGGCGCCGACAAACTCAACGCCCGGCAGCAATGCCAGACGCAGGCCGCTCAAGGCGTGCAGCAAGTGCCTACGGGTTTCATCATCACCGGCACCGTTGAGGGCGCGGCGAGTGCGATCGAGGGTCATGAGCAACGGGCTCGGTGCCTGCAACCGTTCGCCAGCCTTGAGGCACGCCTTGAAATACTCGCCGACCTCGGCCACCACCTGACGCAACAACATTTGTGGCGTGCCGCAAACGCGTGGCAAATAGGCCAGCAAGTCCAGCAGGTTCAGCGCCACCCGTACTTCGCGCAGGGCGATGCCGGTGTCCTGGCCCGTCATGGCCAGACGCGGCAGATGCTGCATCAACCGGTCGAGCATCTGCACACCCAACTGGCGGTGTTCGGCCAGCGTGGCCGGCTCCGCAAGGCTGACGATGTCGCGCCAGCTGAAACGGGTCAGGCGCTTGGCGGCATATTCGGCACCAAACGGCCGGGCGATCAGAGTCCAGATGAACGCGAACAACAAGCCCATGGGGCCGGCGAGGTTGGAGTTGGCGAAGCTGAGGAAGTCCGCGTCGTAGGCGCCCTGAATACTGATGAAGGACGAGGTGTTGACCAACGTCAGCAGCATCCCCAGGTAAAACTGCGGCTTGACCGTCAGCGTGCCCACACAGATGAAGGGTACGGCGAAGGCCAGCACCAGCATCGGAAAATCATGCAAGTTGGGCAGGACCAGAAACAGATAAAGGCTGGCGAACACCACCGACATCGCCGTCCAGAAAAAAAACCGGTAGATCTGCGGAGCCGGGTCGTCCATCGAGGCGAAGAAGCTGCACGCCACCGCGGCCAGAATCACCGCGCTGCCACCATCGGTCCAGCCGAGCAGAATCCACAACACCGAAGCGACAATGATCGCGGTGACGGTGGAAGCGGCGGAGTAGAACATCAGGCCGCGATCCAGAAACGGTGTCAGCCGACCCAGGCGCCAGTGCCGATAGACCGCGCGCCAGTTGTCCTGGCTCTCGCACTGAATGGCGTATTGCAGGCTTCGGCAGTCCTGCCACAAATCGATCCATTCGCCGAGGCGGTAGATGGCGTTGGAAAACAGCAGTTGCTTGCGATCATCCAGCGCTTGCGGCTCGGGCTGCAGGGCATCGAGCTGGTCTTTCAGCGCACGCCAGCGGTCGAGATCCGCATCTTTATGGTCGAGCCATTCAGTGGCCGCCGCCAGCAACGGCGAGAACTTATCCACAAGCTCGGGAGTGCGTCGTTCCAGCGCATACAATGCGTCGTCGAGGGCATCGATCACCGGCAGCAAGTGAATCATTCGTCCGCGCAACTCCTTGGTGTTGCGCACGGTTTGCGGAAGCGAGCCCTCGTGGGACAACTGTCCGATCATCAGTTCCAGGCTGTTGAAGTTCGCGACCATCGACATGCGCAGCGCACTGACTTCATCAGGCTTCACGTCGCGGTTGAGAAATCGCAGGCTGTAGTTCGATGCATCGGCGAACCATTTGCTCACCGAATCATTGAACACCGGCGCCAGACGACGGGGCCAGAACATTGCGCCCATCACGGCTGCCACGGCGATGCCGAGGAAAATTTCTTCAGTCCGCGCTTCCGCCACATCCCACACCGCCAAGGGGTTATTCACCACCGGCAAGGCAATCAGCGGCAAGGTGTAACCGGCCAGCATCAAGGCGTAGTTGTTGGCGGTACGCAAATGCAGCGACAGAAACAGCAATGTCCCTGTCCATAGCGCAATCACCACCACCAGAATGTAAGGACTCTGGACGAACATCGGCACGAACAAAACCGCCGCTGCAGCGCCGACAAAGGTACCAATTGCACGGTACAACGCCTTTGACGTGGTGGGGCCGAGGAACGGGTTGGAAACGATGTACACCGTGGCCATCGCCCAATAAGGACGCGGCATTTGCATGAGCAGCGCGATGTACAGCGCAATCATCGAGGCGGCGAAGGTGCGTACACCATAGAACCAGTCCCGCGCCGGGGGCATGCCAGAGAAAAATCCGTTCAAGGGTTGCCCACCGATGGCGGCGTGGCCGCTTCAAATGCTCTCAATACCCGCAGCGTAGCTTCCAGATCACTTGGGTCAATGCCGTCCAGGACCACATGGCGCAAGCGCACCAGCTCGATTTCAACCGTTTGAACCAGCTCGCGACCGGTTTCAGTCAGGCTCAGGCATTTGGCACGCCGATCCTGCGCATCTTCGGTGCGGCAAACGTAGCCGCCATGGCACAGTTGATCGAGCAGGCGCACCAGTGACGGACTCTCCATTCCCGCCGCGTGAGCCACCGTCACCTGACGCACGCCCTCGCCCAGCCGACCGATCATCAGCAACGGTACGGCGCAAGCTTCGGAGATTCCATGGTTGGCCAGCGTGGTCTGGCAGATTTTGCGCCAATGCCTGGCGGCCACCACCATGGAACTGCTGATGTTCATCTGGAGAATGTCGAGGGGATCGGACACGAGGGAAAACACACACTGTTAGTTTGCTAACTATCAATATGGCATTGGAGGGGATTTATCGTCAAGTTTTGAAACAAATTTGAGCGCCGCATCTGGATGCCTATAGGTCATCCAGTGACACTGGAATCGGTGTCTCGTCACGACGAGAACGAACGATCTCCGCCAACTCCAAATCATCAAGGCGCTCCATCATGGCCTCAAAAACATCGGCTGGAACCATGTAACCCATGACGCGATTGTGATTGAGCACCGCAACCGGTCCCCCATGGGCACCATTCAAAACAGCCGATGGGTTTTTCTTCAACTCCGAGACGCTAACGGCCATATCGGCCAATACACTCTGCATAATTAAGACCTCAAATAAGGTCTTAATTCCGGTCTATTACCAGTGATCGAGCAAACCGCCATCCATCAGAAAAATTAAACCCCGCGCCCCTTCCTCAACAGCACATCCAACTGATCCACCACCTCCGCCCAATCCGCATCATCCAGAATCTCGGCTCGCAGCAAATCCGCCTGGCTCTTGTTCCAGAAGAACGCATCCGCAAGATGCAAATCAGGCTTGAGCGGTGAATGGGTGGCGATGAATTTGTCGATGCTCTCGGCGTCGTCGGCCAGGCCGAGTTGTTTGAACAGGGATGGGAGGCTGTGTGTTGGGTTTTCCATGTTGGACTCCTGTGGTCAATTTTGCGAGCGCTGCGCGGTCATCGCGAGCAGGCTCGCTCCTACAGGGAAAATGTGACTCTCTGTAGGCGCGAGCCTGCTCGCGGACGCAATGCCATGAACATCGCCAAACTCAATGACTCAACTCCCGCACTTCAGCATGCGGCACCATTTTCAAAAAGTCCGGCATGTTCATGTGCAGCAGATTGGTGTGATTACCCGCCTCCAGATAGATGTCTTTTTGCCGGGTCAGCAACGGATCGATCACCACATCCAGCCCATAGGCCTCACCCAGCGCCGGCACGGCGCCGCGTTCGCAATCGTCGAACAGGTGCGGCAGATTGCTTTCCCGGGAGACCTGCCATTCGCCGCTGCTGCGGACCTTGCTCAGGTCCAGGTGACGGCTGGCGGGCAGCACCGCCATCAGGTAATGACCATGGTGGTCATCGAGGATGACCGACTTGGCCACCCGTTCCGCCGGAATACCCGCGACCCGCGCCGTTTCCAGGCTGCTGGCCGAATGCGGGTGAGTGACGATGTCATATTCGCATTGCGCCTTTTCCAGGCTGCGTTGCACGGTTCTTGCCATACGCATGATGCACCTCGGTGCCCGCCACAGTTTCTGGCGGACGATGGTTTAACACTTTTTACCGTACTGAAAGTCTAGGCCCGCTGGCCGGTGGCAGCGGGAAATCCGCTCATCGGACGCCGCTATCATTTGAGCAAAATTCATACAAGCCCCGGCTCAACTAAACTGTATTCATAGTCACCTCCACGACTCTCCCGGAGGGTCAAGTGAACACGCGTTGTTGTACCGTTGCGCTGCTGTTGGCGTTGGCGTTGGCGTTGAGCGGATCGACGTTCGCCGCAGACACGGTTGTCTTGCTGGCTCCCAACCCGGTCGGGATCTGGCTGATCACCTTCGGCATCGCTTTTCTGATTGCCGAAGCCGCCCTGCCCAATTACGGCGTGATCGGCTTGGGCGGGATCGTGATGTTCGTGATCGGCGCGGTGATTCTGACCAACACCGACGTGCCTGTGCCGTTGATGATCGGCTTGGCATTGCTCAGCGCTTTGCTGCTTGTTTTTCTGGTGATACACGCCCTGAAAACCCGACCGCGGCACACGGTCAGCGGTGATGCCGGGCTGGTCGGCAGCGAAACGCCGGTCACATCAGTGCAAGTCGGCAACGCCTGTGGCGGCTGGGTGCACCTGCAAGGAGAACAATGGCAAGTGCTCAGCACAACACCGCTGCAACCCGGTCAACGGGTGCGGGTGGTGGCGCGCCAGGGCCTGCTGCTGCAAGTGGCCGCGGCTGACGCGGCGCCGGGCGGAGAATAGACATGGGTGTGCAACTGGGTATGGTCGCGCTGCTGTTATTGCTGATCGCATTGGCGGGATCGACGTTCCGTATCCTGCGCGAGTATGAGCGCGGGGTGGTGTTCCAGCTTGGGCGTTTCTGGCAGGTCAAGGGACCCGGCCTGATCCTGCTGATTCCAGTGGTCCAGCAAATGGTCCGGGTCGATTTGCGCACCGTGGTGCTGGACGTGCCGTCGCAAGACGTGATCACCCGCGACAACGTGTCGGTCAAGGTCAATGCAGTGCTGTACTTTCGCGTGCTCGATCCGCAGAAAGCGATCATTCAGGTCGAGGATTTCTTCGCCGCCACCAGCCAACTGGCGCAGACCACGTTGCGAGCGGTGCTCGGCAAGCACGAACTCGACGAACTGCTCGCCGAGCGCGAGCGCTTGAACCTGGATATCCAGCAAGTGCTCGACGCTCAGACCGATGCGTGGGGCATCAAGGTCGCCAACGTCGAAATCAAGCACGTCGACCTCAACGAATCGATGATCCGCGCCATCGCCAAACAGGCCGAAGCCGAACGGGAACGACGGGCCAAGGTGATCCACGCCGAGGGCGAACTGCAAGCCTCGGAAAAACTCATGCAGGCGGCAGAAATGCTCGGGCGCCAGCCGGGGGCCATGCAGTTGCGCTACATGCAGACCCTCAATTCGATTGCCGGCGACAAGAGTTCGACCATCGTCTTTCCCCTGCCGATTGAATTGCTCAAGGGCATGGCGGATTTGTCGTCGAAACCTTGAATGGTTTTCAGCGTTGCGCCGTCAGCGGATAGACCGATTGCCACCCGCCGCCCAACGCCTTGTACAACCCGACCGCGGCCAACGACACGCCGGTCGAACTCTCAACCCACTGCTCCTGCGTGGCCAGCAAGGCGCCTTGCACGGTCAGTACAGTGACGAAATCCACCACACCCTCAACGTATTGCTGTTGTGCGGTTTGCAAGGCGATACGGTTCTGGCGCACCGCTTCAGCGAGGCTGTCGCGACGCAGCTGACTGGCGTTGTAGCTCGTCAGTTGATCGTCGATTTCATGCCAGGCGCGCAATACGGTTTGCTGGTATGCGATGGCCGCTTCTTGCTGCTGCGCTTCGCGCAAATCAAGCACACCGCGCAAGCGTCCGCCGTCGAACAGCGGCAGGCTGAATTGCGGGCCGATGCCGAATGAGCGCGAACCCCAGGAGCCGAAATCGCTCAGCTGCATGGCTTGTGAGCCGATGTTCCCCGACAAGGTGATGCGCGGGTAAAAATCACCTTTGGCCACGCCGATGCTCGCAGTGGCGGCATGCAGACGCGCTTGGGCCTGACGAATGTCCGGACGACGTTCGGCCAGTTGCGACGGCAGGCCAATGGCGACCTGACGCGGCGTTTGCGGCACCGGCGCGTCTGTGGATAACTCTGCCGCCAGCGCTTGGGGCGGCTCACCCATCAACAGGCTCAAGGCGTTGATCAGTTGCGATTGGCGTTGCTCCAGCGCCGGCAGGCGCGCTTCGATGGCTGCGACTTGTGCAGCGGCTTCGGCGACGTCCAGATCGGTGGCGACACCATCGGCCAGGCGCAGCTGCGAAAGCTTCAGGCTGTGGCGAGCGACGTCGAGGTTCTGTTCGGTCACGAGCCGGGTGTTTTGCACGCCGCGCAGCTGAATGTAGTCCTGGGCGGTCTCGGCCAGCACCGACAACAGCACCCCGCGCCGGTCGTTCTCCGCGACTTCCAGGGTGGCGTCGGCGGCTTCGGTTTCGCGGCGTACCCGACCCCAGAAATCCAGCTCCCAGGAAGCTGAAAAACCGCCATCCCACAGGTTGAACGCGGAATCGCCGTTATGGCCGGACGGATCGTTCAGCCCTTCGCCACTGTTGCGTTTGCGTGCGTAACTGCCGCTGGCGGCGGTATTGGGATAACGGTTGGCGGTGTTCACCTGGCGCACGGCGCGGCTTTGCTGCAAGCGGCTGCTGGCCAGCTTCAGGTCGAGGTTGTCGGTCAATGCGCGCTGGCTAAGGTCCGAGAGTTTGGGATCGTTGAACACCTCCCACCAGCGCTCGCCCAAGGACTCGGCGATGGCTTGGCTGGGTCCGCTTCTGGCGGGCTTGGACCATTCGGAAATTTTCGGCGCATCAGGTTTCTGGAAATCCGGGCCGACGGTGCAGGCGCTGAGACTGATGGCGAGCAAGGCACCCAGGACTGGTCGCGCCTGATGACCCCTTCGCGAGCAAGCCCGCTCCCACAGGTGAATGCGGTCAACGGTAGGAGCGAGCCTGCTCGCGATGACGTCAGCACGATCAACGTAGCTCATCGCTGCGTCACCTCGCGCGCAGACGTCACCGAGCTGACGGTATCGATACTCGCCTCAACCGACATCCCCACCCGCAAGCGTTCAGCCAATGGCTGCCCCGGTTCCAGCACGATCTTCACCGGAATCCGCTGCACCACCTTGGTGAAGTTGCCGGTGGCGTTATCCGGTTTAACCGCAGCGAAGGTAACCCCGGTGGCCGGCGCAATGCTCTCGACCCGACCACTGAGCGCCGCGCCCCCGAGACTGTCGACGCGCACTTGCACCTGCTGCCCTGGCTGCACGTCGGTCAGTTGAGTCTCCTGAAAGTTGGCCATCACATAAGCCTGAGCCAACGGCACCACTGCGAGGATCTTGCTCCCCGGCACGACATAAGCGCCGACCCGCACCGCACGCTCACCGACCATGCCATCCTGAGGCGCAACGATCCGTGTGTAAGACAATTCATAGCTGGCCATTTCCAGTGCTGCTTGCGCCCGCTTCAATCCGCCTTCGGCAGCATCGCGTTGAGCGGCGAGGATCTCCACCTGTTTGCGCTCCGCCGCGAGCACGGCCGTGGCATTCGCCAGCCGAGCGCTGGCCTGGTCGATGCGCGTGCGCGCTTGCTGAGCGTTTTGCACCGTACCGGCACCCACGCCGGCCAAGTGGTTGTAGCGGTTCAGTTCATGCTCGGCGAATGCCATCTCGGCCTTGGCCGAAACCACCGACGATTGCGCTTGAGCAATCACCGAAGACTGCCGCTCAAGGGTCGCCTTGGCGTTTTGCAGTTGCGCCCGAGCGACCAGGGTTTCAGCGTCGGCAGCCTGGGCAGCGGCGCGCAGATCCCGGTCATCGATCAACGCCAGCAACTGCCCGGCCTTGACCTGCTGGTTGTCTTCGACCAGCACCTGCCTGATGAACCCGGCCACCCGCGGCACCACCAGGGTGTAGTCAGCCGAAACAAAGGCGTCATTGGTACTCTGCTGCGTGCGTTTACCGAACAGGTCAGGCACTGCCAGATAAAACAGCACACCGACGGCCAACGCGGCAGCCACTGCCACGGCGATTTTTTGCTTTGCTTGAGTCTTCATAAAAACCTTCAGTTTCCGTGGAGCAATCAGGTCGGCGCGCGTGGCGGATAAGTCCGCGTCGGCAGCCAGAAAATCAGCAGGATCAGCGTCACCGCAATGCCGGCCATGCACAGATAAAGATCCGAAGCCGTCAGCACCACCGCTTGTTCATGTATGCGATGGGCGAGGCCAGGGGCGTTGTCGTCGTTCAGGGGAGAATTGCCGAGACGGTCAACGAGCATCGTCGAATGGAAGTGCAGCCTCGACGTGGTCAGCACCTCAATCACGCCTGTGGCGATCACCGCCGACAGGCCTTTGACGGTATTGAACCAGGCCGAGGCGAACGGTCCCTCCATCGGGTTGATGCTGCCGGTGGACAACATCAGCAGCGGTAGCACTGCCATCGGTTGACCGAAGATTTGCAACCATTGCAGCACATAGAAATCGTCGCGAATCCACGCCGATGTCAACTGCGAACCACCGATGCAGGACAGCGCCAGCATGCTCAAGCCGATACCCAGCACCCAGCGACAATCGACCCAGCGAAAATTGCACAACGCCGCCACCAACGGCAGCGCAATCAATTGCGGCAGCGCCGCCAGTAGCATGATCGGCGCGGTCTGCACCGGGCGATAACCCTGGACCTGCGCCAGGTAACTGGACGGAATAATGATCACCGCCAGCAGCACTACCAGTACGCCGGCCAGGGTCAGCAAGGCGAACGACAGGTTACGGATGCCGAGCATCTGCATCTTGAAAAACGGAATCGGCTGCGACCATTCATTGATCAAGAACAGCACCAGCAACAACAGTCCGCCACTGAGCAACACGCAGATCAAATCGGACTCGAACCAGTCCAGTCGATTGCCCTGCAAAATGCCGATCACCAGCATGCAAATCGCTGGAAACCCCAGCAGCAGTCCGCGCCAGTTGAATTGCTTGAAACGCTCCAGCCGCAAAGGGTCCTGCGGCAGCCCATACGCCACGGCAACCATTGCAATCAGGCACGGTGCGATGATTTGCCAGAAGGTCCACTGCCACCCGACATACTCGGTCCACAACCCGGCCAATGGCGTTCCAAGGCCCGGACCGAACGTGGCGGTCAGGGCATAACCGGCCAGGCCATACAACTTCACGTTGGCCGGTAGAAAGCGCAGGGCGACGGTCATCAACATCGGCGGCAAAGCGCCGCCAGCCAGGCCTTGCAAGGTGCGCATCAGTAGCAGGCTTTCGTAATTCGGCGCAAACGGACACAGCACGCCCAAGAGGGTGAACAGGCTGATGGCGCACAAGGTGAACCGACGCAGCGAGAACGTCACCGCGCACCACGGCGCGAAGGCCATGGCGGCCACCGAAGTCGCGGTGTAACTGGCAACCAGCCAGGTGCCTTCGTCGTAGCCAATGGCCAACGCGCCGCGAATATCGGCCAGGGCGACTTTGGTCACCATCTCGTTCAGACCCGACACCAGCACCGCCAGCAACACGCCCACCAGGCCAATGATGATGCGCGGGCCGAAGACTTGCGCCGAGGGCGCCGAGCGGGTCGCGATGACTGGCGTCGGGACCGTGAGGGAAGTCATTACTGCGAGCTCCGGAAGGAAAGTACCGGAAGCATTTTAGGAAGGGTGATGCCTGACGAAAATCAACTTCTCGGCAGCTTATAAATGCACCAGACGCAACAATACAAACCCTGTAGGAGCAAGCTTGCTCGCGATGGCGCCAAGCCAGTCGATGAAGATGTGCCTGCGCAGCCCTCATCGCGAGCAGGCTCGCTCCTACAGGGATTTGGGCAGGATTTCAAACGGGTTGCGCGGCGAGCCACGTCTCATCGCAACACGCCTTGACCGTTTCGCGCATCCACCGATGGGCCGGGTCCTTGTCGAAACGTGGGTGCCAGGCCTGGGTCAGCATCAAGGTCGGCAACGGGATCGGCAGGTCAAAGGAGCGCAGCTTCAATCCCAGCCGTCGCACGCTCAACAATGCTTCCTTGGGTACCGGCAGAATCAGGTCCGAATCGGGCAACGCGAACATTGCCGCATGGAAACTCGGCGCAATCACTGCCACCCGACGCTCCAACCCCAGTGCATTGAGTGCGGTATCGATCGGCCCTCGCGCGATACCGCGTCGGGACATGCTGATATGAGAAAATCCGGCATACCGTTCTGCAGTGATTTCTTCATCAAACAGCGGATGATCCTCACGCACCAGGCCAACAAAGTGCGTGGAAAACAAATTCTGCACTTTCACTTCCGGCGTCAGCGGCCGGGTGTTGCTGATGCTCAAATCGATGCGCCCCTCACGCAGCGCCTCATCGTCGCCATCACCCTCAGGCACAAAACGCAACTCACAGTGCGGCGCCTGCCGGTCGAGGGTATCGAACAACTTACCGCCGTAAACGCCGACAAAAAAGTCGTTGGCCCGAATACTGAACCGCCGCCGCAATGAGCCCAACTCCACCGCATCGGCCGAACGAAACAGCAACGCCGCCTGCTCCACCACACTGCGCACCTGCTCGCGCAACTCCAGCGCCTTGGGCGTCGGCACCAGGCCTCGCCCGGCACGTACCAGGATCGGGTCGCCGATGGCTTCGCGAATGCGTGTCAATGTCCGGCTCATCGCCGCCGGGCTGAGGTTCATCCGCCGCGCAGCGCCCACGACACTGCCCTCGTCGAGCAAGGCGTCGAGGGCGATTAGCAGGTTCATGTCTGGCAACTGCATCGCGAGCACTCATGACTGATCAGGGTTGATTCACACGCAATGCTAGCAGATCAAAAGATCGCAGCCTTCGGCAGCTCCTACAGATGTACGCAGATCCATGTAGGAGCTGCCGACGGTTGCGATCTTTTCCCAACCCGACACAAAATCAACGGATCACCGCACCATCCCCCACCGCTTCACCGTTACCCGCTCCAACGAATCAAACACCAGGTTCTCCACCAGCAACCCGATCAGGATCACTACCGCCAACCCGGCAAACACCTTGTCGGTGTACAGCTCATTGCGATTCTGAAAGATGTACCACCCCAACCCGCCCTTGCCGCTCGTCGCACCAAACACCAGCTCGGCCGCGATCAAGGTACGCCAGGCAAACGCCCAACCGATTTTCAGGCCGGCGAGGATCGACGGCAGTGCTGCCGGAATCAGGATGAACAGCACAAAACGCATGCCCTTGAGACCGTAGTTACGCCCGGCCATACGCAGGGTTTCCGAGACGCCGAGGAAGCCGGCGTAGGTGTTCAGCGCCAAGGCCCAAAGCACCGAATGCACCAGCACGAAAATCAGGCTGTTCTGCCCCAGCCCAAACCACAGCAGCGCCAGCGGCAGCAGCGCAATGGCCGGCAACGGGTTGAACATCGAGGTCAGGGTACTGAGCAGGTCTCGTCCGAATTGAGTCGACACCGCCAGCGTGGTCAGGCCAAACGCCAGAACGATGCCGATCAGGTAACCCTTGAGCAACACCACTAATGAAATCCAGACTTTGCCGAGCAATTCACCGCTGAGCATACCCTCGTATAAAGCGTGAGAAGTCTGCAAAAAACTTGGCAACAGCAGGTCATTGTTCTGATAGCGGGCAACGGCTTCCCAAAGCACCGCCAGCAAAATCAGGATCAGGCTTTTACGCAGCCAGCCTTGTTGCCACAGGCGCTGGCCAAGCGGCAGTTCGCGCTCCAGCGGCACGCTGGTCAGCGGCTGCAACAGCGTTTCGAATTCTTCACGCGGGGATGATAAATGGCTCATCGGGCCCTCCTCTCAACTGGCTCAATAAGCGATACGGATGTCGGCAAAATCCAGCTCGTGCTCGGTTTGCGGCGACTGGTTTTCATCGAACAGCAACCGATGGATGCGCCGCGCCGACTCCTGAAACGCCACACCGCCCAGGCTGTGCAAATCGTATTGATGGCTGTGGACCTCCGCCCTCACCCGGCCCGGATGCGGCGACAGCAACAGGATGCGGTTGCCCACCACCAACGCCTCCTCGATGGAGTGCGTGACGAACAACAGCGTGAAGCGCACCTCCTCCCAGAGCAGCAGCAACTCTTCCTGCATCTTGCGTCGGGTCAGGGCATCCAGGGCCGCGAAGGGCTCGTCCATCAACAGGATTTTCGGCTGCATCGCCAGCGCCCGGGCAATGGCGACCCGGGCCTTCATGCCACCGGACAAGGTGTGCGGATAGGCATCGGCAAACGCCGCCAGTCCGACCTTTTCCAGATAGTGCAGCGCCCGTTCTTCGGCGTCCTTGCGTTTGAGGGTTTTCGATGCCAGCAGCGGGAACATCACGTTCTGCTTTACGGTTTTCCACGGCGGCAGTTGGTCGAACTCCTGGAACACCACGATCCGGTCCGGTCCCGGCGCATCGACGCGCTGGCCTTGCAGACGGATCTCGCCTTCCACTGGCTGAATGAAGCCTGCGGCGGCCTTGAGCAACGTCGACTTGCCACAACCGGACGGGCCCAGAAGGACAAAGCGGTCCGCCGGATCGATCTCGAAACTGACTTGATGCGTCGCCCGCACCACGCGCTGCGGCGTGCGGTATTCCAGGCTGACATTATCGACCGACAGCAGCGCTTGGGCTGCCGCGATCGGTTTGCTGACCGTGTGGCCTTGCAAAGGGGCGTTCATTTCAGTCAGCTCCCTTGCAGCGGTTTGGCGTCCTGGAAGAAGTAATCCTTCCATGAGTCCGGCTTGTTTTTGATCGCGCCGACGCGGTACAGGAACTCGGCCAAAGGGTAAGTATTTTTCGGCGTGACGCTGAATTCGAACTGCGGGTTGTCGATGATTTTCAGCAGCTCGGCGCGATCGATTTTGGCCTTGGTGACGCGAATGTAAGTGTCGGCCGCGGCGCCTTTGTCGTTCTGCGCAAATTGCGCCGCTTCTGTCAGCGCATCGATAAACGCCTTGTAGGTTTTCGGGTTCTCATCACGGAATTTTTCGGTGGCGAACAGTACCGTCGGCGAGTTCGGGCCGAGCAGGTCATAGGTGTTCAGCACCACATGTACGTTGGAATTGGCCAGCTCCTGATCCTGGAACGGCGGGTTGGAGAAATGCCCGCTCAGCTCTGTGCCGCCGGCCACCAGCGCGGCTGTCGCGTCGGGGTGCGGAACCGCGATGGTGTACTTGTCGAGACGGTTGAACTCCTTGTCGCCCCACTGCTTGGCAGCCGCGTACTGCAGGAAGCGCGACTGCACCGAAACGCCGACCGCCGGTACCGCGATGCGGTCCTTCTCGGTGAAGTCGGCGATGGTTTTGACCTTGGGATTATTGCTCACCAGGTAGTACGGGAAGTTGCCGAGGGAAGCCACGGCTTTGACGTTCTGTTTGCCGTGGGTACGATCCCAGATAGTCAGCAACGGGCCGACACCGGCGCCGGCAATATCGATCGAGCCCGACAGCAACGCATCGTTGACCGCTGCACCGCCCGAGAGCTGGGTCCAGTCGACCTTGATGTCGATACCTTCCTGCTTGCCGTACTTCTCGATCAGGTTTTGATCGCGTACCACATTGAGGAGCAAGTAAACGATGCCGAACTGTTCGGCAATGCGGATTTCACCCTCGGCGTGGGCCACGGTCGGCGCCACCAGGCTGCCGGCGATCAGGCTGAACCCCAGGCCGATTGCGGCGGCCAGCGGTGCGAATGGAAGACGTTTGGACATGATCAGATCTCCGACAAATCAGAAAGGCGCGTCGCCCTGGATGGTGGTGCGATACAGCTTGCGGCGCAGATGGCTGGGGCATCCGGCGGCGAGGTGGATCAGCGAACGGTTGTCCCAGAACACTAGGTCGTGGGGCTGCCACTGATGTCGGTAGATGTTTTGCGGCAACACGCTGTGGGCATAGAGCTCGGTCAGCAGTTGCTGACTCTCGTCTTCCGGCAAGCCAACGATGCGGGTGGTGAACCCTTCGCTGACGAACAATGCCTTGCGGCCGTTTTCCGGGTGGGTGCGCACGACCGGATGGACGACTTCAGCGACCTGGGCGAGTTGCTCCGGCGTCAGGGTCGGGCGCCAGTTGCCTTCGAATTTGGTCTCGCTGTAACGCGCCGTGTAGGAGTGCGCCGCCGAGCGCCCTTGCACCGCTTTGCGCAACGCGAGCGGCAGGCTGTCCCAGGCTTTGTGCATGTCGGCGAACAATGTGTCGCCGCCTTCTGACGGCAGCTCCTGGGCATGCAGCATCGAGCCCAGGCTTGGCAGTTCTTTATAGGAGAGATCGGAGTGCCAGAACTTCCCGGCATCGCCGAGGCCGATGTTTTGGCCGTTTTCGACGATGTTGGAAACGATGAGGATTTGCGGGTGGTTGACCAACAAAAACTGCTTGAGCACATGGATCTGCAACACGCCAAACCGGCGGCTGAAATCAATGTGTTGCTCAGGAGTGATGCGCTGGTCGCGGAACACCACCACGTGATGATCCAGGTGCGCGCGGTGAATGCTGGCGAAATCCTGATCATTGATCGGACGGGACAAATCGAGACCGATGATCTCGGCGCCTACCGCTCCGTCAAACGGGCGGATGTCGAAAAACTGTGGCGCGATACTTGGCGAAGCTGAAGCTGAAGACATAAATCACTCCCACGCACGGCACGCTCAAAGGCGCGCGCGTCGATCAGAAACTCACGGATGTCCCGTGTTGGTTCGTGTCGTGCGGCGCGCCGATTGGTCGGCAGGTACGCAGGGGATTAACTTTATAGGTATAAGAAACTTAATTTAAATACCGTTAACGAATAACGATATTGCATTTTCACTGCGTCCTTGACGACTGCCATTGCCCAGGTAATCCGCTATCCGGCCCAGTCAATTGCTTCGCTGTAAGGCGTCTGCAAATCCCGCTCCGGGATTTCCCAGATAATCAGCTTGGGTGGCGTTTGTTTGAATGCCGGGTTGTTGAAATAACCATTGGCACCACCAGAGAATTCGCCACCGTCCTTTGCAAAATTGCCGATCGGTGCACCCAGGGCCTGTTGCACAAAGCCGACGAAGTTGGAGTTGCGCGAGAATGAAGTGCCGATCAGCGCCACGTTCGGCAAGTTGTCGTCACCGAACAGGTCATCAAGGTTATCGTCGCCACCTTGGACTTGGGCAGTCTTTTCGCTTGTCTGGGTGGCGACCACGATTTCCGGCGTCGGTTGCCAGCTCACTGGCAGCCATTCGAGGCCAGCCAGGCGAACCAGATCGCCAGGGCGGCGCGCCGGCGCCTGCACCTTCACTTCAAATTCTTTATGCGGCGTGGCGCTGATGCCCATCAGTTGAACCTGCTTAGCGACAGCGTTGGCAGCCGCCGCCGATCCGGTTTCGCTCCAGTGAGTATCGGTGCGCAGGTAGGCCTCGGCACCCAAAGGCTGCAACGTCGGCGCCAGGTCTATGGCGGCGATACCCGCCTGGTTCAAGCCTTCTACCCATGCCTGGGCACGCGCCTGTAACTGCGTCGGGCGACGCAGATCACACAGTTGCGCGCTGGCGATTCGACTCTTGTCCGGTACCACCGCCACCAGCAGCGCAATACCGCGTTTGGCCAATCGTTGCTGGACATCACGTACGACATCGGCCTTGGTCACTGCATTGGCCTGGGCGTGGCGGTTGATGCGCATCTCGTCAGTCAGGAACAACCAGTGCTCACAACCGGAGCGTACCCGCGGACCGGTATCGTGCAGCAACAGCCAGCTGCCGCCACGCTCAAGGTTCGCAGCCAGCTCCGGCACCACGGCCTTCGACAGTTGCTTGGCGATCTTGTGGGTCACCTCGCCGTGCAGCACGTCGTCCATCGTCAGCTTTGGCGGCAGCATCTCGACCTTGCCACTGAGCAACAGCCACGCGCAGGAAGCAAAGCCAACCGCCAGGAACGTGACAAATGCAACGCCCGCCATCTTGCTGATGCGGGCATTGAATTCGCTTGGAGGAACCGGGACGTGGGATGAAGAGGACATGTGCGCGGCCATCAGAACTGGAAGTACAGGAAGGGTACGGCTTCACGACTCGCGATCAACGCGAACGAGAGCAGAAAACCCGCCACCGGCCACAAGGCCGCCATTGGTGCATAGAACCCATAGCCGCCAAACCGCTGCTCATAACGGCCGTGCAACAGCGGCGCAACGATGCACACCACTGCGAGCAAGGCCGCAAGACCATGCACCGGACGCAGGGTCACCGCCAGCGCATCGCCCAGGGCGAAGCCGTGCAGACCGAACTGGCCGGCGTACATGGACAACGCCGTATGGAAGTCAGGGGCACGGAACAAGGTCCAGGCAAGGAACACAAACAATAGCGTCAGAGTGTGCGACAACAAGGGCGGAATGCCTGGCAGGTTGGAGCGCGACCATAAGCGATCGAGGCACAACGCGATGCCATGGGCCGAGCCCCACAACAGGTAGTTCCAGCTATCGCCGCCATGCCACAAACCGGCAATGGCCATGGTCAGGAACAAGTTGCGATAGGTCTTCCAGGCGCCGTTGCGATTACCGCCCAGAGCGATGTACAGGTAATCGCGCAGCCAACTCGACAGCGACAGATGCCAGCGCCGCCAGAAGTCCTGAATGCTGCTGGCCAGGTACGGGCGGTTGAAGTTTTCCGGGAAGTGAAAACCCAGCATCAGGCCCAGGCCGATCGCCATCGCGCTGTAGCCGGCAAAGTCGAAAAACAGCTGCAGCGAATAGGCCAGACAGCCGATCCACGCATCGACAAAGGACGGATTTTCCAGATGAAAAGCGACGTCCACCAGTGGCGACAGAGTGTCCGCCACCAGCACCTTCATGCACATGCCGATCATGAAGCGCCGGGCACCCAGTGAAAAGTTCTGCCAACTGAAATAGCGTTGCGTCAGTTCACGGCGCACCCAGTCATAACGAATGATCGGACCTGCAATCGAGTGCCCGAACATCGAAATGTACGTCGCATAATTGATGAAGTTGCGCTCCACCGGCACCGTATGCCGGTGGACATCCACCAGGTATGAGATCGCCTGCAACACGATGAACGAAAGCCCTGCCGGTAGCGCCACCCGCTGCCACTCCAGCGGCATGGCGCCGTAGTAGGTGATCAGCTCGCTCCAGGTTCCGGCCAGGATGTTGGCGTACTTGTACCAACACAGCACAGCCGTGTTGAAGACGATCAATGCGATCAACAGCCGCACCCGGCCCTTTGAACCGTCCCGGGCACGGTCCACCAGCAGACCACCGACCCAAGCGACGATGGTCAACACCACGTGCAGAGTCAGGAACAGCGGACTCAGCCAGCCATAGAACAGCCAACTGCCGATCAGCAGGATGACGTTACGCCAGGCGGGTTTGCCCAGGGCATACACCAACAGGAACGCAGGCAGAAACAGCGTCAGGAACTCGAGTGAGGCGAAGACCATGGCGGCGGCAGAATCCGATCAGTGAGACAAAGTGTCCGTGGCGTTCAAAAGACGCGGCCCGGTGGACGAAGGCACCAGCAGCACGCTGTAACGCTCGCCCGCCTTGAGCTCGCCCAAATCCAGCGGATTACCGACGTTGGCGTTTGCACACACCAGTTGCACCGACAGGGTTACCGGGTTGATCGACCGACGCTGCAGACTGTCGACAGGCACCGCCTTGAACAGGTCGGCAGTACGCCCGGCAGGGCGCAGGCTGGCATCGGGGCACCCGGCGTCGACGTTGAAGAACGCCAGCGACGCCTTCAGGCCGTTGAAGTCGTCCGGCTGCTCGCGCACCGCGACTTGCCGGATGCCATTACCGTCTGGAATCGCGACCACCGTGGCGAATTCCCCGGGTTCGATTTTCAGGTCCATGGCCAGTTTTTGTGCACCACTGACCAAAGTACCCTTGACCGGACTGCTCGCCTGCACCGGGAAAAACAGCGACACCGGTTGCGCCGCTTCCAGGCGCATCGGCGGCTGACCCGCCTGAGCAATCACGTCCAATGGCGCGGTGCTGGCGTTGACGAAGCGAATGAACGCTGCGTCTTCGCTGGGACCGGTGGGATACAACGCAACTTCTGCACTGGCAAGGGTGCTGATCACCAACACCGGGAGGGCGATTAGCGCTGCGGACAACTTGGTCATTTTTTGGCGTCCTTGACGGCAGGTGCTTCGAGCAATGCCTTGCTGATGTCCTGGCTCCAGGTTTTGTAACCGGGCGCGGTCAAATGCTGTCCGTCGACCGTGGCCCATTGGCCTGGCTTGGAGAACTGCAACGAGTCGATATAGCTGCAGGGTGCAACGTTGCTGGCGAGAAACTTGGACGTCATTTCGACGCGGGCAAACGTCTTGCCGTATTTGCCGCCTTCGGTTCCCCAGTTCGGTCCGACCCAGACACAGCGGGTCCCGTTGGCCGAAATCTCCTTGGTCAGCGCGGTGGTCTGCTGCCATAGCCAGGCTTTGGGAAACGCGGGTTTGGTGTAGCTGGCCATGGTGTCGCCCATGACAATCAGAACCAGGTCCGGCTTGTCGCTGGCCAGCAACTGGCTGATCGGCAAGGTTGCGGCTTTGCCTCCCAGCACAATGGTCTTTTCGCTGTCGCGGCGCTCGGCACCACCACAGGTGCCCGGCGTGGCTTTGAGCCAGTCGCCAGCATTGGCGCCACAAATCCCCAGGGTATGCACTTTCGCGCCCTGTGCTACCAGGTTGTCATGCAGGCTGGAAATCAGATAGTCAGGCGTCGCCAGGTGGCTGTCGCCAATCATCAGGATAGTCATGCCCGCTAAAATCGATGCTGCCACGATAGAAACTCCTGCTACTCAATTCGAATAAGGGGAACGGTATGGACTGACCGGCATCGCCATGCGGCCGGTGAAGTCTTCGAACATGTACCGCAGGTACAAGCCGCCGGTCCACTGCTTGTAATCCTGGGCGTTATCCAGCCCCAGGCTGCCACCGAAAAAGACATTGTCGCCAAAACGGTATTCTGCGGCTGCATTGAGGTTGTAGCCGATGCCGGTTTTGTTCTGCGACGAAAAGTGGGTCGGCACACTGGTACCCGCCGCGGCATAAATCTGCGAGGCCTGCTCAAGTACCGCCTGCATGTCGCTGTCGTTCGGGAAATACGGTGAGGAGTCCTGCTCGATATGTTGCAGGCCTACCGCACCTTTTATCGAGTAGCTCAGGCGATCGGTCCGTTGCGACCAGCCGACAGGCACGCCGATGGAGAAGAAGTTCTGCGGGCTGAAGTAGCCGCCATTGCCATAGGTGAAATTGTTCTGGTTCTTGTCGTAGCTGATGCCTGTGAGGTTCAGCCCCAGCGTCAGTTGATGGCTATCGTCGTTAAGCAAGTACCAGTACACCCCGCTACCGGCTTCCACTCGGCTGTTGGATTCGACGTTGTTGCCCACCAGCTTGTGCGCACCACCATAACCGTATGCGCCGTAGTCGCCATTGTCGAAACTCAGCTGCAGGCGACCGCCATTGGCCGTGACGCCGCCCCACTTCAAGCCACTGCGGTCATCGCGGGTACCGGCAAAGGAGGTCAGGCTATCGTTGACCGGACGACGGGAAAGACTCAGGCCATAGCGAAAATCACTGTCTTCGCTGAAGGAGCGATCGATACTGATGCCGCCAATCGCGGTGCTGTACAGAAAGCCCACGGGGCTGGTGCCCAGGTCGGCCTTGAGGCCCAGTGAAGGGTTCTCGTAGGCAACCGCGAAGCCAACGCCACTGTCTTTCTGGCTTCCAACGGATCCGTCGATGCTGGCGTCGAACGCGTCCAATTGATCGGCCGTCGGACCGGTTGCGAGCAAACCTTGAAGTTCGCCAACCTTCGAATCACTGAAACCGCCAAACCGCGTCTGGGCAGAATCGCTCATTCCACCCGCATTCAACCACACCGGCGTGATACGCAAGGCAACGCGGTCATCACCCACCGGCAGGCTTATTTCCAACGGCGTTTCGACGTCAGTGATCTTGCTCAGTCCAGACTCACTGTCGTTGCTGCGGATGGTCGCACCCTGCGTGATTTGCGGGCTGCGTTCCTGGTTGATCTGATTGAGGGCGCTCTGCATCGACTGTCGCGCCTCGGCTTGAGGGTCCAGGGTTTTGGTTGAGGCCATACGAGGGGTTGCGTCGACACTGCCACGAGTCGGTTGTGGCATATAGGCTTCAGCGTCATCGTTCATCGCCAGCGTATTGGCAGCAGGCAGTCGCGTGGAAGGGACAGGTTCTTCGCTCGCGGTCGCAATCTGCACCTGAGCCGGTGCAGGAATCTGCGACAGTGTAGCCTCAGACAGTCGCGACTGGCTGCGTTGACCGCTTTTGCCCACGAATGGGTTGGCGGCAACGGTGCCGGCAAAAGGATTGGCATCTTCCTTGGCCGGTCCCTGCAATGCCAGCGCGCGCGCGTAAAGTTCAGCCGCTTTGGCGCTCTTGCCCTGGGTGCGATAAATGCCTGCGGCGGTCGCAAGAATCTGTGCATCGTTCGGCGCCAGCTCCAGTGCCTTTTCCGTGGCTTTCTCGGCCCCTCGAGCGTCACCGGACTTGCTCAAGGCCTGGGCCATGCCTATCTGCAATTGAGGATCATCCGGCGCTTTGTCGAGCAACGGTCGATAAAGCTCGATGGCTTTTTGGGCGTTGTTGTTGGCCAGGTACATACGCGCCAGCGAGCTGACTGCCAACGGGTCATTTGGACGCTGGGCCAAGGCAGGTGCAAGGGTATCGTAGGCGGCGACAAGGTCGCCCTTCTCACGCAGCAAATCGGCCTGGCGTATGGCGTACAAATACAGCAATTCGTCGTAGCTACGCTGATCGGCGGGCGACAATGGCTGGCTCTGCAACTCATGGAGCAACTGGTTGACCTGCATATCGTCACCGGTTTTGAGCAGCACACCGGCATAGGCCAAACGCAGTGCCGGCGAAGGAGTACTGCTCTGCGCGATAGCATTGCGCAGCATCGACAGCGCATGCTCGGTTTCGCCAGCATCCACATACGCTGATGCCAGCAGGCCCATGGACTCAGGTTTGCCATTGGCCGCCAGTTCGGCGCGGCGCAGCAAGGTGATGGCTTGAGTACGATTTCCCTGTTTGGCCAAGGTCGAAGCCTGGCTTGTCAGCGATTGCACCTGAACCTGCGCAGCCAGTTGCTGCATCGCTGTAGTGCGCTGGCTCAGCGGAATACGATCCAGGGTACTTTGTGCCGCCGTCCAATCACCCAACTGGCTCGACAACAGGGCGCTGGCGTACAAGGCGTCGATACGTTGCGGATCGGCCTTGAGCAGTTCTGCCATAGTTTGCCGGGCCTTGTCCGGGGTCTTGGCTTGGGCGTAATAACGCGCCAGATCGTAACGGATCCATACATTTTTCGGGTCATTGCGAACAGCTTCTTGCTGGGCGGCAATCGCGCCTTTCAAATCACCGCTGCTTTCGGCATTTTTTGCCTGACCCACGGCGACAGCTGCACGCATCGGACGCAAATCACCAAGCCGTTGCTGCTGGGCCGGGTCCAACCCCTCAATCATCTTCAAGCCCTGGCTGGCCTGACCGTTTTGGGCCATCACTGTGATCAGTCCCAGCAGTGCGCCCGGGTTGTCATTGTCCAGTGTCAGTGCCCGGCGATAGCTCGCCTCGGCATTGTCCAGCTGGCTCAGTTCTGCCTGGACATCGCCCAGGGCAACGTAGCCCTCAACCTGACGCGGTTTGCTGGCGATCGCTTGCTGCAGGAAGCTGCGAGCCTTTTGCAAATCATGATTGGCCTTGGCCCTCTCGGCCTGCCCAAGCAGATCCCAGTAGCGATTGCTCTCCAGCGCCGACTGCCAGCGCGGATTGCCGCCACGGGCAGCAGCGCGGGTGAACAACTCATTGGCATCACCGAAACGGCCCTGACGCTGGCGCACGACGCCAAGGCCACCCAAGGCATCTGCGTCCTGGGACTGCTCTTTAAGGCGTGCGAGAAATGCCTGTTCGGCGATCGCGAGCTGATTGTCCTGCAAGGCTTTGAAACCACGCACCAAGAACGGACTCTGTTGTGCCGCCACGGCAGCAGCGCCACGGCTGTTCATTTGTGTACGGACTTCATCATCGTCCGGATTTGCCTTGAGATAGGCCTCGAACAATGGAATTTCAGCAGGCCGTGGCGAGCCCAGCCATGTCAGGCCTTCACGCCAGCTTTCGGTGGCCTCGCCTCCCAGTTCCGGCAGGGTCGACAATTGCCCGAGGCGCCGAATACCTTCGACCCGCGTGGTTTCATTGCGAATCAACAATTTGGCCAATGCCAATTTGACCTTGGCGTTGTCCGGGTTCTGTTGCAGCAAACGCTCCAGGCCCTGGCGCGCTTCACTCCAGCCGCCTGACGTGTAACCAAGGTAGCTGTAGAACTCCAGTCCAAGCTCACCTTGCGGTGGTTTGTCAGCAAAAATTTGTCGATAAATTGGTATTGCCTTATCCAGGTCACCCGCAGTGGCCAGCAACCGCGCCTGTTCCAGTTCATCGCCTTTTTCGCCGGCCTGCATGGCGATGGCTTGCTCGAGCAGCAAGGTCTGTGGCTCACCCGGATGGGACTGCCTGAGCTTGTCCAGATACTGATTCGCCCCTTCGATACGCTTGGCTTTGAGCTCAAGCAGACCCAGACCATAGAGCGCATCGGCTTGCTGTGGATCGATCAACAGCAGCTTTTTCCAGACTTCGGTCGCCCGGGCCTGGTTGTCTTGTGCCTGCCAGAACTGCCCCTGCTGCAGCAGCGCCTTGCCTGCGTCGTTGAGCGCGGCATGACTGCTGCTGTGAATCAGGGCGGCAAGTATCCCGAAGGCTACGGCGTGACGGCGCGCTGGCATTTCATCTCCCAGATCGGTTGCAACTTCCCGTGTTCGAGGAAGTGATAGCGATTGTCCATAAAGCCCAGCGAAAACAGGCTGAGTACAAAAAAGTAATAGGGTGGTTGAGCGGCCTTTACCGCTTCAGGCGTCAGGCTCTGTGCCATGAGTTGTTGCACGCGCAGAGCCTGCTGTTGTTGCAAAGATGCGTTCCCCAAGGCTTTGAAATACGGCAGCAGCGCGGCCGAAAATCCGAAAGGCCCGACACCGCTTCGCACCCCGCTTTGCGCTTGGACTTTCTCCGGCGGAACGCCATCGACTGCCGTGGCTTGCGCCATGCCACCGAGACTGTCGAGCAAGGGTTTGCGGAACCTGTCGCCAACGGGCATCAGGCCCACCCACAGGTAAGTGCGAATTGCATCATAACTGCCCAACTCACCTTTCACCGGGTCGACGATAAACTCGCCACTTTTAACACCGGTGGCGCGATAGCTTACCCAGTCGGCAACGTATCCCTTCGCGCTCACCGCTTTGATCAGGGTCACGGTGTTTTTGGTGATTTGCGCCCAGGGACCTTTGGGGTCAAATTCGGCAAAGCGGCGCAGAATCGGCACAGGCATGTAGCTGGGGTTAAGTTGCCACTGGTTGGGCGCTTCCAGGTTTGGCTTGATGAAACCGACCTTGCCCGGCATCAGCATTTTGCCCAACCACGGCAAATCGGCAACCTCTTGGGTCGCGACGTTGTGCAAGATCTGCCGCGCAGCCAGGGTGTAGGCGTCGACGTGCCACAAGCGTCCGGCTTCAAGCAAAGCGTAAGCAAACCACAGATCGGCGTCAGAGGCCGAGTTACTGTCCAGCAAACGCCAGCTTCCATTCTCGTCCAGTCCCCAGAACCACCCTGGCAGGTTCGTCTTGATATCCCCGCCGGCAAGGTTGTCCTGGCTCCAGCGCCACAATTTGTCGAACGTCACACGGTCATTGGCCACCAGCGCAAAGAACATCGCGTAAGACTGGCCTTCCGATGAGCTATGCCGTTGCGGTGTGCTGGCATCCAATACCCGACCATCGGGCTGCACGAAATGTTCGACGAAAGTTTGCCACAGCGGCCATGTCTCCTGACTGCAATTGCTCTCGGCACGCGCTGTTACAGGCAACAGCCAGGCCATCAGCAATGCCGACAGACTGAGCCATCGCGCACAACGCTCCAGAGTTTGCATGGCAGAGAATGGCTTCATCAACTGCACGGCCTCAAGACCCATTAAGACGACGTTTGGCGCGCGAACGCAGCGACAGATAAGCCAGGCAACTGAGCAGCAATACACCAACCCCTGTTAGCAACATCGTCAAAAGCACATGACGCGACAGCATCCACTGCAGATATTTGATCGGGCTCAGGCTGCCAACGTAATACTGCTCGTCCGCCACCAATGGTTCGATGGTTTTGCCGCGAACCACCACCAGGCTGCCCTGGATCGACTGGGAGTAATCCTCGCCACCGATCAAGGCGTTGGTCGCGTCCGCCAGCCCTGCGGGCTTGCCACTGGCAATCACTACCACGCTGCGGCCACTTTTGAGTGGCGATTCGAAGCCGGTCAGGTAGGTGCTGGGCTGACCACCGGAAAATGCCAGGGCCAAACGCGCCTTGCGTTGATTGGCTTCTGGATCGGGACTGAACCAGTCACGCACGCGCATCGGCAGGTCAGATAGATGGAAACTTTGCTGGCCGTCATTACCGGCAGCAGGCAACTGATCGGCCCACTGGGTCAGCAACGGTTGGTTGGCGCCAGACGCAAGTACCAGCAAATCCTTGTCAGCGGCAGCCTGGATTTGCGCCGCCTGAATTACCAGCACCGCAGTGGCCGGGTAACCGGTGGACTGGCCGAAACGGCCGAGCACGGTCAGGTAGGCATCCAGCTCGGGAGCACCCGCGTTATCCGGGAGCACCACGGCAGTTTCCGACAGATCCGCCAGGCGCGTGAACGGAAAGCCCGCATCCTTGAAGACGCCAAGGTTCGGCATGGCCATGAAGTGATCATAGCCACTCAGGTCGAGTGTCGACTCCGGATCGACGCTGCCGCGCATGTTGTCGATAATGATGTCGCCGCACTCGCCCTGTTTGATGTAATCGAACATGTAGCGCAGTTGCAGACGCGATTGCAGGGCGACCGAATTCAATGGCAGGCGCACGCGGATTTCGCGATCCAGTGTGTCGTTGAGTTTCAGGGCGGAGAGCACACCGCTGTCGAGCTTGTCCTGGGACAACAGGTTCTGCGACTGGATCAAACCATCGTTGAAGCTGACGATAAATGACGAGTTGGTCGATTTCTCTTGCGGCGTATAACGGTATTTGAGGTGCAGCGGTGCACCTTCATCACGCCAGGTAAACAGGTCTGGCGCAAAGTTCAGCGGTACCGTGATGTCGCCCGGGTTGTAGCCCGATACGTTGAATTGTTTGGCCGGCAGCAGCTCGCCAAGTTTGACCGGACGATCGCCAGGCAACCAGTTCGGAGCATCATAAGGCTTGCGCGGTTGCACCTGGTCGAGACGATCGATCACGACGCTACTGCCCGACAGTGCCTGGCTACCGAGCACCAGCGCCGTGGCCGCCTGCTTGAGTTCGGCACCATCACGTCCGATGATCACCAACAACTTGCCATTGGCGTCATTGGGGTTGGTCATCACGGTCAGCGTGGGGCCCTTGGCTTCAGGCAGGCTCAAGCCACCAACCTGCAGCGCGCCAGGACCGCTGAGCAGCACCACCGCATTGCCATGGGCCGGTATCTGGTTAAAGCGCGAGGAAAATGTCGCTCCGCGATAACTGGCCTGGGCGCCGAACCAGGATGACAACGCGCCGGCCGCCTCCAGGGTGGTGTTATCCGGTGTGCCGGCAAACACGAACGGCAGGTTCAGTGCCCGGGCATCGCGGCGGTCGAAGAACGGCAGCGGCATGATTGACAAGTCGTTCGGCAAAGCCAGCGGCGACACCTCGATACTCAGCTCGGTTGCGTTGCTGATCTTCGCCCACAGGCTGGAATGCTGCGGGTCTTCACAGCCCATGGTGTAATGACCGACGAATTGCAGACTCAGGCGGTTGAACTCGGTGATCAGGTGCGCCGGGATATCGACCACCTGCTTCTGCAATTGCCCGGCATTTTCCTTGGGCAACGGCAGGCTTGCGGCCACTTCATCGTTGACCATGACGTTGATCTGCGACAGATCCGCCAGCAGCGACGGCGAATAGGTGTACTGCAACGTCAGCTTGGCGCCCGTGACAATCGAATCGGCGCGCACATCGAAGTTGACGCTGTCGGTAGACTCCACCCCGCGCAGGCTCATTGGATAGTTCCGACCCAATTGCTTGAGCGTCATGCTGTAACCGGTGGCACCCGGTGCCACGTCCGCCGGCTCCGTTTCGGCGTAGACCGCAGTGCCACCACCCAAAGCCAGCAAGGCGCACGCCAGGCGTGCCAGTGCGCGGTCGCGCAGATTAGCGAAAGCGAAAGACTTCGAGTTCATCACTTGTCCAAAACGTTTTCTAGGGAAGGTGGGGTGGCGCGGCGGCGACGTAACAGACGCCGTGTTTCCATGACCGTGGCTTTGAAGAGTTCGTAGATGCCACGCAGGCCAATGCCGCTGACATCACGCAAGGCAGCCAGTGGCGTATCGACTTGACCGCCGCCCCAGGTCGCGGCCCAGGTGTCGGCGCGGGAAAAGGTCAGGCGTATCAACTCACTTTGCTGACGCAGGGTCAGCCCGTCGAATTGCGCTCCCAGAAGGCCATCGCGACTGAAAACGACGACCGCCGGGAACACACTCAATTGTTGATTGCGGAACAGCGAGATTTTCACCCGTTCGCCCTGAGGTACAAGGTCGCCCCCCTGCAATCGGAAGCCCAGGCCTTTTTGCGAGAAGTCCTGGGTCACGCCTTCGACCGTGGTGCCATCGGCACGGGTCAGACGCATCGGCAGAGCCGCTGCCACGCGCGGCTCGGAGCGCACCTGACGTGTTTCACTGGCCACCGCCACGGAGGCGCTGGTGATGATGAGGTTGTAGACGGTCCACGCCAGGTTGATCAGGATGGTGGTGGTGGCGCCCTCGGCGCCTTCCATCAGCCGGACCACTCCGTAGATCAGACCCGCAGCATTCAGGATCAGCAGCACGATGTAAGGACGAGCCAGCTTCCACTCGAAATACTTTTCTTCGATGACTCCCCCCTTGTCGGTGACATTGAAGCCACCAAACTTGGGATTGACCAGCGCCATCAGTACCGGCCCCATGATGTACCAGGCCAGAACCGTCTCGTAGACCTCGTTCCAGAACGAATGCCGGAAACGTCCTTGAATGCTGGAGTTGGTCAAACTCGCGTGGAGAATGTGCGGCAGTACATAGGCCGTGATCATCAACGCCGAGGCATGAAATATCTGCGCATCGAAAAACAGAAAGGCCAGGGGCGCCGTGAGAAACGCAAGGCGCGGCAAACCGTAGAAAAAGTGCAGCATCGCGTTCAGGTAACACAGACGCTGACCGAGATTCAGGCCTTTGCCGAACAGTGGATTGTCGGTGCGGAAAATCTGCGCCATGCCTCGTGCCCAGCGAATCCGCTGGCTGATGTGCCGCGACAGGCTTTCCGTCGCCAGCCCGGCCGCCTGAGGAATGGCAAGATAGGCGGTGTTGTAACCGGCGCGGTTGAGCTTGAGCGCAGTGTGAGCATCTTCGGTCACGGTTTCGACGGCCACACCACCGATTTCCAGCAACGGCGCTCGTCGAATGACCGCGCAGGAGCCGCAGAAGAACGTGGCGTTCCACAAGTCATTGCCATCTTGCACCAACCCGTAGAACAACTCGCCCTCGTTCGGTACGGAGCGGAAGGTATTGAGGTTCTTCTCGAAAGGGTCCGGGGAGAAGAAAAAGTGCGGCGTTTGCAGCATCGCCAGCTTCGGGTCCTTGATGAACCAGCCGACACAAACTTGCAGGAAAGAGCGTGTCGGTACGTGATCGGCATCGAAAATGGTCACGAACTCGCCACTGGTAACTTTTAGCGCTTCGTTCAGGTTGCCCGCCTTGGCGTGACGGTTGTTGTCACGAACGATGTAGCCCACGCCGATCTGCTCGCAGAAGTCGCGGAAATCTTCGCGGCGTCCGTCATCGAGCACATGCACACGCAGCTTGTCCCTAGGCCAGTCGATGGCTTGGGCGGCGAAGATCGTGACTTTCACGATATCGAGGGTTTCATTGTAGGAAGGGATGAACACATCGACCGTTGGCCACTCGCTCGGCGGAGCGCTCATCAACACCGGTTTGCGGCGCAAGGGCCACGCGGTTTGCAGGTACCCGAACACCAGCACGATCATCGCGTACAGCTCGGCCAGAACCAGCCCGTAACCGAACAGCATGTCGACCCATCCCTCAAATCCGAGGGTGGAGGTGAGCCGCCAGTACAGATAACGCAGTGAAGCGGTCAGAGACAGCCCGATGAGTATCAGCACCGTCAGGCGGCCTGGAACTTTGCGCAGCAGCAGAGCAGCAATAAAGCAGCCAAGGGCGAAAATGCACTGCGAGTACAAGTCGAACGGGACTGTGATGATAAACAACGCCAGCAGGCCGCACAGCAATGTGACGCCGATGGTCATCACCCGACGCAACGACCCGGGCATTTTGTCCAGGCGATCGGAAACCGCCTGAGCGAAGCGCTGAGACGGGGTCAGGGGTGACGTTTCTGGTGTCGAAGGGTTGATCACGAGGCGTATGACTCTGCAACATCCATGGATTTCAACTGCGCCTTGAGTGTGTCAATCAACATCATCATGTCCTGGCAGGCCTTGGACGATTCGGCCTCCAGCAGAGGATTGTGACCGTATGCCAGCGCTTCGCCAACGGCATGATCCAGTGCAACTACACCTAGCAGATTCGAACCCAGCCGACGCTTGAGCACTTCATGCATATCGCGGCAGAACATGCGAGAGCCGTCGAACTGGTTAATCACGTAATTGCACTTCGGCGCCTGCCCAACGGACATGTGCTCGGTCAGAATCCGCTCCACCTGCTCAAGCGTGACGAAACACGCCGCATCGGCAGTCGCGACAACGAGTACCTGGTCGGCCACCATCAGGGCTTGATCCAGGTAGGCAGTGCGACCAGGGGGAGTGTCGAGAATCACCACATCGTTTTCGCCCAGGTCCATCTTCGCCAATTGACCGGCCAGCCAGTAACGATCGTTTGCCAGATAGCGCTCCAGCGTCCTACGCTCCGCTTCAGTCACCACGCCATAAGGCAATACCAGCGCACCTGCAGAACCGGTCAATAGCAGTGAATTCCAGTTTTCACCATTAAGGCTTGCGCTGCCCAGGCCCGCTACATCCGGCTGAGCCCCCAAGTGATGTTGCAAAGCGTTTTGTGGATCAAGATCAATGGCCAGTGTCTTTGCGCCTTCCAGCCGCAAAGCGGTGGCCAATGCCGAAGACAGCGTTGTCTTGCCGACACCTCCTTTGGCCGATATCACCGCAATGACATGGGCCGGTGACTTGGCTGGACGAACTTGAGGTAAAACCTGGCGCAGCGCCTCTTCGTTACGCGCCTGCGCCTCAGCCTGACGCGCCAATGCCACTTCAGCCAACAAGTGGCGAAGTGGGGTCTCAGACGGCGAAACATCCCGAGCCGGCATACGGGTCTCGTTAGCGAGCTTTGATTTGATCAACGGAGCTTCATTGATGTTTTTCTGCGGTTGAACGCTTTCAACGACGACGGCCGCCTGCGGCATCGGTGCCAGCGCGAGAGGCTTTTCCTTGTAATCGAATTGACTTCCGAACTCGAGATAACTGTCCGCACTTGCTCCGAACCTGTTGAATAGATTCGATATATCGTCTGTTCGATTCATAATGGATTACCCGAGTCGCTGGCACATAAAGAGCATGTAGCTCGTGAATTCAATAATGCGAGCCATCAAAATGATATCGCCAATATTTTGATGGCCGCAAGTGTAATATCGGATCGCGATTAAAAAAAATCTTTTTATCGCCATGTTTTTGACGGAAAAACAGCATTATTTATTTGGCGCGCTATCTGAACGTCGAACCCTGATCGCACCACAAGCGCCGGTCTACGCGGCCTGAACGACGGCGCGGTATTATCCTGCATACCATTCAGAGGCGCACATGATTTTCGGCGAATGGCGCCCATCTAGATGGATGGTCTCGATAGAATGCATAAAATGTTAAAGCAATTAACGGACCAGTTGAACTAATTTATATAGGGCATTAATGACAAGCTGAATATAAATCTTTCAAATCAAGATCTTAGTTACAAGCATGAAGTTACTTCAACGGCAAAGAGCAAAGAGCGAATTCAGTTAAGAATTTGACACTGCTCGGGCATCCCTTTACTGGCGCGGCATTGTCTATGCTGCTGTCACATGGTGCCGGCTTACTTATGAGGGATTCGCAATGTTTTACGTGCAACGCGATGCAGAAGGACAACTGGTCCGTGTGGAAGCACAAGCCTACCCCGAGGCCACGGAAACACTGCCTGCGGAACATCCGGAGCTCAAGGATTGGTTAGTCAACAAAAAACTGGCTTCCAACCTCAAACGACTCAGACAAAGCGATCCGGAAATGATCCGGGTGCTCGACGACTTGATTCAGGCGCTGACAGACAAAGGCGTGATCCGTGTCACCGACCTGCCGATTGCCGCGCAAGCCAAGCTCATGGACCGTACTCAGGCCCGTGAAGCACTGGGTGGTTTGAGCCATTTGATTGATGAGGATGAAAGCGGATTGATCTGATCACTTTTCAGTGACTGTTCCAGCCACATCGCGAGCTGGACCGCCTCGAGATAACCATTCAAATCCCGAGTGGGAGCTAGCCTGCTGGCGATAGCTGCTCTGACAACCCGGTTCGGAAACCTTACTGCCAAGGCTTGGGCTCACCGAACAACTGCCCCTGTGCCCCATACATGCCCATCTCGCGAATGACCGACAACTCACCTTGTGTCTCAACCCGTTCGGCAATCAGCGGCAAATCGATGCTGTGTGCCGCCCGCTGGATTGCCTCGATGAACAGGCGCTTGTCAGTCTCCAGATCAATCGCCCGTATGTAACTGCCGTCGATCTTCAGATAGGCCAGCCCCAGCCGCGCCAGATTACCGATCATGCTGAAGCGGCCACCAAAATGTTGCAGACTCAATGAGAAGCCTAGTTCGCGCAGGCGTCGAGTCAGTTGCTCCAGCACTGCTTGTTCGGGCAATTGCTCTTCGCCGATTTCCAGGGTCAGGCGCGGACCGAGATTGGAATGCGCGCGCAAAAGTTCGAAGACTTTGTTTTGCGCCTGGGGGTCGGTCAGGGTCGCCGAAGACAGGTTCAGCGCCAGCGACTGGTCATGCTCATCCATTTGCTCCAGCACCCGCTCGAGCATCATTTGATCGAGCCGTACGGTCCAGCCGAAGCGCTCCAGCCATGGCAGGAAACGCCCGGCGGGAATGGTCTGGCCCTGATCGTCGAGCAGCCGCGACAACACTTTATAATGCAGCACCAGTTGAGTGTCCTGGGCGGCCACCACCGGTTGGAAATAAAGCTGGAAACGCCGCTGAGTCAGCGCCTGATCGAGCAGCCGGTGCCAGGCATGGTGATCATCACCGACGCTGGCCGAAAGGTTGTGCTCCAGGCATGCCCAGTTCTGTTCTCCCTGGCTTTCTGCCTGGGCCAGAGCCTGATCACCGAGGTTGAGCACGGCCTGCGGTGAATCACCATGAGCAAACGGCGCCAGGCCAATCGACGCAACAGCCGGCACATCCGTCGCACCCGTGGAGTGAAGGCTGGCCAGGGCACTGTCGAGCTGTTGTGCCAGATGCAACGCCTCCTCGCGCACCAACCCCGGCGCCAGCACGGCAAATTCGCCACCCCGAATACGCGTCACCAGGTTCTGGGTTTCCGGGTATTTGGCGCACTCGCGAGACAGTTGCTCGCCCACCGCCTTGAGCACTTCATCGGTGCGCTGGCCACCGAGGCGCTGATTGAGACCTGCCAGATCCTTGACTCGCAACAGCAGCAGATAACCCGAGCTGGCCTGTTCCGGATTACTCACCCTCGCATTCAACTGCATCTCGAAGTAACGTCGGTTGGCCAACCCGGTCAATGTGTCCTGATAGGACTCGGCCCGCAGCTTTTCACTGCGCTCGGCCTGCTCCTGAAACAGCGCCTTGAGCTTCTCGACCATTTGGTTCATGGCCTGCACCACCCGACGCAGTTCGGGGGTTCGCGGCAGTTCCGGCAGGCTGAGAAACTCCCGTCGGGCGATGGCGTGGGATTGCTTGACCATGTAATCGAGCGGCCTCAACTGCCGGCGCAGCAAGAGCGCGCCAAGCCCGGCGCTGACTGCTCCGCAGAGCAACAACCACCCCAGGCTGCCCAATGCGCTTTGCCACAATTTGCCGACGGCGAACATCGGGTGACTGACCACCTCGACACGCGCCGCCTGCTCCCAACCACGACTGACGATTGCATCGCCACCGGCAGGCTCCAGGCCGATCAGCTCGACGAACCAGTCCGGCACATGAGTGACCGCTGGAATGCCACTGCGCTCGACTAAAGGCTGATCGGTTTTCAAATCGACGACGCGAATGCTCGCGTAGTAACCGCTGTCGAAGATCGAACTCACCAGCAACTCGACCATCGCCGGATCGTCGATATTCGGAGTCAGCGATAGCGCCAATGCCGTTGCCGCATCCTGAGCGTGGGAGCGCAACTGGTTGACGTACTGAGTGCGCGAGCTCTCCAGGCTGACCATGAAGCTGCCGGTGAAAGCGACAACCAGGAACAGACAGATAGCAATCAACAGCTGTTTGAACAAAGACATCTGAGCACATGCTCCTAGTGAGTCGTCTCGACCGGGAAATCTTCGGCCGGCGTTTTTCAACACATCCTGTCAGCGCGACAAGCGCTTGGTACCACCGACCTTCTTGTTGCCTTACCAAGCCGAGAAGACGCAGGCTGAGGTACTTGGCTATAGCGTAGTCTTCACAATCGCCGGCGCCCTTCGGCTGATCAGGGAAAAATCCGGGGATCGCTAAACGCGCCGCCAATACGAGGCATTCAGGATAGGTAGGAGGGTGCTCTTGAAGAGTGAAGATAAACCCAAGAGACAATGGCACGATGAGATCATCGGGGCACGCTAAACTGTAAATAAGGCATTCGATTGCCCGATTGACAAGGTGCCAGGCAGTCACTAATGTCTTTTGGATCCAAAATATCTGCCAATCAGAGTGCGTTGTAGTGACAAAAAAGCCCAATCCTCTCAGCAGTATCCAGGTCAATGGGCCGATTCCCTCGCATCTGGCACGCGCAGTGATCGAACAAACCCTGCGCTCGGCCATACTCGACGGACGCATTCCCTGTGGTACCGCCCTTCGCCAGCAGGATCTGGCCGACCTGTTCGGCGTCAGCCGCATGCCTGTTCGCGAAGCCTTGCGCCAACTCGAAGCACAAGCTCTGCTCAACGTGATCGCTCATAAAGGTGCTGTTGTCGCGCCATTGGTCCAGGGCGACGCCGTGGAGACGTACGCGTTGCGAATTCTGCTGGAATCGCAAGCCTTGCGCCTCTCAGTGCCGCTGCTTGAGGAAGAGGATGTTGAACAGGCTCGTCGATACATCGAAGCCCTGGAGTCCGAGCACGACTTCACGGAGATCGGGCGACTCAACCGGCTCTTTCACATGACGCTTTACTGCCGGACACCCAATCGCCGACTGTTGAAACTGGTCGAAGACGGTCTGAATGAAGAGGAGCGTTTCTTGCGGTTCAATCTGGAGTCCATGGGGTTGGGCAAACTGTCAGAGGACGATCACCGAGCGCTGTTGCAGGCCGCGCAAGACCGGGATGTCGACCGCTCGGTGAATTTGCTTGAGCATCACCTGAATCGGGCGGTGGAGGTCATCACACGCTACCTCAACAGCCCGGAAGTTGTGGCCAGAAACACTCCAAAGTGATCCTCAGTACAGTGGAACAAACTTTGTTCTCATAATGCCTATCGGCGTAACGGCGCCTTGCCAAACCTGGGCAGTAGGGTCGCCTAACAATTCGATGCGCGCCACTTGTTGGCTTGCGTGTGGGATGGTGGCATTTGCCGCTGCGACAATTAGCAATTCGTTCTCATTGGTACTCGCCCATACGCAAAAGCCAGCCCCTGGACTCAGGCGCTGGCTTTTTTACATCTGCCGCTTTTTTCTAGTCCCGGAAATGACAAAACCCCTGTCTGCGTTAGCAGACAGGGGTTTTGGAAATCAATCTTGACGATGACCTACTCTCACATGGGGAAACCCCACACTACCATCGGCGATGCATCGTTTCACTGCTGAGTTCGGGATGGGATCAGGTGGTTCCAATGCTCTATGGTCGTCAAGAAATTCTGTGTGCGAGTCCGTCGTTGACGACGTGCCAGCGAATTCTTGATGTTTCTACTTTAAAGACAAAACCCCAACTGCTTTCGCAATTGGGGTTTCGGAATTTAATCTTGACGATGACCTACTCTCACATGGGGAAACCCCACACTACCATCGGCGATGCATCGTTTCACTGCTGAGTTCGGGATGGGATCAGGTGGTTCCAATGCTCTATGGTCGTCAAGAAATTCGGGTACCGAATCGTGGCCAGTCGGCCGCGCTTCAGCAAATTGGGGATGTGATAGCTTGGTGTTTTGTGAGTATTTCGAACTTTCGGTTCATTGCGTCTTCACACACCGCAATCTGGCCTTTCGACTCAAATTGCTTGGGTGTTATATGGTCAAGCCTCACGGGCAATTAGTATTGGTTAGCTCAACGCCTCACAGCGCTTACACACCCAACCTATCAACGTCGTAGTCTTCGACGGCCCTTCAGGGGACTCAAGGTCCCAGTGAGATCTCATCTTGAGGCTAGTTTCCCGCTTAGATGCTTTCAGCGGTTATCTATTCCGAACATAGCTACCCGGCAATGCCACTGGCGTGACAACCGGAACACCAGAGGTTCGTCCACTCCGGTCCTCTCGTACTAGGAGCAGCCCCTCTCAAATCTCAAACGTCCACGGCAGATAGGGACCGAACTGTCTCACGACGTTCTAAACCCAGCTCGCGTACCACTTTAAATGGCGAACAGCCATACCCTTGGGACCGGCTTCAGCCCCAGGATGTGATGAGCCGACATCGAGGTGCCAAACACCGCCGTCGATATGAACTCTTGGGCGGTATCAGCCTGTTATCCCCGGAGTACCTTTTATCCGTTGAGCGATGGCCCTTCCATACAGAACCACCGGATCACTAAGACCTACTTTCGTACCTGCTCGACGTGTCTGTCTCGCAGTCAAGCGCGCTTTTGCCTTTATACTCTACGACCGATTTCCGACCGGTCTGAGCGCACCTTCGTACTCCTCCGTTACTCTTTAGGAGGAGACCGCCCCAGTCAAACTACCCACCATACACTGTCCTCGATCCGGATAACGGACCTGAGTTAGAACCTCAAAGTTGCCAGGGTGGTATTTCAAGGTTGGCTCCACGCGAACTGGCGTCCACGCTTCAAAGCCTCCCACCTATCCTACACAAGCAAATTCAAAGTCCAGTGCAAAGCTATAGTAAAGGTTCACGGGGTCTTTCCGTCTAGCCGCGGATACACTGCATCTTCACAGCGATTTCAATTTCACTGAGTCTCGGGTGGAGACAGCGCCGCCATCGTTACGCCATTCGTGCAGGTCGGAACTTACCCGACAAGGAATTTCGCTACCTTAGGACCGTTATAGTTACGGCCGCCGTTTACCGGGGCTTCGATCAAGAGCTTCGCGTTAGCTAACCCCATCAATTAACCTTCCGGCACCGGGCAGGCGTCACACCCTATACGTCCACTTTCGTGTTTGCAGAGTGCTGTGTTTTTAATAAACAGTCGCAGCGGCCTGGTATCTTCGACCGGCGTGGGCTTACGCAGTAAATGCTTCACCCTCACCGGCGCACCTTCTCCCGAAGTTACGGTGCCATTTTGCCTAGTTCCTTCACCCGAGTTCTCTCAAGCGCCTTGGTATTCTCTACCCAACCACCTGTGTCGGTTTGGGGTACGGTTCCTGGTTACCTGAAGCTTAGAAGCTTTTCTTGGAAGCATGGCATCAACCACTTCGTGTTCTAAAAGAACACTCGTCATCAGCTCTCGGCCTTAGAATCCCGGATTTACCTAAGATTCCAGCCTACCACCTTAAACTTGGACAACCAACGCCAAGCTGGCCTAGCCTTCTCCGTCCCTCCATCGCAATAACCAGAAGTACAGGAATATTAACCTGTTTTCCATCGACTACGCTTTTCAGCCTCGCCTTAGGGACCGACTAACCCTGCGTCGATTAACGTTGCGCAGGAAACCTTGGTCTTTCGGCGTGGGTGTTTTTCACACCCATTGTCGTTACTCATGTCAGCATTCGCACTTCTGATACCTCCAGCAAGCTTCTCAACTCACCTTCACAGGCTTACAGAACGCTCCTCTACCGCATCACCTAAGTGATACCCGTAGCTTCGGTGTATGGTTTGAGCCCCGTTACATCTTCCGCGCAGGCCGACTCGACTAGTGAGCTATTACGCTTTCTTTAAAGGGTGGCTGCTTCTAAGCCAACCTCCTAGCTGTCTAAGCCTTCCCACATCGTTTCCCACTTAACCATAACTTTGGGACCTTAGCTGACGGTCTGGGTTGTTTCCCTTTTCACGACGGACGTTAGCACCCGCCGTGTGTCTCCCATGCTCGGCACTTGTAGGTATTCGGAGTTTGCATCGGTTTGGTAAGTCGGGATGACCCCCTAGCCGAAACAGTGCTCTACCCCCTACAGTGATACATGAGGCGCTACCTAAATAGCTTTCGAGGAGAACCAGCTATCTCCGAGCTTGATTAGCCTTTCACTCCGATCCACAGGTCATCCGCTAACTTTTCAACGGTAGTCGGTTCGGTCCTCCAGTTAGTGTTACCCAACCTTCAACCTGCCCATGGATAGATCGCCCGGTTTCGGGTCTATTCCCAGCGACTAGACGCCCTATTAAGACTCGCTTTCGCTACGCCTCCCCTATTCGGTTAAGCTCGCCACTGAAAATAAGTCGCTGACCCATTATACAAAAGGTACGCAGTCACCCAACAAAGTGGGCTCCCACTGCTTGTACGCATACGGTTTCAGGATCTATTTCACTCCCCTCTCCGGGGTTCTTTTCGCCTTTCCCTCACGGTACTAGTTCACTATCGGTCAGTCAGTAGTATTTAGCCTTGGAGGATGGTCCCCCCATATTCAGACAAAGTTTCTCGTGCTCCGTCCTACTCGATTTCATGACCAAGAGATTTTCGCGTACAGGGCTATCACCCACTATGGCCGCACTTTCCAGAGCGTTCCGCTAATCTCAAAGCCACTTAAGGGCTGGTCCCCGTTCGCTCGCCACTACTAAGGGAATCTCGGTTGATTTCTTTTCCTCAGGGTACTTAGATGTTTCAGTTCCCCTGGTTCGCCTCTTGCACCTATGTATTCAGTACAAGATAACCATCTTATGATGGCTGGGTTCCCCCATTCAGACATCTCCGGATCAAAGTCTGTTTGCCGACTCCCCGAAGCTTTTCGCAGGCTACCACGTCTTTCATCGCCTCTGACTGCCAAGGCATCCACCGTATGCGCTTCTTCACTTGACCATATAACCCCAAGCAATCTGGTTATACTGTGAAGACGACATTCGCCGAAAATTCGAATTTCTCAACTAAGAGAACTCACAAATTTTACCTTAGCCTGATCCGTTACCAGTGAAAGTAACGTTCAGTCTATCTTTCTATCACATACCCAAATTTTTAAAGAACGAACTAGTCAAAGACTAGAAATCAACATTCACCATCGAACCGATGGAATGCTCATTTCTAAGCTTTACACAATCAGAAGCAGTTAGTGGTGGAGCCAAACGGGATCGAACCGTTGACCTCCTGCGTGCAAGGCAGGCGCTCTCCCAGCTGAGCTATGGCCCCGTATTTCTACAGGCGTTTCCCACACAAAATTGGTGGGTCTGGGCAGATTCGAACTGCCGACCTCACCCTTATCAGGGGTGCGCTCTAACCAACTGAGCTACAGACCCAATTTCGGGCTGCTTCTTTTCGTCTTCTTCAATGAATCAAGCAATTCGTGTGGGAGCTTATGGAGCAGCTGAGTCGTCGATTAAGGAGGTGATCCAGCCGCAGGTTCCCCTACGGCTACCTTGTTACGACTTCACCCCAGTCATGAATCACACCGTGGTAACCGTCCTCCCGAAGGTTAGACTAGCTACTTCTGGTGCAACCCACTCCCATGGTGTGACGGGCGGTGTGTACAAGGCCCGGGAACGTATTCACCGCGACATTCTGATTCGCGATTACTAGCGATTCCGACTTCACGCAGTCGAGTTGCAGACTGCGATCCGGACTACGATCGGTTTTGTGGGATTAGCTCCACCTCGCGGCTTGGCAACCCTCTGTACCGACCATTGTAGCACGTGTGTAGCCCAGGCCGTAAGGGCCATGATGACTTGACGTCA